>NZ_JBWKIR010000051.1:0-25045 GCF_056432605.1 Streptomyces sp. NPDC045022
GAGAGCTACCTCGCCGGCCTCCACCTCCGTGCCTCAATGATCTGGATCAACGACCTGCTGAAGGCAACTGGCTGATCACAACGTCACACAGGCCCATGGGCCAGGACGTGGCCGCGCGCCCACCCCGGCAACATCGAGGGGGCGCGGAGCGCGGAGTCGGAGAGGCTGGCAGCGGTGCTTACGAGCCGGGCTCCGTCGCGACGTGCTCGATGGCGTGCTCATGCCTGAGGCCGAGAGTGGAGCGCGTGTTCACCGGCACGGCGATGTACCCGACGCCGTCGTGCCCGATGCCTGGAGCGGTGCAGCGCCCGTTCACTGGCACCAGGATGTGCCCGACGCCGTCGTGCTCGACGCCGGGAGCCGGACCCCCGTTCACCGGCACCGCCGGTCGCGCCGTGCCGGTGCGAGGGCCGCGAGTATCAGGACTCCCGTCAGAACGAACCCCAGTGCGTATCCCGTGCGTGCCACGAGCAGGCCGAAGCCCGCGGCGCCCACGCCCATGCCGCCGTCGTAGGCGAGGTTCCACAGAGCGGAGACCGTGCCGTACGACGCGCGGGTGACGCGGCTGTACATGAGGGTGAGGGTGGCGTTCTGGACGACGCCGAAGCCGGTGCCGAAGACCGCCGCACCAGCAAGTACCGCTATGGGATTGCCCGTTGCCGCTAGCGCCGACAGGCCCGCCGCCGATGCGAGAAGGCCCGGGGCGACCAGGCGCGCGGGGCCGCACCGGTCGCCGTAGCGGCCCGCCACCCAGCGGGCCACCGTGGACGTCGTGCTCTGCACCAGCAGCGCCGCCGTCGCGATGCCTTCCGATGCGTGCGACACGGCCAGCGGTAGGAACGTCACCAGGATCCCGGCGGCCAGCGCGGTGGCGGCGAACACCAGCGTGGGGCGCCGCAACCCGGCTGTCCGCATGGCGGCCACCATGCCGAGTGCCTGCGCATCGGTCTTCTCGGTTTCGGCTGTAGGGCTCGTCGGCGTCCGCACCTCGCGCAGGGCCGGGACGGTCGGGATCGCCGCCAGGGCAGCGAGTCCCGCGGCCGTCGTCACAGCGGTGAAGCCGATGTGGCCTGACATCCAGACCCCCAGTGGCAGGGCGACGAGCGAGGGCACTCCACCCACCACGCCGACCAGGGCCAGCCCCTCGCCGCGGCGCTCGGCGGGGATCAGCGCTGCGGTGAGGGCACCGCCGGCAACCATCGTGAGACCGAATCCCAGGCCGCGTACCAGGCACACAGCCGCGGTCCAGGCCACGCCGTCGTCATAGGGCAGCACAAGCGCCGGAGCGCCCAGCAGGAACAACCCGGCGGCCAGCGGGCCCCGGTGACCGTACCGGCCGAGCACCCAGGGCCCGACCAGTTCCCCCAGCGTCGTGGACAGCATGAGCGCGCCCGTCGCGAGCCCCGCCGCGCCGTGACCGACGTGCATGGGGACGGCGGACAGCAACAGGAAGAAGCTCAGCGTCACCGCGACCACGCTGACGAACCGCAGCAACAGGGGGCGGCTCAGGAGGGGCGGCCGCTGTGCTGCGGAGGGCGTCGTCCCGGAGAGCATCGAATCGGAGAGTGTCGCAGCGTTGGCCGTGACGGCCGCGGCTGTCGAAACAGGGGATGTCGGAGCAACGGCTGTCGCAGGGGCGGCCGTGACGCCCGTGGCAGCCGTGGAGTCCGAGGCGGAGTTCGCGTCCGGGCCGGTGGAAGGAGTCATACCGTCGACGCTAGGGCAGCGACCGGACTCCCGGTAAGCTCCAATTTCGTGACTGTGCAGTGGACCGGTCTGTCCCCCGAGTTGTTGCTGGCCGTCGACCGGACCAGCGGTGAACGGCTACGCGTCCAAGTGGAGAGGCAGTTGCGGGACGCGATCCGCAGCGGCCGCCTCGCCGTGGACGAACGCCTTCCCTCTTCACGTGAACTGGCCCGCTCCCTGGGCCTGTCCCGCGGCCTGGTCCAGGACTGCTACGCCCAGCTGCAGGCCGAGGGTTACCTGGTCACCCGCATCGGCTCGGCCACCCGCGTCGCCGCCTGTACGCTCGCGGCCCCCGTCGAGCGATCCGCCGAGCGGCCCGCTCACCTTCCCTCCCTGATAGCCGACTTCCGGCACGGCGTGCCCGACCTGGCCTCGTTCCCGCGCGCCGACTGGCTGTGGGCGGTCCGGGAGGCGGCCCGCGCGATGTCGAACTCCCATCTCGACTACGGTGATGCGCGCGGCAGTTGGGCCCTGCGTACGGTGGTCGCCGCCTATCTGCGTCGGATCCGCGCCGCAGCGGCAGAACCGGACCACACCCTCATCTGCTCCGGTTACGCCCAGGGGCTCGCCATCACCCTGCAGACACTGGCCCGTGCCGGAGTCCGCGCCGTCGCGCACGAGGACCCCGGCAGTCCTGCCACGGCAGATGCGGCGATCCTCGCGGCGGGCCTGGACACGGTCCCCGTCCCGGTCGACGAGCACGGCCTCGATGTGGCGGCCCTGGAAGCCACCGGCGCCCGCGCGGTGATCGTCACTCCCGCCCACCAGTGGCCCACTGGAGTCCTCCTCGCCCCCGAGCGCCGCCATGCGCTGCTTGCCTGGGCGCGGCGCCGCGACGCGTACATCATCGAGGACGACTACGACGCCGAGTTCCGCTACGACCGGGAGCCGGTCGGTGCCCTGCAAGGCCTCGCAGCCGACCGCGTGGTCTCGATCGGCACGGTCAGCAAGTCTCTGGCACCCGCTTTGCGCATCGGCTGGCTGCTCAGCCCGCCGGCCCTCACCGAGCCGCTCACCGAGGCGAAGCGGATCGCCGACCGCGGCACGCCCACCCTCGACCAGCTCGCTCTCGCCCAGCTGATCGCATCGGGCCGCTACGACCGCCATCTGCGCCGCATGCGCACCCTGTACGGGGCTCGCCGCAGGACGCTGCGCGACGCCCTCGCCGATCACGCCCCACACGTACGCCTGACCGGCCTCGCGGCGGGATTCCACGCCGTGGCCCACCTGCGGGCCGGGGCAAGTGAAACGGCTGTGATCGCCGAGGCCCTCACCCGGCGCGTCGGCCTGTACGGCATGAGCGCCTGCCGCACCTCATCGGACTCCGGCCCACCCCAACTCGTGCTCGGCTTCGGAAGCGTGCCCGAGCGGGCGATCGAGGAGGGGGTCGCGACGATCGGTGACCTACTCGATCACGGCCGGACGCGGAGGAGAGGCGCCACCAGCTGATCGCCCCCTGTGCGTACTGCGGGGACGTCCATTCCTAGGTGTCAGGTGAGTTGGAGATCAAGCCGCGTCCTTCTCGTTCACCGTTCCGGCGCCCGATTGGCCCTAGAACAGCCACCAGCCCACCAGGTAACACGAACGGGCGATGAAAGGCTTCCGCTCCGTGGGCGGAGCACAGCGGTTCCTCTCCGGGTTCAGTGGCATCTCACCCCACTTCCGGCCCCGCCGCCATCTGACGCCCGCACACAACCACCGCGCCGAGATGACCGTCCGCTTCGCAATCTGGGGCCAGATCACCGGCGTCGCCGGCCCCGCCGCCACGGCCTGACCACAGCCCGGAACCCAGCTCCACCACACCACGACGTGCCATCAGACACCTACCCACCCAACAACGTGACAGCGCCCTGTTGTCTCACCGCGATGTCACCCAAGATCAGTCTCAGATCGATGCCATTCCCTCGGCGGAACGATGAGTCTGCGGCTGAGCCACCGAGCACGAGGACTACATGCGAGCTCAGATCGCGCACCGATGAGTTTCCCGCGCCGCGCCGGTCTGTACGCGTGAGACCGACTCACTGAAGGCTGGCGCCATGCGGAAATTGATCTACGGCATGAACCTGACCCTGGACGGCTACATCGCCGCGCCCGGCGACGACATCGGCTGGAGCGTGCCGAGCAACGAACTGTTCCAGTTTTGGTCCGACCAGTTGCAGGCGACCGACCTGTCGCTGTACGGGCGCAAGCTGTGGCAGACGATGAGCTCTTACTGGCCGACTAGCGACCAGCAGCCCAACGCCACCCTGGCGGAGATCGAGTTCGCGCGCCGCTGGCGGGACATGTCGAAGGTGGTGTTCTCCTCGACGATCGACAAGGTCGACAAACACCCGCCTGGTCACCGGCGATGCGGTCGCCGAGATCACCCGGCTCAAGGCCGAGGACGGCGGCCCGATGGACATCGGCGGCGCGACGCTCGCCGGGGCGGCCATGCGGGCCGGGCTGATTGACGAGTACGTGCTGGCCACCGCGCCGGTCCTGGTGGGCGGCGGCACGCCGTTCTTCACCGCGCTGGACAGCTGGGTGAACCTGAATCTGGTGGAGACGCGGACGTTCCCGTGTGGCGTGATCCTGACCAGGTACGAGACGAGGCGCTGAGCAGCAGCACCCACGCGCTAGTCTCACTGCGATGTCGTATACGACATCGGTACGACACGGCCCGTGAGATTGCGACATCAGCCGCGAGACCCTACAGGGCGGGTTCTGCGTCGGCGGACATGTCGCGCAGGCGCGCGCAGGTCGCTGACCGCCGGCCGCTTGTCCTGGCGCTGCTCGGGCCCGCGGTTGAGCTGGGCGAGGGCGATGAGCACGGCTCGGCGTCGGACGCGAGGATCTCCTGCTCTTCCTGATCCACACCCCTGAGCACACCAACACCCATCGGCCAGCGGATCAGAACTCACGAAACTGAGACAGCGTCCCCCTCATGCAATAACGCACCTGCAGTGCAGGCCAGCACTGCGGTGGTGGTGGCGTTGAGGAAGAGCGTAAACGTCCATGACGAACCTGCTGCCACGATCGGCCGGCCCCCGGTCAGTCCGTGCGCTGCTGCGGTTCGGTCTTCCCGGTGCCGCTTTTGGTGAGAGCCGTGCGCGCGGCCTGCAGCAGTTCGTCGGAGATCGGGTGGCCCCGGGTGGCGCGGGCGAGGACGAGGGCACCGACCATGGTGCAGAGCTGGGCCATGCCGTCGTCGTCGCCGGTGGCCAGCCGAGCGGCGCGGTTTCGTACCCCGTTGATGTAGGTGTGGCGGGCGCGAGCAGCCTGTTCGGTCTCGCGCCCCAGGTCAGTGGCGAATCCGGACACGGGGCAGCCGTCCGCGGGGTGATCACGGTGCCAGACCGAGAGGTAGTCCTCGATCAGCGTCCGGCGGGCGGCCTCGTGCTCCCCGGCATGTTCCTCGAGCGCCACCGCCGAGTGTGCCGCCTGCTCGGCGAAGGCGTGGGCGATCGCCTCGTCGACCAGGTGCTCCTTGGAGCCGAACTGCTTGTAGAACCCACCATGGGTGAGCCCGACGGCCTTCATCAGATCGGCAACGCTGACTGCGGTGCCCTTCTCGCGGAACATCCGGGAGGCGGTGGCTACGACGCGCTGTCGGTTCTCCTGTGCTTGCGCCCGGGACACGCGGCCCACGGAATCACTCTCCCCAGATAGATGCTGCTTGCCATCTATCCTAGCCTCAGTTTAGATTGTTTGCGACATCTATTTGTCGTCGATTGTGCCGCCTCCCACCTCTTGAGGCCGACGGCCTCCGCCAGGCAATCCCGGAACCCCCGACAGCACTGGAGACCCCTGTGGCATCACCACCCACCGAGCCCTCGACGCCCGAGTCCACGCCATACGTGCCGCCTGCCCGGCGACGAGGTGTTCCTGAGGCGGTCCACCCCCGGCGCTGGGCCATCTTGGCCGTGCTTGCGTGCAGCCTGCTGGTGGTGATGCTGGACAATTCGATCCTCAACGTGGCGATGAAGACCATCGCCCAGCCCGCTCCCACCGGACTGGGCTCCACCCAGAGCCAGCTGGAGTGGGCGGTCAACTCTTACACGCTGGTCTTCGCCGGACTGCTCTTCACCGCGGGCCTGCTGGGTGACCGGCTCGGCCGCAAGAAGGTGCTGCTCTTCGGCATGGCCGTGTTCGGCGCGGGGTCCGTGCTGTCCGCGCTGTCGGACTCCTCCGGGCAGCTCATCACCTTCCGCGCCGTGATGGGCTTCGGCGGCGCCTTCATCCTGCCCGCCACCCTCGCGATCATCATGAATGTCTTCGAGCCCGAGGAGCAGCCCAAGGCCATCGGCATCTGGACCGGTGTGGTCGGTTTCGCCATAGCCGCCGGCCCCATCGCGGGCGGCGTCCTGCTGGAGCACTTCTGGTGGGGCTCGGTCTTCCTGGTCAATGTGCCGATCGTGGTCGCCGCGATGGCCGCGATGGTGGTGATCGTCCCCGACTCCAGGGACCCCAGGCCTGGCAGGCTCGACCCAGTCGGCGTGCTGCTGTCGATCGTCGGTCTGGCGGTGCTGGTCTACGGCATCATCAAGGGCGGCCAGGTGGGCGACTTCACCCGGCCCGAGGCGTGGGCGACGATCCTGGGCGGCCTGGCCGTCCTCGCCGGTTTCGTGGTGTACGAGGCCCGCAGCGACCATCCGGCCCTCGACGTCACCTACTTCCGCAACCGGCGGTTCTCCGCCTCCGTCGCCGCCATCGGCCTGGTCTTCTTCGCCCTCATGGGCGTCACGTTCTTCAGCGTCTTCTACAACCAGAGCGTGCGCGGCTACAGCGTCCTGCAGTCCGGTCTGCTCGTGCTGCCGCTCGCCGCCTCCCAGATGTTCTTCGCCCCGCGAGCCCGGCTGGTCGTCAACCGCTTCGGTGCCCGCGCCGTATGCGCCGCCGGCCTCGTCCTGACCGCAGTGGCCTTCGCCGGCTTCTTGCTGCTCGGCCAGGACACCCCCATCTGGGTGCTGGAGGTGCTGTTCTTCCTGATGGGCACGGGGATGGCCCATGTGATGCCGCCGGCCACCGTCATGATCATGTCGTCGCTGCCGCGGGAGAAGGCCGGCTCCGGGTCCGCGGTCAACAACACCTTCCGTCAGGTCGGCGGGGCCATGGGCGTCGCGGTGCTGGGGTCGCTGCTGTCCACCACCTACCGCAACGGCATCGACGGCCACCTGGGCGTCCTGCCCGTCTCCGACCGGCACGCCGCAGGTGAATCCGTCCAGGCGACCCTGGTCGTCGCCGGGAAGCTGGGACCGGTCGGCAGGGCGCTGGTGCGGCCCGCGCACGACGCCTTCATCCATGCCATGCACATCACCGCCATGGGGTCGGCGGCCGTCGCCCTGGTCGGCGCGGTCGTCGTGCTGCTCTTCCTGCCGGGCAAGGACACCGCCGTGGCCGCCGGTGGTGACAAGTCCCAGCGCCAGACCATAGGAGTCCGACGGTGATCACGAACCATCCCTCGTGAGACTCCAGCGGTGATCGCCTGGCAGGACGTTCCCGCACTGCCGCCGCGGACACCACCGTCAACGAGTCCGTGCTGCGGGTGCTCGAGGAGGGCGCCACGACAGGCAAGGGACATCACCGGAAGCACTGGCGTCGGCCAGACCACCATCCACCGGGAGATCCCTGCCGAACTCGCTGCCGCTGACCTCCTCCGCCCGGCGATCGCAGAACCACTGACAGCACCGGAGACCCCATGCAAGCACCACCCGGATCCGCAGTGACATTGCCGCGCCCAACGCTTCACCGACAGCTCCACTGACGCTTTGACCACAACTCAATCCAGTTGTTCCATTGATTCCGAAGGAGATCGACTGATGATTGCCGACAACCTTGTTCTCATCCCCGGTGCCGGCGGCGTGGGCCGTTCGGTCTTCGAGCAACTGCGTGCTCAGGATGTGCCGGTGCGTTTCATGGTCCGTCACGAGGACGAGCGTGCGGCTGAACTGCGGGCGCTCGGTGCGGAGGTCGCCATCGGTGACCTGACCCGGCCCGAGACGGTAGCGGCCGCCCTGCAGGGCGTGACGCGGATGTACTTCGCGATGCGCGTGTCGCCGGACCATCTGCTGGCGGCGACTGTGGTGGCCTCTGTTGCGAAGGAGTACGGGAAGCTGGAGGCCCTGGTCGACCTGTCGCAGATGACAGTGTCGCAGATGACTGCCACCAGCACCGAGGAGTCGTACCAGCAGCGGCTGCACTGGCTGGCGGAGCAGGTCTTCAACTGGTCGGGTCTGCCCGTGGTGCACATCCGGCCGACGGCATTCCTGGACACGCCCCTGTTCACCATGATGGCGGCGCGGTCGATCCAGGAGAACGGCACCATCGCGCTGCCGTTCGGCACCGGACGCACCTCGCCGGTCGCGGTGGACGACGTCGCCCGGGTCATCGCCACCGTGCTCCGCGACCCGGCTCCGCACATCGGGCAGGTCTACGAGCTGACCGGGCCGCGCTCGGTCGACATGACGGAGCTGGCCGCGGAATTCTCGCGGGCCCTGGGACGACCGGTGACCTACGTGGACGTGCCCCCGGAGAGGTGGGAGGCTCAGCTCCCGAAGCTGGGGATGCCGCCGCACCTCGAACAGCACGTCGCCACCATGGCCCGGCTGCACCGGGACAACCGTTACGACCGCACGGCCGACGACGTCAAGCGCGTGACGGGCACCCCCGCCCAGGCGATCGAGGCGTTCGTGGCCGCCCGCAGGGACTTCTACCTGGACTGAGCCGGGTCCGACAGCTGAGGGAGAGCGCGACGTACAGCGCTCGCTGACCTGCCTCGCCCATGGGGACTGCGCCGACCTCGCTCGGATTCGCTGGGTGAGTGGCGCCAGACAGAACCGGGCGTTGGCGGCCTTGCCCCGCCGCAGCCGCACCGCTGCCGGCGCCGGCAGGGCCGCTTCCTACCTGTCGTCTTTGTCCCGGCTGTCTTCGAAGACGAAGAGCGGCTTGGCGTCACGTGCGGGTGTTTCGACGAGCGCGATGGCTTCAGTGAAGCGTTCGAGCGGGAACGGCCGGCCCTGGGGGATGCTAAGCACTTCGTCAACGACGAGACTGCGCACCTGGGACAGCGCGCTCAGCGCGTCCTCGGGTGAGGCGGCCCCGAACCAGCGGTTCAGCCAGAAACCACGGACCGTTTTGGTCTCGTAGATGACCGAGCGTGCCTGCAGCGGGATCGTCAGCGCTGCCGGGTCGGTCTGCCGATGGGTGGAGAGCGCGCCGTAGACCACGACCTCTCCTCCCGGAGCCATTGCCTGGGATACCTGGGCACCCACGGGTCCCGCGACGCAGTCGGTGGCCTTGCGTACGCCGGCTGGTCCTGCAATCTCGGCCACACGCTGCAGCAGGTCCTCGTCCTCGGTGCAGATGACCTCGTCACCGCCCAACGCTTTGATCTCCTCCACGGCACCACGTCGGCGCACCACATTGATGGTGCGGATACCCAGATGCCTGGACAGCTGGATGACGAGCCGGCCGACGGTGGAGCCCGCGGCCGTCTGCAACAACCATTCACCCGGCTGTACGTCGAGTTCGCGCGTCACCAGGAGCAGCGCCGTCAACGGGTTGACGGCGAGTTGGCATGCGGTGGAGTCGCTCAGATGGTCGGGAACCGGCAGGAGCCTTCGTGTATCGGCAACAAGGTATTCCTGCCAAGTTCCGGCCATATGAGGCCCAGGTACCGCCGGTACGGCAGCGACCACCACACGCTCGCCGACCCTCAGGCCCTCGCTATCCGGACCCAGCGCCTCAATACGGCCCACACATTCCATGTGACCCCCGACAGCGGGAAACTCGGGAGAGAAACCGTAGCGGCCACGCAGCACGTGCAGATCACTGGCGTGAATCGGAGTCGCCTTCACACGGATCAGCGCCTGACCGGCTCCCGGCGTGGGAACAGGCCGGGACTCCAGCCGCAGGACATCGGCAGGCTCACCTACCTTTCCGGCTACGAGCGCGCGCATGGACTGAGGCATGAGTGACCTTTCGTCTCTCAGCGCCCGACAAACTGGGCGAGTCTTTTGGACAAAGGCGATGCTGGTGCCGGCATCCTCGTCGGCGCCCGGGCTCCCCGGCACGCTCAGTATGATCATGTAAGCGCGCCAGGTTCCGACGGTCTACTGAGGTCCGTGATCAGGCCACGTCGCCGCAGCGCGTTACTCTGGTTCAGACTTTTGAATCGCCATTCCACGCTACATCCGGCCTCGGAAAGATTCCCAGCGGCGACGATGCAGCGTGGCGCGAATGCCCGCTGCTCCTTAAGGGCTGTCCCGTAAATGATCTCTGAGTGGCCTGGGTATAGCGGGCTGCTGTACAGCCGGGTGGTCTATCCGGCGAGGGCGAGGTTGTGCATCCGTGCGATACCAAGCATGGCGTGGTGGACGCCGTCGCCTTTGAGACGGCAGTCGCGGAGGTAGGTCGGCGATCCGCCGCATCGCGAGGGCAGGTAGGCGACCTTGCAGCCCGCGTCCCGGGCGACCGTGAGCGGGAGGGCTCCGATGGATGCAGGCTGGTCCACGATCACCAGGACAGTGCCGAACTTCGCGGTCAGCTTGTCGAAGACTGCCCGCAGTTTCGGCTCGCTGTTGGGCAGCTGCTTGTCGAGGACCTTCTTCCCGGCCGGGGTGAGTCCATGGCCGTGGTGAGCGGTTTTGCCGACGTCCAGGCCGAGGAACACCCCCACGTCTTCGGTGTCGAACATCGCGCCCTTCCAGGAGAGTTGAAGGTGCCGGCCTTGGCAGTGGTGTCGTACGCGCGCATCCACGTTATGCAGACCTGCCGCCCGCGAACTGTCTGGCATTGCGCCGGACCGGGCAGTGGCCGGACCTCTCATCAGCGTCTCCGACGGCACCTCCCGGGCCCGGTGACACCACCCCCCAGGTCATCCGATCGACAGGGGGCAACAGTCATGCCGGGCCCGGAGGCCAGCGGCCCTCTTGCAGGACCGCGAAGAAGATAACGGGGCGTGCTCGTAGCGGCGCACGAGTTCGGGTGCACCGGCGAGGTTCTGGGTGATGCGTCCGTGGGCGTGGGCGCGGGTGAGGGCGTCCGCCATGAACCGGTCGCCGCATCGGGCCAGGGCGGAGGCGGCCTGGAGCGCTTCCTCATCGAAAGCGTCGGGGACAGGGAGCGTGCGCCCGGTCAGCAGCTCACGCATCCGGCTGTGAGGGTCCGGCTTCCCGGTGCCGGGCAGGACCGTGTACGAGGGCGTCGGAGCCGGCGTCCTGTCGGTGGAGACCGGCATCGGGATGCTGATCGATGCCGGGTACCCCATCAACGACGCACCGGCGGAGGTTGAGCGCATCCAGCCTCGCGCCTTCGATGCTGCTGCCCGCCTCGCCGACGCAACGGGCGACAACGCCGCCGTTCGCGCATACCTGGGACTCCCAAAGCCAGACCGTGACGTACCAGGTGCGCCGCTGATTCCAGGCAGTGCTCACGACGAATGATCAAGTTGAGGGGAGGGGGCGGGGCCGTCCTGTGTCCAGTGCGTGCGCGGAAGGGCGCTCCAGGGGGACCATGGAAGCCGAAGCACTCCGTAGGTACGGGGCAGGGCCACGGGCTGGCGCGAGTGGAGGCCCTTGTGGCCTGGCGTATGGAAGGAGTGCCCGTGTGAGCGCAGCGGATGGGCGTCCGGCTGACACCGGCCAGCCGGAGGGACGGTTGTCGCAGCCGAGTGGGCTGATGGACCTTCTCGGCGTTGCTGCGGTGCTGCTGGATGCCGATGGGCGGATCCATTTGTGGAGCCCAGAGGCCGAGGCCCTGTTCGGCTACACAGCCGAGGAGGCGCTCGGTCAGTACGCTGCGCAGCTGCTCGTTCACGAGCAGCAATGGGATCTGATGATCAAGCTTTTTGCCGAGGTCATGGATACCGGGGAGAGGTGGGCCGGGGCGTTCCCGATCCGGCACAAGGACGGCAGCACTCGCTTGGTGGAGTTCCGCAACATGCGGCTGCTGGACAGCCTCGGTGACTTCTACGCCCTTGGTCTGGCCACCGACAGGTCAAAGCTTCGGGAGGTCGAGAGGGACGTCGCCCTGTCCACCCGGCTGATTTCTCAGTCGCCCATCGGGCTGGCGATCCTCGATACCGATCTGCGGTATGTGGCTGTCAACCCCGCTTTGGAGCGGATGCATGGCATTCCTGCGCAAGACCATCTGGGCCGGCACTACCGCGAGATCATGACCTCGGCGAAGTTCGAGGGGCCGGAGGCCGGGATGCGGCAGGTCCTCAAGACCGGGGTCCCGATGGTCGACGAGTACACCATCGTCGGCCACACTCCCGCCGACCCGCACCTGCACGCCTGGTCGATCTCGCTGTACCGGCTGGAGGACCCCCAGGGGCGGGTCCTCGGGGTGGCCGACCTGGTGGTGGACGTCACGGACCGTTACCAGGCGGCAACGGAGGCCGCCGAGGCCCGCCGTCGCCTGGCGCTGATCGTCGATGGCTCCGCCCGCATCGGCACCACCTTGGAGGTCGAACAGACCGCCCGAGAGCTGACCGGCGTCACCGTTCCCGAGCTTGCCGACATGGCGACGGTCGACGTCCTCGACTCCGTCCTCGACGAGCACCGCCCGCCCTTGGGCCACGGCCCCGCGCTCTTCCGCGCCCTCGCGGTGCAGGCCGCCTATGTCACCGAAGCCGTCCAGGCCGCGGACCCGCCCGGCGAGATCGCTGCCTACGACGCCGACCGCCTGCCCACCGAATGCGTACGCACCGGCCGGCCGATCCTGATCTCTCACATGGATGACGCCGCCATGGCCCGCATTGCCCGCGACGACCGCGCCGCCACGCTGCTGGCCCGCGCCGGCGTGCATTCCTACATGATGCTCCCGCTCACCGCCCGTGGCCAGATCCTCGGCTTCCTGGGGCTGAGCCGCGCCCGCAACCCGCAGCCCTTCAGCGAGGACGACCTCGCCCTCGCCGGTGAGCTGGCCTCCCGCGCCGCCGTGTGCATCGACAACGCCCGCTCCCACCAGAGCGTGCGCAACGCCTCCGAGACCCTTCAGCGCAGCCTGCTCCCAGACCACCCGCCGCACCTCTCCGGCCTGGAAGTCGCCTCCCGCTACCGGCCCGCACAGGCCGCCTACGAGGTCGGTGGCGACTGGTACGACGTCCTCCCGCTCGACGGCGACAAGACCGCACTGGTCGTGGGCGACGTCATGGGCAGTGGTATCGACGCCGCCGTCACCATGGGCCGCCTGCGCACCGGCACCAGCGACTTCGCCGACCTCGACCTAGACCCTGCCCAGGTCCTCCAGCACCTCGACAAGATCACCTCAGGGCTTGAGCAGTACATAGCCACCTGCGTCTACGCCGTCTACGATCCACACCGCGCGGAGTGCCACATCTCCGTAGCCGGCCATCTGCCCCCCGTCCTGGTGCGCAATGCCAAGCGCCCGGAACTGCTCGACCTACCGACCGGCACCCCACTCGGGGTTGGCGGCGTGCCCTTCGTGACCACGACCATCCCCGTCGGCTCTGGTGATCGGCTGGTCCTGTACACCGACGGACTCGTCGAGGTCCGTCATCACCCCATCGACGAACGCCTCAACACCCTCCTGCACCTGCTTGACACACCCGACCCCACCCTGGAAGAGACCTGCGACCGACTCCTTCACGAACTCCGGCTTCCCGCCGACCCGGACGATGTCGCCGTGCTCATCGCACGCATGCAACCCTTCGCGCCCGACTCTTGAAATACGGCCAGGTCCGGCCGGTCGCTACACTGATCATCGGCGCGGGGGCGCTGGAGACCTGTGGATGGTTCACGCATGACGCGCCCCTCGCTTCCCAAACCGCTCACACCGGTTGGGCACCGCCGTGACGGACGGCCGATCTACCCGATTCTCGGCGCCTCCCCGGAGGACGAATCCAACAAGCCCGAGGGCGACGGCGGTGTCCCCGGCGGTTCCGTCACGCAAGAGGACGTGTCGCGGCTGCTGGCCGCGAGAAGACACAGGGCGGACGCGCGGCCGTCAAGAAGCTGCTCGGCGAACTCGGCTTCGACAACTCCGACGCGCTGACCGAGTTCATCACCACCAAGCGCGATGCCGAGCAGGCCGCGCTGACGGAACTTCAACGACGGGAGCAGGCCGCCGACGAGAAGCTGAGGGCAGCGGAGGCCCGCGAGGCGCAGGCCGTAGCCAAGGAGCGCGCCGCCATCCGACGGGCCGCTCTGGCGGGACTCGGCGGCCGGGGATGACCTGGCCGACGCGGTGCTCCTCATCGACAGGGCCCTGGACGACCAGCCCGACGCCGATGAGGAAGCGGTCGCCGCGGCTGCCGAGCAGTTGAAGGAGCGGCGACCGGAGTTGTTCGGCCAGGCCCGGGAGACCACGCCGCCCGCCCCGGGCGGGTCTCCCGCCGGCGGGCCGCCGTCACGAGGCGGCGTACCGCCCAAGCCCGGCGCAGCGGGACTTGAAATGGCTCGGCGCCGAGGCTTCATCGCCGACTGACCAACCCCGTCATGGCCAGACCATGACCCCACCGGCGGGAAAGCCGGACATGGGGACCACGCCCCTCACCCCTCCCGTGGACGGCGCCGCCACCAGGTGAGCGCGCGAATCCGATTCGCTTCACGTCCACGGGAGGACGGCTGTGACACTCCAGCCCATCACCACGTCGGCGTCGTACACCGCCGACCGGGCCTGGCTCGGCGCGCTGCACGGCACCGACTCCGTCGAGACCATCACGCTCGACATCTCGAAGCTGACCGCTGGCACGCACACCGCGGCGTCGGCCGACACTGCCCAGCCGTACAGCCGAGTCCTATCCGGCGTACCCGTCGGCAAGATCACTGCGAGCGGACTGTACGGCACTTTCGACCCGGCGGCGACCGACGGCCGCCAGGCGCTCGCCGGGTTCGTGTTCGCCGAGGTGCTGTTCGCGCCGACCGCGACGAAGGCCCCCGCCGCGCTGCTGTGGCACGGCGTGGTCGTCGCCGCCAAGGTCCCCGGCGGCATCGACACCACCATGGTCGCCCCGTCGGTGACCGGTCCCCAGATCCGGTTCGTGTGAGAGGCGGCCGACGATGACCATTCAGGACCTGATCAAGAACGTCGCCGCTCGCGACCTCACCACGTTCGCCCGCGCCATCCCCTCGCAGAAGGACCATCTGCTCACCAGGGAAGGCGGGATCATCCCGACGCTGGAGCAGGACGAGGTGAAGTGGCGGGTTTGCCAAGGTGTACACGGAGGCCGTGAAGACGGTCTTCGACAAGTCCGGGTTCGCCCACCAGGTGATGGCCAGTGGCGCGGGTGCGCTGCTCAACGCATCCGAGGAACTCCTCAAGCGTGACGACAAGGTCGCGGCCAAGCTCCTGGAGCAGAGCCCCTTCGCGCCCGGGATCGGTGCTCAGCCGTCTGGCCCAGATTGCAGCCCGCGCGCCAGCCACGACGCCGAGGACCTGCCGGACGTTGTCGGCGAAACCAGTGGTGTCGATCAGTACCTCTTCAACGAGCGATTCCTCGGACAGCCGCACAAGCTGCGGGCCGTCGCCAAGACCTGGCGGAGCGCGGCCAAGATCCTCGATGACGCGTACTGGGACTCCCTCAACGCGTGGAAGTCGGCCACCCTCGATCAGGCCGGCCATACCGCTGACGCGGTCGAGAGCTTCTTCGAGAAGTTCGTCGGCAAGACACCGCCGCCCAGCGAGGTGGGTGGACACGACACCCTACTGGCGAACCTCCCCACCGCCTGCAGGATGCTCGCAAACGCCTGCGACGCCTATGCCGACCACGTCGAAACCGCCAAACAACGCCTCCCCCTGGAGAACAGCGAGCTCACTGGTGACTTCCTGTGGCCCTGGGAACAGCCGCGGTTCGGAGGCGACGGCCACGATGGCGGCCTGCACGATCTCATAGCAGGCGACACACGCATAACCTCGCTCGGCAAGATCCCACCCGCCCTGGACAGCTCCAAGTCCCGGGTGACGATGCCCCAGCCGGACCACGGCGGCTTCCTGCCCAACCTCCCGCCGTTCGTCGGTCCCCTGATCCGCGTCCCGACCCTGGTTCCGGCCGCCTACCGCCCCCTCCCGAGCAACACTCCCCACATCCAGCCGATCCCACCAGAGAACCCGCCAGACCCACGCTTTCCGCCACTCACGCCCCGCGAGGGGAAGAACTTCCAGACCTGGCTCGACTCGCTGCGCAAGGGGGATATCTCCGGCGGTAAGGCTGCCGAGCAGGCCTACCAGAGACGCGTGGCGGGCTTCCCGGAGTACGAGGTCCCCATCCCGCAGGGCATCAGCCCGTTAAACACGCTGATGGTGGACGGATTCCGCAACCTCGACGGGATGGCGGTCGAAGCAAAGTACGTCAACAAGCCGAACCAGCGGTGCTACCGCTCGCTGGAAGACCTCCGCAAGAACCATGCGACCGGAGACAGGGACTTCCTCTACGCAAAGGACCGTGGGGAGCTTACGAAGTACGCCGCCGCGCTCAACGACCCGCGCAACAAGGAGATGCGTGGTGTCGAGACAGTCACCAACAACCAGGACGCCGTCCAGTACTGGCGCATCATGATGGCCGCCTACGGCGTCAAAGGCCACGCCCGTTACGTTCCCTGACCACTGCCACCCCAAGCCCAGGAAGCACCGCCATGGAACCGGAAGAGATCGCGGAACTGCGCACCATGTTCGTCTTCACCCCTCCCCACGGGCAGAGCTGGGGGTTGACCTTCGAGGGGTTGGAAGCGCGGCTGCGCGAACGAAATCCAGAGACCTTCACCCGTGTCGATGACGGGGGTAACGGACCGGTACGCGGCGCATCGATGATCTTCGGGATCACCTTCGACGACGAGGACCTGGAAGGCTTGGCCAGCTTGGAACCCGAGGGCGTCTCCGTCCTGGACTGCAACGCTCACATGGCGGCGCGGTTTGCCCTGTGGCTCAGGAACAATGTGGCACCGGCCCACGTGCCGGTCATGTTCAACACGGAATGGGGGATCGAGGAAGGCCTGGAGCGCACGCTCGTCCCCGACGCCACCCGCCCCCGAATCACCGCGGCCTTCGTCCAGCACATCGAAGACACCGGCGGCCTCGACTGAAGAGCCTGTGAACGCGGCAGCCAGACCACTGTCCACGCACCATCAGCTCATCGAGGTCTCCACCACGAACGCGGATGCCGAGCGGGGATCACGACCCGACGATCAGACTTAACCTCCGATCGGGTAGAGCAGCTGCCAGTTACCGGGCGAACGGCCTGCGGAAGCCACTACGAACATCACGAACTTCCCGTGATCTTCGAGAGGACTCCCGCTCGTGCGCTTCGCCCGCACGGCCGCCGTACTCGCCGCTCTCCTCATCCCGACGGCCGCACACGCCGCCCCGGCCGCCGACGTACCGCGTGATGCCGTCACCCTGCCCGTACGGGACGCCCTCGCCCAGCTGCCCCTCCGCACCGAGGACCGCACCGGCTACGAGCCACCGTCATGCGCCACTGGTTGTTGGGCCGGTCGAAGTGGGCATCGTCGGCGGGCAGCACGGGCAGTACCGGGGGCGAGGTTCACGTAGACGGAAGCGTTCGCCTGGCGGCTGCTGAAGGAACGCGTCGCCGCAGCACTCGCCGACCAGGGCCGTGACCCGGCAGCTCAGGAGACGCTGGCCTTCGAGCGCGCGATCCGGGCGGCCTGCGACCCAATCCTGGACAGCTTCCGCTCCGAATTCCGAGCACAAGTGACCGAAGTGGAAGACAGTATGGGTCTTTATGCGGCAATAGCCCGGCTGCCCGAGCGTCAGTTTGATGTGATGGTCCTGCAGTCCGCCTTGGGTTTCTCCACCAAGCGGACCGCCCTGGTGATGGGCGTGTGCGAGGCGACCGTGCGCTCCACCCGCCGGGCCGCCAAGTGCCGCCTGGCCGCGGGCCTCGGACTGCAGTTCGGCGAGGACACCGATGACGAGGAGTGAGACCCCGATGGGCCCCCACCAGCCGCGCACCCTAGAAGAAGCCCTCGATCGAGCCCGCATCCGAGAAGGCACCTACACCAGCACCCACCGTGAGGCCTCCCGCCGCCGTATCGCCGACCAGCTCCGCGAGCTGAGCTGGATGAAAGCCCTGACCGGCCCCGAGCCCGGGCAACGAACCCCGCGTCAGCAGCTGATGCTGCACGAGCGGGCCGGACACGACCTGCGCGCACTGTGCCAAGGCGTCATCATGACGACGACGCCGCCCGCCGCATCGCCCGGTTCGACACCTGCCGCGATCCCGGCGGCGCCCTCGCCTTCGCCTGCCTTCTCCTCCTGGCCGATTACGAGGAAGGCGCGCAGTTCTGGCTCCAGTACGCCGCCGGCGGTGGCCAGGCCACCGGAGCGGTGTGCCTGCACCTGCTGCACCTGCACCGCGGGGAGTGGCGGGACGCGAAGTACTGGGCGGACCAAATCGCCGTGCTGAAGGACGAGCCCTACCAGTACGCGCCCGTCGCCCACGAGGTCCTCGACACCACCCTCGGCCCCCGGATGTGTGACCGTCTACCTCGACCTGCCCGACGACGTCACCGCCGTACCCGAGGAAGCGGTCCGAGACGCCGTCGACGAACTGGCTGTAGACACACTCGACGGCTTCGGATCCATCCCGCAGCCGAGTCCAGACCTGGCCCACCACCTTCAAGACCTTGTCGCCCACTGACACCGCAGGGATGTAGCCCCCCCGGGGGGCAGCGCACGCCGGACTATGCTGCCCCCGGGATTAATCCACCGTCGCCGGTATGGTGGCTGGCCTTCTTACGCTGAAGCGCCGCCCTGGCTGCGTCCCCCCCGCCACTGAGCCGACCTCGGCCGCCCAGGCCGGTTCCTCGCCGATCCTGGAAGGGCGCGCCCGGCCCGAGGTAATTTCCGGGCCACCAGCGGGCTGGCCCTCGCCTGCTTCTCCTCCGGCTTGCCGTGGGGAAGAACCTTGGGCATGGCGGTAGGCGTCGATGAGCGAGTCCGGTCGGTGCGGCCAAGGCTGCAGACCGCTTCGCGCATTTGCCGGTATGTGCGCCACCGACTTCCCCGACGATCTTGTGCACGCAGGCCGTAGGGAACGCCACCTACGCCGAGCGCGCAGTGCCACATCGCCGTGACACCATCGCCTGCGCCGGCCGGGCCGCCTCTGCATGGTGCTCCTCGCTGGAAGGTCCCTCCTCCGGCACCCCCACCACCATTACAAGCTGGGGTTCTCCAACGCCACGGTGTGTGCCATCGGCGGGAGCCGATGTCCGTTACAGGCAGGGCTTCGGCGTAGTCGGGTGGTGTCCGATTTGTGGTCAAGTGAGGCCGACTTCGACAAGATCAAGACGGTTCACGCAACCGCCAAGCTATGGGAGGCGGCGACGTCCCGCCACCTGCGAAACTGCCGCCAACCCTCCGTCCTAACCCTTGCTTCACCTATCGAATCTCGATAGATTTCCATCGCGGTTCGATGGAAGGATGGGTTATGGGAAAGCTGACCGTGCGTGCGCTGCGCGCTGTGCTCGTGATGGTGCTCGCCGGCACCGTTTTCGTGCAGGGATTGATGGTGTGGACATTGGTCAGCGGGAGCGACCCGGAGGACGGGTCGCTCCCGCTGACCGCGCTGCGCGTGATCACGATCCTGGGCATGGTGTCGGTCCAGGTCGCCCTGATCTGCGTATGGCGGCTGGTGACGATGATGCGACGCGGAACCGTGTTCTCCCACGCCGCCTTCCGGTACGTGGACGGCGTGATCGGCGCGATCGTGGCGGCTGCCCTCGTGTGGTTCGCGGCGACGGTCATCAATGCGCCGGGCCAGCGGGACGACCCAGGCGTCACCGTCATCATGGGCGGGGTTGGCGTGGCCATCCTGGGGGTCGCGCTCATCGTGCTCGTGCTGCGGATGCTGCTCGCCCAGGCCGTCGCGCGCGACGTCGAAGCGGCGCAGATGCAGGCCGAGTTGGACGAGGTGATCTGATGCCGATCGCCGTCGACATCGACGTGATGCTGGCCAGGCGGAAGATGTCCGTGGGCGAGCTCGCGGAGCGCGTAGGGATCACTCCCGCCAACCTGGCGGTACTCAAGAACGGCCGCGCCAAGGCGGTGCGCTTCGCGACGCTCGCCGCGCTCTGCGAGGTGCTCAAGTGCCAGCCGGGCGACCTGCTTCGCTGGGAAGCCGAGGACGCCGCAGGCGAATGACGTGCCCTTCCAAGATCATGAAATTCTCGGCACCCCGTGATCCGAGTGGAAGACCGTGCCTGCCGACGCATCATCGTCGATCCCGCCTGCCTTTGACCAACTCCGCGAGCACTCCGGGGTCGTACCCGAGGAGATCCCGGACCTGCTGGAGCGACTGGCCGAGGTGCCCGACTCTCTCGCGATCCGCGCGGCGTACGGCACGCTCTGGTCGTCGTGCTCGCGCTGACCGCGTGCGCGGTTCTGGCCGGAGCGACCTCCCTACTGGCGGTGGGTGAGTGGATCACCGATGCCCCGTCCGTCCTGTAGCGCCTTGGCGTACGGCCCGACCCGCTGTCCCCGAAGCGGTGCCTGCCAGCGGAGGCGACGGTGCGGCGCTGCTGGGCCGCATCGACGGCGACGCGTTGGACCGGGCGGTGGGCCGCTGGCTGGCCGACCGGCGCGCTGGGGCCGTGGGTCAACTGCACGCAGTGGCGGTCGACGGCAAGACCCTGCGCGGAGCGGCCAGGGGCCCACGGGCCGCACGATTCATCTGCTCGCCGCCTGCGACCACTCCTCCGGCCTGGTCCTGGCCCAACTCGACGTAGGCGAGAAGACCAACGAGATAACCTGCTTCCAGCCTCTGCTGGAGACCCTCGCCGAACTGGCGGGCGTGGTCGGGACCAGCGACGCCATGCACACCCAGCGCGAGCACGCCAGCTACCTGCTCGGCCGAGGCGCGCACTACATCGTGACCGTGAAAGGGAACCAGAAGAAGCTCCATAAGCGGCTCAAGTCCCTTCCCTGGAAGCAGATCCCGCTGCAGGGCCGCACCCGCGACACCGGCCACGGCCGCGGCGAGATCCGCCGCATCAAGGTGTGCACGTTGACCAGCCTGCTCTTTCCCGGTGCCCGCCAGGCCGTCCAGCTCAAGCGCCACCGAGCGGATCGCAAGACCTGCAAGGTCAGCATCAAGACCGTCTACGCGGTCACCAGCCTCACTGCGGAACAGGCCACACCCGCCGAGCTCGCCCGGCTGATCCGCAGCCACTGGAAGATGAAGCCCTGCACCACGTCCGAGACATGACGTTCGCCGAGGAGGCCTCCCAGCTGCGAACCGGCTCCGCACCCCGCGCCATGGCGACCTGGCGCAACCTCGCCATCGGCGCCCTTTGCCTCGCCGGAAAGAGCTGCATCGCACCGGCCTCCGGCACAACGCCCGCGACGCCAGCCGACCGCTCGCCCTCCTCGGGCTCACATGATCACGAAACAGACGTCACGCGACTACGCCGAGGCCCTGCCGTTACAGGTGCCGCAGTAACGCACGGCCGGCCGTGTAAGGCTGATCGGCCAGACCCGCCAGTATTCGGCCATCAAGCCAGATGTCGAAGGTAGTTCACGCGGTCTCCGATATCTTCTCGGCCAGGGTCTGAACGTGAGGAGGCTTCGTGGCTGAGCAGGTCAGGCGACTGGTAGTGCCGGTGCGTGTGGAGTTCTACGGATGGGCACTTCAAGACTGGGATGACGATCATGTACCCGACACTTTCCCGGACGGTTTCGAGGCCGGTGAGTTTCTCATGCCTCATCCAGGACGCTTGGATTTCACGAGTGCCGGCCACACTCACAGGGCGAATGTCACTGTCGAGGAGTGGGATGCAGAACCTCCTACCCCGAGTTCCCCGTCCGTGGGTGACTGGGATGAGGTTGCCGAAGCTACGATCCGGTGCGTATCCGGAAAGCTGCGTGCTTGGAGCATGGGTGGTCCGATGACCGATGACATGGAGATTAAGCTGTCGAGGAAGCCTGCCACCTGGGCGGTAAGGGCAATGTGTGCAGGGCGCAAGGAAGTAGCGGAACTTGCGCGGCACAGCGTTCCGCACGACGTCGAATGGTACGTCATCCAATTCTGGCCAGCGGCGTCCTAACACCCCCAGACAGACTCGTGCGGGCCAGCCCTGTTGTGTACATGGGACTGGCCCGCACTGTCCGGATTCTCCCTACGAGGCGATCTTGACCATCAACCCGTCGTCAGGGCCGTCGATGATGCGGTTCAACTTGTAATACTGAGCGAGCAGGTTCCCAGCAGCTCCATTGCTCTCCTTCGAGACCGGCATAACGCTGAAGTTGAGCGGATCCTGACGTGAGTCGTACACGGATCCGGCCGCACCCTCGTACGTGGACGCGAAGGGGAACTCGTCGCATTCCTTCTTCCCGCCCTGAGAGTAGTTCCGCCCCCAATACTTGGTGCAGTTGTATACCGCTCGGTTCCGGTTCTTTTCCCGCCGGTTGTCATCCCAGTAGAGACGGGTGAGAGGGTCGCTGGGCGTCTCCCCGGGGAGCTTCTTCCTGCTGAACGGAGGTCTGGTCTGCCCGGGCTTCGTGTAGGCCTTCTTGATGTGCGAGGCCACTTCTCGTTCGGGAGCACTCCTGGCGGTGCTGTACTTCAGCGACGTGAGCACGCTGAATACAGCGGCGCCAGATGACTTCGGCAGATAGGTGGCCTGGTCCCAGCGAGGCGGCAGCATGAAGATGTCGCCGCCGGCGCCAGGGCTGATCACCCATCCGGGCGGGGCCGCCAACTTGATGTTGGGCTGGTAGACAGCCGTGATCATTCGAGTCTTGGGACCCAGCGTCCCCGCCTGTCCGGAAGGAGCATTAATTGTCTGATGGTTCGTCCGGCCATCCAGCAGCTCCTGCCACGTCTGCTTTTTGGGGAAACGGTCACCTCCCTTGGTGAACCGAACCGTGGACGGCCAGGTCTTGGGTATCGATGCGTTGGTGGTAATACCCAGCCCGCGCGCATTGTTCACACCCGCAGCCACAAAACCGGCGTAATGGTACGTAGTAGTCATGGTTCGGCTGTCCTTGGGAATGGTGCCGACCACGTACACGGTGAACTGGCTAGTCCCTGCCGGATCCCCGTCCACAATCCACACCTGATTGAACGTCTGGCCTGAGCAAACGGCGTACCGGGACTTGACGTAGAACGGCGACCCGCCTAAGTGGCTGATGCACTCCTGCAGCCCCATGCTGTGGGAAGGCTCTGGGAGCGACACGGCTGATGATCTCCCATGCCTAGTTGCTTCCGGTTGTGCAGATTCCACTTTTGCTCGGGGCGCGAAGGACCGTGCTTCGCCGATCGTCTCGCGTGGAAGAACTGGCAGCGACGACTCCTCATCCTGTAGATCACGAAGGCGTCTCATTCCATCGGGGCCCCGGAGCTGGGAGAGCGTCAGAGGTGAAGCCCCGATGGGCTGGACGTACGTTTCCAGTTGCTGAGCGTGCTGGCCCTCCTCTGCTTGTGCAGAAGAAAGAGGAACAAGCAGCGACAGAGCCGCCGCGACTGACAGGCCCGCCGCCATGCGGCGGTTCGAGCCCAGGACAAACCGTCTCACGTAAAGCCCCCGCTTCGTTTCGAACGGAAAATTTCCGGTCGAGGTAAGGACTACCTTTGCGGGGACCTCCAAAGCAACACCTAAAGATCCGAACTGGCGTGATCCGTAACGAAGTTTGGCCAGGATGTCGACGGCGGCACGTCCTCTAATGCGCCGGCTTCCACGATCTCGTCGGCTATTCCGTTACAGCGACTGGCGGAGCTGTCCCCGTGACGGTATCGGCAGGGTGTCGCTGCTCAGGCGGCACGGGGACTCCCGGCGTCTGGCGACGCTGCTTGTCACCGCCTGGACCATCCCCGCGGGTGCGGGGATGGTCCCCACAGTGGACGGCCGAAGGCCGTCCCGGGAGCGTGCTCCCCGCGCCCGCGGGGATGGTCCCGTGCGGATCCAGCGGCACGGCTGGGCACGTCGTGCGGGGGTTGTGTCCAGGCTCCGATGCGCCTGGGGGCGAGTTGTCAGTGGCGGCGTCTACCGTGCCTTGCATGACAGGCTCTCCGAACTTAGGGGTCATCTCATTTGGATCGGTAGGCTGTGGGTCGTGGTTTCGATCGTTGAGCGGCTGGTGCCGGATGAGTTGTGGAAGCTGTTCCAGCGGGTGGTCCCGGAGGCTCCGTCGCGACCTCAGGGAGGTGGCCGACGCCGGCACGGTGACCGGGAGGTACTGGCTGCGATCGTGTTCGTGGCCACGTCGGGCTGCACGTGGCAGCAGCTGCCGTCCGCGTCGTTCGGGCCGTCGGGAGCGACCGCGCACCGGCGTTTTGCCGAATGGACGAAGGCCAGGGTGTGGGCCAAGCTTCACCGCTTGGTGCTGGACGAGCTCGGCGCCCGCGGCGAGCTGGACTGGTCCCGCTGCGCGATCGACTCGGTGAACATGCGGGCCCTGAAAAGGGGGACCTGACAGGTCCGAATCCTGTCGACCGGGGCAAGTACGGCTCGAAGATCCACCTGATCACCGAACGGACCGGTCTGCCCCTGTCCGCCGGAATCTCGGGAGCGAACCTGCACGACAGCCAGGCGCTGATCCCGCTGGTGAAGGGCATACCGCCGATCCGCTCCCGGCGCGGACCCCGGCGACGCAGACCGGGAACGCTCCACGCCGACAAGGGATACGACTACGACCACCTGCGGCGATGGTTACGCGGGCGCGGCATCAGGCACCGCATCGCCCGCAAGGGCGTCGAGTCCTCCACGCGGCTGGGCCGCCACCGATGGACCATAGAACGCACGATGTCCTGGCTCGCCGGATGCCGCCGCCTGCACCGCCGCTACGAGCGCAAAGCCGAGCACTTCCTGGCCTTCACCAGCATCGCCTGCACCCTCATCTGCTACCGCAGACTCACCTGCTGAAGTGCCGCTGTAGTAACTCGATCGCCAAGTCGTGGCCGTAGTGTTCGGCCAGGTCCATGGGGGTTCGCCCATCGGGATCCGCGAGCTGTGGATCTGCGCCGAAGGCCAGTAGCACCGCCGTGGTGTGCACGGTCAACGGATCCCCGGTTTGCAAGGCTCCGTCCCCCTCCATATCGATCGCGTGCGTCAACAGCGTCATGCTGCCGAAGACCTCGTCCGGGTCAGCTCCCTTGGCCAGCAGCCGGACCAAGGTCTTTACATCATCGTGCTCCACCGCGTGATGGGCCGGCGTCCAGTAGTCACTCACGACGTCATTCAACCGCCCAATCACGGAATCTCACCAGCGGATTCATGTTCCTTCAGTCACCAAATGAGATGGCGTCTTACTGATCTTTTCGTTAGTTCAGTGGGTATGACGGGCTTGTTGGTGGGAGCCTGATGTTGTGTCTTTCAAGCCTTCGCCTGTTGTCTCCAGATCT
>NZ_JBWKIR010000052.1:0-21790 GCF_056432605.1 Streptomyces sp. NPDC045022
CTTCATCCATTCGGTGATGGTCGCGCGGCAAAGGAACTTGGGCAATCGACTTCAGAGACGCCAACAGCGACCATGATCGCCCGGACAGCTCCTAGTGGCGGGCATCGCAGTTGTCCTGGACCACACCACCGGAGGTGCGCTGTACGACCCGAAGGACCCGTTCAACGAGCCGGTCGCCGCGTTCTCCAGGCCTCCGGCGGGCTCGGTGACCTGTATGCGCCGGTGCTGTCCCTGACGGCCGGCGACGCCGAGCGGCCCGGGCTGCTGGGCTACATCAAGGGGCTGCGGTTCATCCGCCTTGAGGCGTCGCCGTCCACGCCGCCCGCCCCTCCGCCGCCCACCCCACCGGCCGCTACCTGCTCACCCTGACACCGAAGGCGTACGCGGGCACCGGCGTCCGAGCCGTCCACCCCGACCAGTAACCGCTAACCGACCGGCGGCAGATCGACTCGTCGTGGACGCCCGCTCCGCCGGTAATGCGGGCGGCGGGTGGCACGGCTGGGCCGTCTCCGTGCTGTGTCAGTGCCGCGTGCCACACTGCCGGCTATGTCGCTCGCTGATCTCACTCTCGACCTGTGGCGGACCTTCGACGAGGTCACTGCCCGGCGGATCGCCCAGAATGCCGCTGACCACGTGGGCGGCCGGGTGTCACTCGTCGAGGCCACGGAACACCTCGGTGCCCCACTGCACCGCGTCCGGGTCGAGCGGGACGGGCAGGAGTTCGCCCTGATACCCGGAGGCCGGGTGTCCCTGGGCTTCGACGCCGCCACCTGGAAGCCGACCGCGCAGCAGGCCGCTGACTACGCGGAGAGCCTGGAGCAGGGCTACGGTTACGGGCCCGATCTGCGGACCCACCTCGAGCGGATCCTCAGCGCTCGTCGCAGCGTTCACCTGGACACCGTCCTCATGGCCGTGGAGGACGAGAACCTGACCGAACCTCCGGCCGACATGCCTGCTGCCCTCTTTGCCCGTGGTCTGCGGATGCCGAGCTCCGACGAGTGGGAACACGCCTGCGGCGCCGGGTCGGACACCCTGTTCCGGTGGGGCGACGACTGTCCCCTCGACCGCATCCCCTACGGCGACGACACCGGCCCGCACAACGAGCTGAACGCCTTCGGCCTGCACATCGCCTACGACACCTACCGCACCGAGCTGACCAGCGATGTCACCGCGGTCCACGGCGGCGACGGGGGCGAGTCGGTGTGCGGCGGCTACGGCCATCTGCTGGCCTGGCTCCCCCTGGCGACCGCCAACCGTAACCCCGGGATGGCCGAGTTCGTGTACGGACCAGACGGAGAGGACATGTACGAAGACTTCGCCACGCGACCGGTGCTCTCGCTCTGAGCGACCGCGCGCGGACGGCCCGATCGACGACCGCCTCGCGGCTGGTGGGACAGGCTCGCTCCCCCGCCCCATGGTGAGGGCGAAGAGCGCCGTCGAACAAGGCGGCGACGGCGACCAGGCGCTGGTGCTGTCAGGACGCCGGGGCGGCGGCAGCAAGCTGCCGGTCGGTCTCGGCCGCCATCGTCGCGATGGTGGCCTCCAGACGCTGAACCGACCGGGGAAGGAGCCTGGGGCCGCGCTGCCAACCCCGGGAGCCGAAGACCGCCCACACCGGGTCGATGAGCTCGGACAGCAGCTCAGCCTTCCGGTTATCGCCGCGCTCGGAGATCGCCACCGCGCGGGCATGCGCCACGTACGTCCCGATCATCTCGCGCAGGACCGCCGCAGGCCAGGTCGGCGCGTAGGTCTCGACGTTGTCGACCATCCACTCGGTCGCCTCGTCGAGCTGCTTCGTCCACCGGGTCCGCTCCGCACGGACGCGGGCACGCATCTCCTCCGTCCACCCCGGGTCATCGGCGGCCGGCTCCTGCACCGCCCGGAGCCGGGCCCCCGCCGAGACGATCCTGAGCATCGACGCCAGGAACTTGTCCCGGGCCTCGGAACACGTTTATTTTGGACATTCGGGCGGCGACTGTCACGCGGTCGGCAGCGGGCGTGACAGGCGCGTGACAGAGTGCGTTACACCCCGATTGTGACGCTCGGTGACCGTGACATCGGTTGGAGCGGTCCCGCCTCCCAGGTCGTCTCACAGGAACGCGTCCACTTGGAGATTCGAGGGAGCAACCTCCCAGGCATTCCAGGCAACTTAACTATCTCCGGCTCCCAGATCCCTCGGTGCGCAGCAGGCTGACGGAGATCTGGGAGGTTGCCCTCGGTGATCAGCTCGGGAGAGGGGTCTAGGCGCTGCGGCCCGCCGGCACTGCCCGCACGCGGCGCAGCCGGCGCACTCCATGCAGAACAGGGCCGAGAGGGCGGGCAGTTGCAGATCGCGTGGTAGTCGGGGTCGCGTGGCGACCACCAGCTCCTCCGGGTGGGAGTCATGACGCGGTCCCCGCGCGCGCCCCGGTGCCGGCCTCGTACGCGCGGGCGAGCAGCGCGTTGAAGGCGGGCGCGGCCGCCGGGTCGGACTCGGGCAGTCGGCCCACGGCCGCCTCCTCGTCCTCGCTGAGTGAGTCCAGCAGGCTGGTGCGGGCCAGGGTGCGCAGCAGGGCGTGGCGCAGGAAGTCCGGGGCGAGGGCGCAGGACTTCGACGGGGCCATGATGACCCCCGTCGACTGGACCTCGTAGCAGCCGTCCCGACAGGTACCCCCTCCCTCGCCCGGGTGCGGCCCGCCCGCGCCCCTCCCGGGCGAGGGGCGCGTGGTACGCCTACACCGCTCCCCCGAGCCGCTGGTAGAGCACGTGCCGGGACCGTCGGGCACGGGTGACGAGCCCGGCCCGGTGGAGGATCTGCAGGTGGTAGGAGACGGTGGCCGGACTCAGGTAGAGCCGCTGGGCGATCTCCGTCGTGGAACGCGGTTGGCTCAGCTCGGCCAGGAGCTTTTGCCGCATCGCCCCGATCAGCGGGTGGTCCTGGGCGGGCGGAAGACAGTCGACCTGCGCGGCGGGATAGACGATGAGCGGAATGCGCGGCGCCAGCGTCCCGGGCGGTTCCCCGGCGCAGAAGAGGGCCCAGTCGACGAAGACGCTCGGCGTGAGGATCACCGCTTCCGCGTCCAGCGTCAGCCGGTGGATGCTGTCCGTGCGGAGGTGGACGAGCAGTTCGTCGTCGCGCCATTCCAGGTTCGGGGCCAGCCGGTTGAGGGCCTCTGCGAGCCCGTACTGGGCGATCTCGGAGGCCCGAGCGGTGACGTCGGCTTCCAGTCGGGCCCGGATGGCCGGCCACGACGGCTTCAGTGCCGCGTGCCAGAACCGCGCCATCTCGTCGGCGAGTCGGCGCGCGAAGTGGTCCTCCCCCCGGTCGAGGGCTTGCAAGAGCTGCCGCGGCGCCGGGTGGCCGGAACCGGCGTCCCAGGAGTGGCCGTTGACGGCCCCGGCCAGCTCGTAGCGGATCCGTTCCTGCGGGGTCGTCGCGATCTGGTGCAGCGCGATGTCGATGTCGGTCAGGAAGGCCGGGGGTTCCGGCCGCAGGAAGTCCGGGGCGTAACCGAGGGGGCCTCCCCCGCCGACCACGGCCAGCAGCCCGAGCCGGTGCCGGGTCAGCGCGTCCGTGGCCCTGGTCCGCCAGGGCGGGGTCAGGGTGCCTGGGCTGAAGCCGACGAGGCGGAGCAGGTCCTTGGCCGAGCCCACCGGTGAGACCGCGAACCTCACGCTCCCCAGCCCCCGAGCGCCCAGGCGGATCCGGATCACACGCGTTCCCCCTTCGCCAGTCCCTTCGAAAGAAATCGAATCATTCGACCGGTCAATCGGCGTGGCGTTTCCTGGATTCACCGCACAGACCGGCCCCGAAAGGAATCCAGGACCCGTGATCATTCACAAGAAGCTGGCCGCCGTCGCGACCGCCGTGACAGCCCTCACCGTCGGTGCCACAGGCGCGGCATCCGCCCAGGCCGCCGAGCCCGCCGCCCACCACGTGGCCTGGGAGCAGGGCCAGGCGCCCGGCGCCCGGGCGGGCTCCCTCACCGCGGGCATCTACGTCCGGATCTACAGCCTGTACCAGGCGACCCCGGGCCAGTGCCTGGACGCCGACGCCACCGCCGGCGGCAACGGCACCAAGGTCCAGGTGTGGGGGTGCAACGGCACCACCCAGCAGGAGTGGCTGCTGTCCACCGACGGCAGCCTGCGGAGCGTGCGGTTCCCGGGCATGTGCCTGGACGCCGACACCAACGGCGGCGGCGCCAACGGCACCCGGGTGCAGCTGTGGCAGTGCAACGGCACCACCCAGCAGCAGTGGTACCACCCCTCCGGGGACCTGGCCATCTACAACGTCCGCTTCAACAACGGCAACAACACCGTGCTGGACCGCGACACCAACGTCCCCGGCAACGGCGCCCAAGCCCAGCTGTGGGGCAAGAACTTCCAGTCGCAGCAGTGGTGGGACATCCGGACCGCGTGACGCCTCCGACGCCGTCGGCGCCGGTGCCCGGTGAACAGCACGTCTCGACACGGAGGGAACACGCATGAAAGCAGCGGCACGTACCCGGAGGAAGCTCAGCGCGGGGCCCGTGGGGCTCGCCGCCGCGATCGCGTTCGCGGCGGGGGTGACGCCGGCCTCGGCATCGGCACCGACCGCGCTCGCGTCCCCCTCGCTCAAGGACGGGGAGATCGTGGAGCTCTGGAACTACAACAGCCAGCACTGCCTGTCGGTCGGCGCCGGGAGCACGGCGGGCGGGGCCGGGATCATCCAGTGGTCCTGTTACGGCGGCGCCGAGCAGTACTGGGGCCTCTACCCCATGCCGAACTCCGGCGGCGGCTACGAGGTCGTGAACAAGAACAGCGGCAAGTGCCTGGCCGATCCGGCGAGTTCGCCGAACGCCGGCGTCCAGCTGATCCAGTACGGCTGCGACAAGGGGGCTGAGCAGACCTGGTACTTCGACCGGAACCCGGACACGGGCTTCGCCCAGATGTGGAACCGGGCGAGCGGCCTGTGCGCCGCGGTCGGCGCCTCGAGCACGACGCCGGGCGCCCCGGTCGTCCAGTGGCCCTGCTACGGCGGCGCCGAGCAGCGGTGGACGACTTCCGCCTGACCGCCGACCGGCCGACCACAGGCGGCCGTTGACCGACGTCTCGCGGCTTCTTCCCCACGAAGCCGCGAGACGACCCGCCCGGGCCGCGCCCCTCGCCCTCCCCGGGCGAGGGGCCGACCCCGGCCTCCTGCCAGCGGCCGAGCCGCCGCCAGCAGGTCTGGCCGGAGCCGAAGCTCAGCTCCAGCGGCAGCTGCTGCCAGGTCATGCCGGTGTACAGCACGAACAGGATCCCCTGCAGGCACAGCCGGTCGTCCACCGGACGCGGGCCCGGCGACTGCTGCGGCCACGCCAGCAGCAACGGTTCGATCCGCGCCCACAGCTCGTTGTCCACGATCCACGGCTTCTTGCTCACACCTTCACGAACGGACGGATCGTCACGTCCCACCAGCAACAATCATCAAGATCGTGTTACGAGCTCTAACCAGCTCGGGTGCGGCAAAATGCGGGGCGTGGCGGTCATGTAGAGGCGGCGGTCTGCGTGGATGCGCTGGGCGTCGTTGACGATCGCCCACTTCTTGTCGGACCGGCCGGCGATCCGGTGCGCTTCGTCCATGACGGCCAGGTCGAACGGCGGGACTGCGTACCCCGTCTTCTGGGTCTCCTCGATCTTGTTCAGGGAGTCGTACGTGCAGATCACCGTCAACGCCGGGATCTAATCCTGCTCCTCCCCCACCACCGACATCAGCCCGCCCAGCGCGTGCGGGTCGGTGGTCGACATGACGCGGGCGGCCACCAGATCGTCGCGGCCGGCAACGTCCAGGGAAGAGAGAGACGATCACCATGTGCTCGCCGTGGCCGTCCCTACGCCAGGCCAGCGCCGTCTGTGCTTCCAGGTCCAGCGTGGGTACGCTCGGGGCGGCCGGGGCGCGGCACCACAGCCATGCAGCTTCACGGACACTAGCACCCCGAACGCCATCAGCACGCCGAATGTACGCAATACGTACGCGGTAGGTCTGCTTCACGGGTAGAGTGGGAGTGGAGGTGTCTCATGTCGGAGTTGTTCGATGCCGTGGCCGCGCTGGTGGCGTCCCGGTCCCCGCTGCCGCCGCCGCCGGAGCGTAGGCGGTTGCGCCAGGCTCACGCTCTCACCCTGGACGAGGTGGCCGCCGCGCTGCATGTGCGGCGGGCGACCGTCGGCGCCTGGGAGTCGGGCAAAACTGAGCCGCGGCCGCCGGAGCGGGAGGCGTACGCGCGCCTGCTGGAGCAGCTCGCCACGCTCTATCCCGCCCCTGAGAGCGCCGGTGCCGAGCGCTGAACCGGGCCGAAACAAAAGGAGCCACGACATGCAGCCTCGCAAGGCCTCCACAGCCGATATACCGGAACTGATCCGGCTGCGCGCCGTCGCGCTGGAGAGCCTGGGCTCCGATCCCGGACCGGTCGACACACCGTGGCGGCGGATCGCCCGCGACTGGTTCGACGAACGCATCAACCGCCGCGACGACTACATCTGCCTCGTCGTCGGCGGTGACCCCGGCGAACCCCTCCTCGCCTGCGGCATGGCCTGGGTCACCTACCATCTGCCCGGTTCTCGCTGGCCCGACGGGCGCCGCGGCTACCTGGACGGCATCGTCACCGACACCCCGGCCCGCGGCCGCGGCCACGCACGCCGCATCGTGGACGAACTGGTCGACTGGCTCCACGAAGCCGGCATCCACTACATCCAACTGCACGCCAGCAAGGCCGGAAAGCCGGTCTACGAAGCTGCGGGCTTCGTCACCGGCCGCTACCCAGGCATGGACCTGATCACGACACCCCCCGCCAGATGACCCCTTATGGAACCGATCAGGGAAGTTCAGAGATGGGTTCTTAGCCAGATCCCCGACGGCCAGGGCATCGGCGCCGGCCGTCAGTCCTCGTCGTCCTCGAAGGCGTCCGGGTCGCGGAAGGGGCGCAGGCCCTGGCCGGGGCCGCTGGCCTTGATGTTGAACAGGTAGCGGCCCAGGAAGTTGATGTGCCGGTTCTTGAGCGGGGAGAGCCGGGCGACGTCCTCGCCCTTGATGTCGTGGCCCTCCGCGCGGAGCCGGGCCACGGCGGCGTCCAGGTAACGGATGTTCCACAGCACCACGGCGTTGAGGACCAGGCCGAGAGCGGCGAGCTGATCCTCCTGGCCCTCGCGGTACGCCTGTCGGATCTGGCCCCGGCCGCCGTGGCAGATCGCGCGTGCGAGCCGGTGGCGGGACTCCTGCACGGTGAGCTGCCGGTTCATCAGGCGCCGGAAGGTGTCATCGACCAGGGCGAGCAGGTGCATGGTCTTGTCGATGCGCCCGTACTCGGAGAACGCCGCCCCCAGCGGGGTCGGGTGCCCTTCGCAGCCGAACATCCGCAGCAGGTCGTAGGCCCTCACCTGGTTGGTGATGAGCGACCCGGCCACGCGGAGCATGTCCGGCCAGTGCGTGGCGATCTTCTTCAGGTTGACCTTGTTGCAGCCCACGTCCTCCAGCGACCCGTATCCGTCGGCCGACTCCTCGCCGCCGGGCAGGTCGGCCCGCCAGAACCGCTGGTCGGCCAAGTCGCGGAAGCGCGGGGCGAAGCGGAAGCCGAGCATCTTGTACAGGCCGAACGCCATGTCGGAGTACGAGGCGTTGTCGGTCGCCACCATCTCCGGCCTCACCCCGCCGTCGAGGTTCAGCAGGGTGTTCAGGGTGTAGAGGCTGTCCCGTGGGGTGCCGCGTACGACCATCGCGCCGATCCCGGCGACCTGGTCGTTTACGGCGTTGAGCCAGGTCACGCCGCGTTTGTAGCCGTAGTACTTAGGCGAGGGCCCGGTGTTGATGCTCTTGACGGGGACGACGAAGCGCAGGCCGTCGACGGAGGCGAGCAGGCCGCCGCCCCACATCTGGGCCAGCTCGATGCGGGACTGGGCGCCGATCAGCGCGGCGTTCGCCGCGACGATGGTGTCGGCGCGCACGTAGTTCTGGTCGATGTGCGAGAGGCGCGAGCGGGTCAGCGCCTTGTTGTTCGGGTCGATGACCGGAGTCAGCCCCGATGTCGCTCCAAGACGGGACGAAGCCCTGTCGACCGGGGCAGGACGGGCAGCAAACACCACCTGATCACCGACGCCACCGGCATCCCACTCGCCGCCACTCTGACCGGCGGCAATCGCAACGACGTCACGCAGCTGATCCCGCTGCTCGAGGCAGTTCCCCCGGTGCGAGGCAAGCACGGCCGGCCCCGGCGCCGCCCGGACGTGGTGCTCGGCGACCGCCCCTACGACCACGACAAGTACCGCCGTCTGGTCTGGAACCTCGGCGTGAAGCCTCAGATCGCCCGACGGGGCACCGAACACGGTTCCGGGCTCGGCGCCCAGCGCTGGGTCGTGGAGCGTGCGTTCGCTCACCTGCACTGGTTCCGTCGCCTGCGGATCCGCTGGGAGATCCGCGACGACATCCACGAAGCCTTCCTCAGTCTTGCTTGCAGCATCATCTGCTGGCGGCGGCTGAAGAAGCTCCAGCCGCGTTAACTGTCGTTGTCCTGGGCGGCCCTGAACCCGCGATCCTGGATCACGGGGAAGACGCGCTGTGTGGTGGCAACCCAGTCATCGATCTCGGCATGGGACGACCTGATGGCACTGATCAGCGCCTCGATCACGTCCAGCTTCGGCTTACCGATGTTCCGGCTGAGCTCGTCCATCGACACCTCTTGGTACGGCATGACCAGCTGCCACCAGAACCGCATGAGGAAGCGGCATTCCTGCGCGTCACGGTCGTCTGCGAGGCGATCATGAATGACCCTCTGAACGCGCCGTCGCTGCTCGTCATCACGAAAGCCGGTGTTGAGGTCAGTCAGGGTCACGTCCGGACACTAGCAACCGCGTTCGTTCACCCCCGGCGTGGGTCTCAAGACCGCGTAAAGGGCATCCCGTTAGAGGTTCTAAAGGGGAGCCCCGAAGGTCGCACCCGTGCTTGCAGGCGGAGGGTACGGCCGAGGACTCCCCGGTGTCGCGTCGGCATCACATCCGCACGAGCGAAACCATGAGAGATGACCCCTGTAGCTGCACCGCGAAACAGTACAGCAGTGAGGTCGGCGTCCCTTCTCGCCCAGGCCAGCCAGGGCGACCCCTGCGATCACCGCACTACTGGCGGTGATCGCTATCTGCCTGCTGGCCGCCACGGGGCACACGCAGCAGAAGGCGGCACGGTCTTCACCGGCGGCACGATCGTCAACGTGACCATCCATATCCGCCGCTGACCCTCGTGACCAGGCGCGGATAGCGTGCGCCGGTGCCCTGCTTCCGGCAGCTCGAATGCCGGGAACAGGGCACCCTGCTGGTTCGCCTGACCGATGGGCGTCGCATAGGCACCGAGTCTCAAGCGTGACCCGTACCGACGCCGCGCCTTCAAGGAGCTGTCTCCCGACCGCGGGTGAGTTGCGGCCTGGGCAGGTGGGTGAGTGTCACGGTGCGGGGACGGCGCGGGCCAGGGCTTCCAGGTCTCCGTAGAGGGCAGCGTGGAGTGCGGCGGCGAGTTCGCGCGCGCGTTCTTCGTTCCGTACGCCGTGCATCATGAAGTAGACCGGTCCGGTGTAGGCGCCGAAATCGGCCTCGCGGTTGTCGACCAGGCGGAGCATCGCCGCCCGGATGGCATCGTTCACGGCGTCGGCGACCGTGTGGCCGGAGCCGGCGGTGAGGGTGTCCGCCTTCACGGTCCACCGCTCTGCTTCGCATTCGACGGCGACGAACACAGCGTGGTGCGCCATGGCATTGCGATAGGCCTCGTGGAAGGCGTTGGTGCCGGTGGCATCCGGGACGAGGTGAGCGGGGCAGGGAATCGGCAAAGGCTGCACCGGTGCATTCTGCCAAGAGGTCATGCCCATCCGCCTCCGCGACCCGATTGCGGGTCAAAGCGGTTTTCGCCTCCTTGCGGCCCCTGACGCGACGCCGCGCACCATCCGGGGCCGCTGACTCGCGCTGTAGCGCAGAACGCGGGGGGGCGGACCGTCGGGAGGAGACGCCGTCTGCTTCCGCTTCCGACCACCGGCCCCTTCCTGCGGTATCGGCCGGACCGGGCCCTATAGGCTCGACGGCACCCCCTTCAACCCCGGGCGAGACAGTTGGGTAGGCATCGTGAGCGATCTTCGTGAGCGGGTGACACAGGTGATCGCGAGCGCGGAGCGAGCCGTCATCCTGGACCAAAGGGATGCGTCGTTCTGCGACCCGGCGGGACTGAACCTGCTGCTGATCGCCGACCGTCAAGTGCGGGTTCAAGGCGAAGAAGCGTCCGTGTACGAGGTGGCGGAGAAAGCGACGCTGAACACCGACTCCTTACAGGGACATCCTCACGGAGTACGTGCGCCCGCTGATCAAAGTCAAGTGCATCCGGGCACTACTTCGTGATCGAGGTACCGCCGCTGGGAGCAAGGCCGTGGTGTCGCTCGGGATGATCCAAGCTGTTCTTGATGAACTGGCCGTTGTGGGTGATGCCACAGGACGAGGCATACCGGCTCCTCAAGATGGCGGGCATAGCGCAAGGCACGCCTGATGCACGCGATCAGTACGCGAACGTGCGGCGCCCTCGCGCAGCGCGGACGCCCTCACGACGTACGTACGCTTCCCGTACGCATTCCGTACGGCTGCTAGACACCCGGGGCACCGGTACCCCGGTGAGCTTCCGGGCAATGCGGCCAGAGCGCGACTGGCGGACGGTGTCAGTCATGTAGGTACGGCTCAGCCAGCCCACTCCCCCACTGTCCGGCCGTCCCGTTCGACCAGCTCGCCACAGCGCCCTCAAAGGGATCTGCCCCGTCCGTCCGCGCAAGCCGGGACGAAGACCAGTGGCGGACGGCGGCGATTCACCCACCGCAGGAAACTGCGAGTCGTCGGCATCTCCGGGCTGGGCGCTGCGAGCGGATTGATCCTCGCCTCTTGGCTGCTGGCCTACCACAACGCCGAGCCTGCGACCTCCTCTTCGCCTCCCGGGCACGTGGAAATCCCACTGCCGGCGAGTCCCGCGCCGAAGGACCCCTCTCAGCCGACTCTGGGGCAGACGAACCGCCCGCAGCCCGGCACCCCAGACCCTCCGCTGCCCGAAATCCCGGGCACGGGCCTCCTGCGTCAAGGCGACAGCGGGCATGGGGTCTACGAATTGCAGGTACGTCTTCAGCAGATACCGCGCATCTACGACGGCGGTGCGATCGACGGCCGCTACGACGCGAACGTCAAAGCGGCCGTGACCCTGTTTCAGGAGCGGTACGGGGTCCGCGGCGATGAGAGCGGGGTCTACGGCGACCACACACGCTTTGCCCTCATGCTGCGGACCTGCTTTCGGTCCTCGCCTTCGGCGGGAAGAGCAGCCCGCATCCCCCTCCCGACCAGCCGCAAACCGCCGTTCGTGGCGGGCACCGCCCTGGGCGGGAGCCTGCGGGACGAACTGCGCCCGGTGAGGCGGGTTCCCGCCGTGCCATGATCCGGAGTTGAAGCGTCGGGCGTTGGTTCTTCACAGGACCGGTAGCTCGCCCGGTGCCGTGTCACGGTGTGGCGGCCATCACCCGCACGGTGCCACGATGGATCCGCCCTGCCCTCCAGCCACCGGGGCTGGGCCACCGTTCCTGTCCAGCGACGCCGAGCAGGTGCCGCACGCCACGGCCTGCGTGCCGTAGCGCCCGTCACGTCAGGCTCGACGGGACGATCCCGTAGCGGCGCATCTTGCGGTACATCGTGGCGCGGGAGATCCCGAGGTCCTGCGCGGTCCGCTGGACGTTGGAGTTGCGGGCCATCAATCCCCGCAGAATGGCGTCGCGTTCCAGCGCCTCGATGGTGGTGAGGACCTTGTTCGACGACACCCGGCATTCCGGCGGCAGGTCCTCTGTGTGGATCATCCGGCCCGATGGCCGCCGCGTCAGCCCCCGGATCACCGACTCCAGCTGCCGGACGTTCTCCGGCCAGGGGCATCGCTGCAGCATGGTCAGCGCATCCGGGGAGAACCGGCTCTCGCCACTCGGCCGGTACTTGCGCAGGAAGAACCGCGCCAGGTGCTCAATGTCCCCATAGCGGTGACGCAGGGGAGGCACCTCCACCGAAGCGCCGCAGAGCTGGTCGAGCTGGTCGTCGGCGCTGACCATCGACGGCTGGCTGGTCACGACCAGTTGCCCGGCCGCGCTGCCGTCCAGCTGCAGCAGCAGGTTCGTCAGCCGCTGCCGCAGCTGGTCGCCCAACAGGTGGACATCGCTCAGGACGAGCACGTTCGACGGCACGACGAGCACCTCTCCGATGTCGTGCAGCCAGCGCTCGGTGACGGCCGGTGAATCCGACAGCGGCGCTTGCGTCATCTCCAGCCGGCGTCCGGCGCCGTGGGCCCGGTGCAGGGCCTCCACCAGCGTTCTCTTACCGGCTCCGGCTTCGCCCAGGAGGTGGAGCCGTGTCCCGGCGACGAACGCCGTCTCGCTGTCGGCGACCGCGCGCAGCCAGTGCGGGGACGAGCCCACCAGTCCCAGGTCGGAGCGGGCGGGCACGGCGGAAACCGCAGGTGTGGGCTGGGGCCGTCCGATCAGCCGGACCCGGAAGACGGCGCCCGCGTCGCTGTCCTCGCGCAGGCGGCGACTGACCCTGAGTTCGGCGACCCGTCCCGAGGGCAGGGCGATGCTGCGGGTCCCCTCCAGCCGGGAATGGTCGGCGATCTCACGGGCGTGGTCGAGCAGCGCATAGTGATCCGGCCCCGTCACGGCGGCGCTGAGCTGCTCGTTCATCATGACCACATCGCGGTTGAGGGCCAGCACGGGTCCCGGGCGGGCCGAGGAGCAGGCCTCCATGTAGTCCTGGAAGAGAGCCCGCTCACGCCGCGAGGTGATCGCCGCGATTTCGGCCTCGATCTGGGCCGCGACCGAGCGGGCGAAGGCCATCAGCATGCCGTCGGAGCCCTGACGGATGGTGGTGAGGTTGAAGGCTCCCAGCAGGGTGCGCCGGGTGGGATGAAGGATCGGTACGGCCGCGCAGTGGAAGTCCCGCAGCGCCTCGACGTAGTGCTCCATCCCGGCGATCATGACCGGGCGGCCGCTGGCCAGCGCGGTCCCGATGCCGTTGGTGCCCACGTAGCGCTCGGCGAACACATGGCCCGGGGCCAGGTGCACGCGGTTGAGGTTCGTCGTCAGCCCCTCGTGGGAGACCTTCCGGGAGAGGACCACACCGGTGCGGTCTGTGATCATCGTGGAGACCGGGTCGTCGGCGAGCTGCTCGTGCAGCCTGTCCAGGATCGGCAGCGCAGCCCTCGCGAGGGGGCTGTCCAGATTGGGGTTGTCCCGGTACGGAGCGTCGAGGCTGCCCGACTTCACCTTGTATTCGATCGAGCGATGCCATGAGGCCACCACAAGCGGCCGGGCGCTCGGATCCTTGGTGACTTCCAGGTAGAGCTCTCTGGCTGCTCTCAGTGAGCTTCCGGGTTGTTGGCGGGGCATTAACACTCCCGTACTGCGCGCGTCACAATCCGTCGGTGCAGTGATTGGACCAGCGCGAAGGCCTCGGCGCCTACGGCGTGTGTCACATTGAGACATTCGCGGTCGGATTCTGAGACATCGACCTGCGAGCGGCGGCCTGTGTAATCGGCGCACCACACCACCCGCCGACTCGCAGGGAGCCGCCATGAAAGCCGTGCAGGTCATCGAGTACGACGAGCCGCCCGTGCTCGTGGACGTGCCGGACCCGCAGATCACGGACCCGCTGGATGTGATCGTGAAGATCGGGGGCGCCGGGGTCTGCCGGACCGATCTGCACATCCTCGAAGGACAGTGGAAGGACAAGAGCGGGGTCGCCCTTCCGTACACGATCGGTCACGAGAACGCAGGCTGGGTCGCGGAGGTCGGGCAGGCCGTCACCAACGTCAAGGTGGGTGACCCGGTCATCCTGCACCCGCTGGCGACCTGCGGTCTGTGCCGCGCCTGCCGGGCCGGCGACGACGTGCACTGCATGAACTCGGCCTTCCCCGGGATCGACGCCGACGGGGGCTACGCCGAGTACCTGAAGACCACCGCCCGCTCGGTCGTGCCCCTCGACCCCTTTCTCGAGCCGGCCTCGGTGGCGGCCCTGGCCGACGCCGGGCTCACGGCGTACCACGCCGTCGCCAAGGCGGCCCGTGTGCTGCGCCCCGGTGACAGGGCCGTGGTCATCGGCGCCGGTGGACTCGGCCACATCGGCATCCAGGTGCTGCGGGCCCTGTCGCCGGTCGAGATGATCGTCATCGACCGCAGCCCGGAGGCCCTGGCTCTGGCCAGGGAACTGGGCGCCGACCACACGCTCGTCGCGGACGGCAGCGAAGGCGACCGCGTACGGGACCTCACCGGAGGGCACGGGGCGGAAGCCGTCCTGGACTTCGTCGGCGAGGGCGGCGCCGTCGAGACGGGCGTGGCCTGCCTGCGCCGCAACGGCAACTACTACGTCATCGGTTACGGCGGCCACCTCCACGTTCCGACGATCGACGTGATCTCCACGGAGATCAACTTCATCGGCAACCTCGTGGGGTCCTACAACGACCTCTCCGAGCTGATGGTCCTGGCGGCCCGCGGCAAGGTCACCCTGCACACCCAGCGGTACCCGCTCGCCTCCTTCCGGCAGGCCCTCGACGACCTGGACGCCGGCGCCGTACGCGGCCGAGCGATCTTGATCCCCTGACACGCAGGAGAAGCCCCATGCGCAGCAGACCGTTCTCGGGCCTGGTCGCCGTCGCGACCGTCGCCGCCCTGACCGCCACCGCATGCACCGCCCAGAGCCAGGCACAGGAAAAGCCCAAGGAGAAGGCCGCGCTCTTCAAGCCCGGCTCGGAGATCAGCTACAAGAAGTACGGCAAGGACTACCCGGCGACGAAGGTCAAGGACGGCCCCGGACCCTGCAGCTACGAGTCGATCAGCCGCAAGGACTACTCCGGGCAGACACTGAAGATCATCAGCCATGCCGTCCCCGTCATCGGCGAGCCGACCCAGCTGCACGCCAAGCAGTTCGAGGAGATCACCGGCGGGAAGGTCGAGGTGGTCAACGTCCCCTTCGGCGAGCTGCACCAGAAGATCCTCACGCCCCTGCAGGCGGGCCAGCCGGCGTACGACGTCATGTTCTACCCGTCCCTGTGGATCGGCGACATGGCCCCGTATCTCGCCCCGGTACCGAAGACGTACCTGGACTCCCCCGGCATGAAGGACGTCACCGACACCTACATGGACGTGGCGACCTGGAACGGGAAGGTCGTGCAGTACCCGGTGGACGGTGACCGGCACTACCTCAAGGTCCGCACCGACGTGCTGAAGGACCCGAAGTGGAAGGCGGCGTACAAGGGGGCCACGGGCAAGGACCTGCAAGTCCCCAAGACCTGGACCGAGTATCAGGACATAGCCAAGTTCTTCAGCGGCAAGGACGTCGACGGCGACGGCAAGTCCAACTACGGCAGTGCCGAGGTGACCAAGCGGGACGACCTGACCTTCTCCGCGTTCATCAGCCGTGCGGCGCCGTACGTGAAGAACCCGGACGTCAAGGGCGGCGTCTTCTTCGACGTCAAGACCATGAAGCCGCTGATCAACACGCCCGGCTTCGTCCGCGCCCTGGACGACATGGTGAAGGCCAAGTCGACCTGGGCACCCGGTGGCGCCAACTTCGGCCTGGGAGACGAGATCTTCTCCTTCGGAGGCGGCCAGACGCTGATGTCGTACTCCTGGGACGACGCCTTCATCCAGGCCCAGCAGCCGGACAGCAGGATCCGTAACAAGGTCCAGGCGGCGCCGCTGCCGGGATCCACGGAGGTGTACAACCGCACCACGAAGTCGTGGGACGACAAGGCGAACCAGGCGCCCTACTTCACGTGGGGATGGACCTCGGCGGTGGCCAAGGCCTCGCGCCACCAGCAGATGGCCTTCGACTACCTGTGCTTCTTCAGTAACGAGGCCAACACCGCCCTCGACCTGACCATCGGCCGATTCGGTGTCAACCCGTACCGCTACGCCCACTTCGACCCGGCTTTCTGGGAGCAGCAGGGCTGGAAGAAGGACGTCGCCGAGTCGTACGTGCTCACGCTCTCCGGTATGGAGAAGAGCACCAACCGGGTCTTCGACCTGCGCGTTCCCGGTGTCAACCAGTACATGTCCGCGTTGGCCAACGGTGTCGCCGCGGCTCTGGCGGGACAGAGCTCCCCGCAGCGGGCACTGGACGGCGTGGCCGAGGAATGGTCCAAGATCACCGACCAGATCGGCAAGGACAAGGTCCAGAGCGCCTATCGCAACGTGGTCGCGCTCGAGGACAACTCCTGACCCGACCGCAGGACGCCCCGGGTGGCCGGACCGGACCGGCCGGCCACCCGGGGGCGCCCGCCCTCTTCCGCAAGGAGAACCATGGACGGCCTGCGCCGGCACAAAAGCATGTTCCTGCTGCCGGGACTGCTCACGCTCTTTCTGATCATCATCTTCCCGCTTCTGTTCACCATCCGCGTCAGCTTCTCCGGCTGGAACGTCAGCAACCCTCGGATGGACTTCATCGGAGGCGCCAACTACACCGCGATGCTGCACGACAGCCGCTTCTGGTCCTCCATCACCCGGCTGGTCCTGCTGGCGGGCGGCACGGTCCTGATCCAGTACGTCATCGGGTTCGGTATGGCCCTGCTGGTCTGGCGCAACGTACGTGGCCGCAGATTCTGGCGGGTGCTGTTCCTCGTCCCCATGATGACCACGCCCGTGGTGATGGCCGCCATCTGGCAGACGATCTTCCACGAGTCGCTGGGCCCGGTGAACGATCTGCTGGGGATGCTGGGCCTGACGAAGATTCCCTGGCTGACCGAGTCCGGTCCGGCGCTGGTCGCGCTGATGACCGTCGAGGTCTGGCAGTGGACCCCCTTCATGTTCCTGTTGCTGCTGGCCGGCCTGCTCAGCCTTCCCAGGGAACCGTTCATGGCCGCCGCGATCGATGGCGCCGGCACCTGGCGCACCTTCTGGAAGGTGACCTTCCCGCTGATGGCACCGGTGTCGGTCGCGGCGATCATCATCCGGCTGATCGAGGCGTCGAAGCTCTCCGACAGCGTCTACGTCCTGACGTCCGGCGGGCCGGGGTCCTCCACGGAGACCCCGGGTTACTACCTCTACATCCAGGGGCTGCGCGATCAGCAGACCGGCTACGGCGGGGCGATGTCCCTGACCTACCTCGTCCTGATGATCGTCTCGCTCACGGTCGTCGCCGCCCTGCTCACCAGAGCCTTCAAGCTGAAGGGGGACTCATGAGGTCGCGCCTTTATCCCGTATTCAAGTACACCGTGATCGCCTTGTGGGCCTGTTTCGTCGCGGGACCATTCTTCTGGGCGATGACGACCAGTTTCAAGGACGCCAACGCCGTCCAGGGCGGTCCCACCTACATCCCCTGGGCGCAGTACAAGCCCACCCTCACGGGCTGGCGCAACATCTTCGGCGGAGCCGGCGGCATCGATGTGATCGATCCCTTCGTCAACAGCGCGATCATCACCATCGCCGCGTCCGCCATCAGCCTGGCCCTGGGCTCCCTGGCCGCCTACGCGTTGTCCCGGTACCGGTTCAAGTTGGGTTTCATCAAGAACAGCGACATCGTCTTCTTCTTCGTCTCCCAGCGGATCATGCCGCCCGTCGTCCTGGTGATCCCCTTCTTCTACCTCCTGCAGTGGGGTGGCCTCCTGGACAGCATCCCGGGCCTGGTCATCGTGACGGTCGCGCTGCTGCTGCCGATCGCGGTCTGGGTGATGGTGGACTTCTTCAACGGCATCCCCCGGGAGATCGACGAGATGGCGATGCTGGACGGCTGCCCTCCGTTCCAGACCTTCGTACGGGCGATCCTGCCGAACTCCCTGCCCGGGCTGACCGTGGCGGCGATGTTCTGCGCCGTGTTCGGCTGGAACGACTTCTTCTTCGCCTTCCGGCTGACCTTCACCGAGGTCCAGACCCTGCCCCAGGCGGTCGTCGCCCTCAACTCCTCCATTCCACCGTGGTGGACGCTGTCCGCCGCCGCGCTCTTCGGCGTGGCACCGCTGGTCCTGCTCGCCCTCTGGGTGGAGCGCCTACTGTCCAAGGGGAACCTGTCGGGAGCGGTCCGATGAACCTCAGCGCCACTGATCTGTGCCTGAGCGTCGACGGCGTCGACCACCTCAGGAACGTGACCGCCACCTTCCGGCCGGGACGGCTCCACACCGTCATCGGCAGGACGATGGCCGGGAAGACGACGCTGCTGCGTGCCCTGGCCGGCTTGCAGAAAGTGGACTCCGGCTCGCTGACCCGGGCGGGAGCCGACTTCCTGAAGACGCCGGTGTGGCGGCGCGACACCGCCATGGTCTACCAGCAGTTCATCAACTACCCGCATCTGAACGTATTCGACAACGTGGCCTTCCCGCTGAAGCGGGCCGGGCTGTCACGGGACGAGATCCAGGGACGGGTCCGGCAGAGCCTGGCGAGCGTGGGGCTGGCGGACTTCGAGAAGCGCAAGCCCTCCCAGCTCTCCGGGGGCCAGCAGCAACGGGTCGCGATGGCTCGCGCCCTGGCCCGCGGTACCGGCATCCTCCTGCTCGACGAGCCACTGGCGAACCTGGACTACAAGTTGCGCGAACAGCTGCGCGACGAGTTCAAGGCCCTCTTCTCGGACCAGGGCGACACGATCGTCATCTACACGACCACCGAACCCGCCGAGGCGATGATGCTCGGGGACGTGGTCCTGGTCATGCACGAGGGGCGGATCCTCCAGACCGGCACCCCGCAGGAGGTCTTCGAACACCCGGCGACCACCACGGTGGCGTCCATCATCAACGACCCGCCCATGAACATCTTCGCCGGCCGGATCGAGGGCGGCCAGGTCACGGTGGCCGGCTTCCAGGCCACGCACGTCTCGGCGCACCTGGCCGACCTGCCCGACGGTTCCTACCAGTTCGGCCTGCGCGCCACGGATGTCAGCCTGGCTGCCGGCGGGGTCGAGGGCGAGGTCACCTTCGTCGAGATCTCCGGCTCCGAGACCTTCGTCCATGTGGTCGTCGGCGAGACCCCCTTCGTCGTACATATCGAGGGCATCCACGACGTCGCCCTCGGCGACCTGGTGAAACTTCGGCTCCGTCCCGACCGGCTGTTCGCCTTCGACGAGCAGGGCATGCTCGTGCGGACACCTTCATACGATCTCGCTTCAGTGGAAGGGCGTTGACATGGCGCAGTTGGACATCGTCGACGTCGGGCACGCGTACGCGCCGGGTGCCGAGGAGGAGCGGTGGGCCCTCAAGCCGCTGGAGCTGACCTTCGAGTCCGGCAAGACCTATGCGCTGGTCGGACCCTCGGGCTGTGGCAAGACGACGTTGCTGAACATCCTGTCCGGCCTGGTCAGACCGTCCCGGGGACGGGTGCTGTTCGACGGCGTCGACGTCACCGCCCTGCCCACGAAGGCGCGCAACATCGCGCAGGTCTTCCAGTTCCCCGTCATCTACAAGTCGATGACGGTCTACGACAACCTCGCCTTTCCGTTGCAGTGCCGGCGCTGGGACAAGGCGAGGATCGACGCCAAGGTCCGGCAGGTCGCCGAGGCCCTGGACCTGCACGACCGGCTGGGGCAGCCCGCTCGCGGGCTCACCGCCGACGACAAGCAGCTGATCTCACTCGGCCGCGGCCTGGTCCGTGACGACGTGGCGGCCGTCCTGATGGACGAGCCGCTCACGGTGATCGACCCGCAACTGAAGCACTCGCTGCGGCGCAAGATCCGGGAGATCACCGAGCAGTTCCGGCCCACGGTGATCTACGTGACGCACGACCAGTACGAGGCGATGAGCTTCGCGCAGGAAGTGCTCGTCATGAAGGACGGCCGCGCCGTGCAGCAAGGCACCCCTGAGCAGCTCTTCGAGGCGCCCTCCTCCACCTACGTCGGCTACTTCATCGGCTCACCGGCGATGAACTTCCTGACCGTGGACCGCGGCGCCGAGCCCTTCGCGCTGGGCGGCCGGGCGCTGTCCGTCGCCTGGGACATCCCTCCTGGCACGACCGAGGTCCAGGTCGGCGTCCGGCCCGAACACGTCAAGGTCGTCACGGACCCCGGCCCCAACACCTTCCCTGGTCGGCTGCGGGGCGTCAGCGACCACGGTGCGCAGCGCGTGCTCGAGGTCGAGATCGCCGGGCAACTAGTCAGGGCCAAGACGCCGCGGGAGGAGGGAGTTCCGGTCGGCGAGGAGGTCCTCGTGCACCTGCCGCGCGCCAAGGTCCTTCCCTACGCGGACGGTCAGTTGCTACTCCGGTCGTGACGATCCGTCAGGCGGGCCCCAGCCACCTGCCCGCCTCGGCGCGTGAGGCGCCGCAGGCCGTACGGCGGAATGCCGCGACGCGTCCGCTGTCGCGGGGTCGGCGAGCCCGCACGACTGATCACCGCCGTCCGGCGGGGGTTACGCCAGCTCCAGTACCGCCACGACGTTGTCGACGGCTGCCTCATCGGCACCGGACTCGTACCCGCCCCGCCATGACGACATCATGCATTGAAGGTCAGTGCACGCGGTGGCCGCCTACGCGCGGGCGCCGACGCGGATGATCGCGGCCTCGTCCTCGATCCAGGCGAGCACGGCCGCAATGGCTCGCTCGTGCGCGGCCTCGATCGCCCGCCGGGCCTCCTCATCCCCGAGCGCCCACAGCAGGGTGAGGGTGGGCTGCGGGCGGAAGGTCAGGTCGAAGCCGGTGACCTTCACCCGCCGCCCGAGCGCCCCGGCCCGGCGCGCGGCCGCGGCCTTCTTCCCGGCGGCGAGCTGGTCGGCCTCGATCCGGTAGGCGTGCGGGTGCCGGCCCTAGCCGAACAGGTTGCGCAGCTGCGCCTCGGTGACAACGTCGCCGGCCGCCAGACCGAGGACGGCAAGGCCCCGGGCCATCCATCGCCCGGCCGGAACGCCGGCCTCTTCCTGGGCCTGGGCGAGTGGCGTGCGGGCCGGTCGGCGGCCGTCACCGACGACGACCAGGCGCAGGTAGTAGCGGTACATCTGCCCGGCGGTGATCAGAGCGATATCCATCACGGAAGCCACGTCACACGGCCCTGACGTGCAATAAAAGGCCGATCAGCCGCACGTCCCGCCAGGCGGGAGCAGCGGCCGAACTTTCTTCTCAGGTGCCCGCCAGGCGGGAAGCGGCTCCGGCTGGTAAGCCAGTGTCATCGCTCTCCGGACCAACTCCCCGGACCAACTCCAGTCCCGCCAATGTGGGGCAGCTGGACCCATCGCGAGCGGGGCCACTCGGCTCCTCTTCTTAAAAGATCTTGCTGCTCGGTTCAACCGTTGAGGCCGTGTCAGCCCTGCAGTGGGCAGGACCGCGGCAAAGGGCTGCGGCGCGACAGCAAGGTGGAATCGCTGGTGGGCACTGGGGGTTTGGTCGCGGTGGGAGTTCCTGTACTCCTGGCCGCAGCGGGTTCACTCCTGCGGGCACGGACGGGGCGATCGAACCTCTGGGATGTTCTGCATGCGCTTGCCCAGGGGCGGGCCAAAGCCGGATTAGAGCGAGCGCCGGGCCACCTTGGTAGCAATGATGGACCGGCTACCCGGGAGCGCAGTGAGGCTGGAGGATACGACCCAGGGTTGCAGGGCTGTCACAGGGAGTGACGGGCCTGGGGTGCGGTCACGGGGGAGGCAGGGCCATGGCGCAGCGGGGCGATAGCTTCTCAATGAGGCCGCGAGAGCGGGAGTTCGCTCACTTCTTTGCGCGTTGGGAACCCCAGATCAGGCGATATTTGCCAGGCAGGCCCCCTCCGGTGATGGGCGGTTTCTAGGGATCGTCGCAACACGTGGTCGGTTGTGTCAGACGGCGAGCAGTTTATGCAGGCGCTCGGCTGGGGTTTCCCAGCCGAG
>NZ_JBWKIR010000053.1:0-21594 GCF_056432605.1 Streptomyces sp. NPDC045022
GTACTGGATGTACTTGGGCTTTCGGCCGGTGCGGCGAGAGTGCGTGCCGGGCGTCGCGACGGGGCGAACGTTGCCTGCCGCGGCACTAGAGGTCGTCAGCGTGGGCTGCGGAGAGCTGGCGCATGGCGAAGTCGTCGAGGATGAGCACGTCGGGCCGTACCAGTTCACGGATCCGTTTCTCCCAGGTGCGGTCGGCGTGGCCGCCAGCGAGTTCGGCGAGGATCCGGCTGGTCTTGGCGAAGCGGACGTGGGCGCCCTGGCGGACAGCGAGGTGGCCCCGGGGCCTGCGCGATATGTGTCTTGCCGACCCCGACGGGACGGAACAAAATTACGGACTCACTGGCGTGTAGCCAGCGCGGGCTCCAAGGTCGCGGATCTGGGCGGCGGGGAGCTTCGAGGAGGCGGTGAAGTCGAACTCCTCCAGGGTGACCTGCTGCTCGAACTTCGCCCGCTGGAGCCTGCGTTAGGAGGCGACGGTCTCGCGGCGGGTGATCTCGTCCTGGCAGAGGACCTTGAGGAGTCGAGGTGGCGTAATGATCGGATAACCGGGCTGCGGGTGGGGTAGGACGGACGCCGGGCCTCTTCTCGTTGGGAAGCCCCATCTCACCCAGCTGGGGCTTCCCAGCGAGAACGAAGGACAACAGCATGGCCAGCGGCACCGTGAAGTGGTTCAACGCCGAGAAGGGCTTCGGCTTCATCGCCCAAGATGGCGGACCGGACGTCTTCGCGCACTACTCCAATATCCAGGGCAACGGATACCGGGAACTGGTTGAGGGAGAGACCGTCACCTTCGACGTCACCCAGGGCCAGAAGGGCCCCCAGGCCGAGAACATCGTCCGTGGCGGCTGACGCCCGACCGGCGAGTGAGTCCCGCATGATCCACCATGTAGAGTGGCATCACCGGCGCGGGGTGGAGCAGCTCGGTAGCTCGCTGGGCTCATAACCCAGAGGTCGCAGGTTCAAATCCTGTCCCCGCTACCAGAAGAAGGGGCCCGCAAGCGCGGGCCCCTTCCGCGTTGCCCCCAAGCGGGGAAGCGCTGCGGTTTATGAGTTCAGAGACAGGCTCAACGTTCCTGGCCCTGATGGTCCTCGATACCTGCGAGGACGACGTGGCGATCGATCACTCGGGCGGTGCCGTAGGCGGAGGCGTTGAGGTAGATCACCAGCGCCGTTGCTGCCGGCCTTGAGGACAAGGGCTGGGTGATCCGCATCGTCGAGGTCGCCCCCCGCATGGCCCGTCTGCTCGCCACCGACGCGGCAACCGGCGCGTCCTGCGAGCTGGACATCCTCAAAGAGATCTTCCACAGGCCTCCCGCGCAGACGGATGCCGGGCCCCCGCTGTCCCGGGACGACGCCGTGGGACTGAAGGTCCGTGCCCTGCACGACCGCGGCTTCCCCCGCGACGTCATCGACGTCTTCAGCGCCCGCGAGCTGTACACCATCGGGGAACTCGAGCGTCTGGGCGCGCAGCACGACGAGGAGTTTGACCTGGAGGAACTGCACGGCCGGCTCGAAGCGGTCGACTTCACCTCCGACCGCGAGTACGCCGCGTATGACATGAGCCCCGTCCACATCGCCGAACTGCGCGCCTGGGTCCGGCACTGGCTCGACGACCTCGGGCTGCGTCTTGCGGAGCCGTACGCCGAGGACGGCGACTGACCCGGCCGTTACTGAGTGCCGTGCAGGCGGTGCTGGCGGGCGGTGACGAGGGCGCGCCAGCGGATACGGACGGTGGGTTCATCGTCGAGCCAGCGTATGGCGGGCCCGGCGGGCTGGGGCAGGTCGCCCATGGCGGCTGCGATGTGGCGGTAGTAGGCGAAGTCACCGTTCGCGGTCGCCTCGCGCAGACGGTCGATGGTGGCCGCGAGGTCCTCCTGTGCGCCGCGCACGGCGTGGTGAAAGGCGAGGGCGGTTTCCAGGAGCGGGGTGAGCCAGGCGAGGCCGGCGACGGTGATCTCGGTGCGCAGCACGGTGGCGCGGTCGGTGACGTCGCGGTCGGTGCCGGCGTCGCGTACGAGAGCGGCGACGTGGGCGAGGAGGGTGGTGGCGCGCTGGTCGCGGTGGGCCAGGAGCTGGTGGGCGAGGGCCAGCTCGTCGTCGGCACGGGCCGGGTCGGCGAAGGCGGTGACCAGGGCGATGTGGGTCGGGGGGATGGCCCGCTCGCCCGGGGCGTCGTGCTGTTCGGCTTCGGTCCGTGCGGCCTCGAAGGCGATGGTGGCTCGGTCGATGTCGCCGTGGGGCCAGCGGATGTGGCCCAGGACGCGGTGGTGGCGGCCTTTCCAGCCCTGGGTAGGGACGGCGGCGAGGGCGGTGGGGAAGTAGCCGCGGATGCGGGCGAGGTTGGCCAGGCCGCGGCGGGCGCGCACAGCGAGCCGGCCGCCGGCGTCGGCGACCTGGCGCATGCCGTCCGCGGCCGCGTCCGTGCGGCCGAGGTCCTTGTGGGCTTTGGGCCGGTAGTAGAGGGCGAGTTCGACAAGTTCGCCGGAGAGAAGGCCGGTGCCCAGGACGGCGGTGAGACGCTCAGCGGTGCGGTCGCGGTGTTCGTGCTGGCGGCGGCCGATGGCGACGAGGAGTTCAGCAAGAGCGTCGGCGGGCGTGTCCGGGCCCGTATGCGGGCCGGTGCCGGGCACGGAGACCAGAGCGTGAGTGGGCGGGGCGAGGGGTTCCCACACGGAGTCGTCGGTGTAGGCGAAGACTGCCTCATCGGCACCGGACTCGTACCCACCCCGCCATGACGACATCATGCATTGAAGGTCAGTAGACACTCACCCCCGACCGTGCCCTACTTCTTGCGACGCGTGCCCACCCTCTTCTTCAGTTGGGCCTGGCCGCGCTTCGTCCAGTCGCCTTGGTGTAGGTAGCAGCGTGAGGTGCCCTTCAGCGTCTTGTTCTGGCAACGCCTTCCAGACGCCGTGGGCCAGCCGCACTTGCTCTGCTTCCACTCGCCCACCGTTCGCCCCCCGGTAGTTCACTCGAAGACTCGGCCGGCACTCAGCGTGCAGCGCCGTGCAAGCACTGGGTAGGGCGCATAGCCAGCGGTGTGAAAGCTCCATGCGCGCGCGAGTCGGTACAGCACGTCGCGCGGGCTGGCTTTCAGTGTCCGTTGGTGCTCCAAGAGGCCGTGTACGAGGTCGTTCACCTGCGTTCATGGTCGGCTTCCCATACGCTACGGCCCACGGCACGCCGCCGTCATGGCCAGGGGGGAGCATGGTGGAGCAGCTTCAGAGGCTCGTTGTCCGCTACGGCGAATGCGTACAGAAGCCCGTGCGTTTCCGTCCAGGAACGTGGCGCCCGCGGTTGGCGTCGCACGGGGCGGCGCATGTGCTCGATATCGGCGTTGAATCTGCGAGTGGGCCGGGCGGTGACCGTCTCATCGAGCGGGGCGACTTGGCCCGTCTTCGTGACCACGTTGGTGATGACGCCGACGGCCTGCGTGACCTGTTCGTGGCTGTCATGATCTGGGGCTCAGGTACCACCAACGGACGTGGGCCGCGGTACACCGAAGCGGCCCTGTCCGACCCGCGCCTGCCCAGAGTCCTCCGGACCACGCGCGAAGCGGTCCGAGGCGGAGACCTGAGTAGGGCCTACCAGCAGTTCGTCCTTAAGGGAGTGGGGCGATCCTTCTTCACCAAGTGGTTCGCGGCCGTGGACGACCGTGAAACCACATGTGATCGGGCCTTGATCCTCGACGACCGGGTCTTTCGCTCGCTGAACGCCCTCGGGTGGTCCAGTTGGAAGGCGGCCGGCACCCACCACTGGCCCACCCGATACGCCACCTACGTCAGTGCCATGCACGGCTGGGCCTCGTCTCTGGGTGTCACACCGGACTGGCTTGAGTGGCTCCTCTTCCATCTGAACGGTCGCGTAGACGAGACCTGAGCTTGGGAAGCTCGTGTCTCCTGGCCCCGGTCGCCCTGCTGACCTGCGACCACGGCTGTCGGCTACCGGTCAGACCTGCCGGGGAAGTGGCTGACGGCGGAGGTCGGCGACGACGGCAGTTGTCCGGCTGGCAGCTTGCCTGACCTGTCGCAACGCGCCAGCCACCGGGGAAAGTGGGGCCGTCTCGTCGCTGCGCCGACTTGGTTCGGATATCTGACACAGGCTGGGGTACCCGCCTCGCAGCATGGCCCATGGCCGAGTCCGGTACGCGGTGACAGCAACGGAGAACCAGATGAAGGCCCGCCAATCAGCAGCCCCGCCGACGCCAGCGCCGGTTCCAGCCGATGAGCAGCCCGCCGAAGTCCTCTCCGGCCGCTACCGGTTGGGCGCGAGAATCGGATCGGGAGGCATGGCCGACGTGTACGAGGGCGTTGACACGCGCCTTCGGCGGCCCGTGGCCGTCAAGCTATTCCGGCCCGGCCCGGACCCGCAGACGGAGGACCGTCTCACCGCGGAGGCCGTCCTTCTGGCCCGCCTGCAGCACCCGGGACTGGTCACCGTCTACGACGCCGGCCGCCACGAAGACCGCACCTACCTGGTCATGCAACTGATCAAGGGCCCCACGCTGCGCAGCCTTTTGGCGTGTGGAGCGCTGCCTGAGCGGCGTGTGGTAGATGTGGGCGCCGCCCTCACGCGAGTGCTGGCCTATGTCCACCAGGCCGGCGTCGTGCACCGAGACATCAAACCGTCGAACATCCTCCTCGACGCGGCCGGTACTCCTCACCTGGCTGATTTCGGCATCGCGCGCCTGGCCAACGCCACCCGCCATACGGCACCGGACGTGCTGATAGGCACCGCCGCCTATCTGGCACCGGAGCAGGTTGAGGGCAGGCGGATCGGGCCGGCCGCCGACGTCTACGCGCTCGGCCTGGTCCTGCTGGAGTGCTTGAAAGGCGAACTGGAGTACCAGGGCACCCCGTTGGAAGCGACAGTCGCCCGCCTACACCGCCCACCCGAAGTCCCCACCTGGCTCCCCTCGGAACTCGCGGCCCTGCTGCGGGCCATGACCGCCCAGGACCCCGAGGGCCGCCCGGACGCCGAGCAGTGCGCGCAAGCCCTCGCCTCCCGGCACGCCGGACCTGATCCATACCCGCTGCCGCTCTCGGCGCCCTCCGAGGCGCGCCTTCCGACGCCGCTGGCCGCTCACCCCGGAACGGAGGAGCACATACGCTCTCAGGAGGCGGCAGTCACCCGGCGTAACCTCCCCGGCGGCACTCGCCACAGCCGTCGCCTGGCAGCGGGCACGGCCCTGGCCCTCTCCGTGGCCCTAGGCGCGACTCTTGCCGTCACATCGAGCACTAGCGGAAGCGACGACCGGGCAGCAGCGACGCCCGCCGAAACCCCCTCGCACCCGCCCTCCGGTACGGCGACTGCCAAGAGCGGGCCCGGTGCCCTCCCACCCACCCGATCTCACGGGGCTCAGCCCCCCTCTAGGGCACTCGGTGCGTCCCACCCTGCGGCTGCGGCAACCGGATCTCATGCCCAGCCCGTCTCTCGGACACTCGGCGCTTCTTATCCAGCGGCTGCCCCGAGCTCGAGCCGCAGCGCCTCTGCACCGCCCGCGAGCTCGAGGCCGCCCGGATCGGCGTCACCGCCGCCACGATCCGTGCCGACCACAGCCGGGGCCGCTGGCCAGAGCCGGACGACACCTGCGGCGACGCCAACCGCTGGCACGGCGCCCCCATCACCAAGGCCCTCGAAGGGCGGCGCCACTACCGGCGCACCGCCCAGCCCAAGCCCGACGCATTAGAGGCCGAGGACCAAACCCGCCGTGCCGTTACATGCTCAACCTTCTAGGGGTACACCCGCTTTAGGAGTTCGATCTCTACCCAGTACTACTAGGGATCCACCCGGCCATGCTGGCCGTACCAGACCGTCTAGGGGTGGGGGCGTCCGGTGCCGTTGATGTCACTTGTGGATGTCGGAACGGCGCACCCGTATGCGCCCACTGGCACGATGCTCTCGTAGCTGACCTGGAGCGCATCGCGGCCGAGATCACGGCGTACCTCCGAGTACTCGAGGAGAGCGCCACCCTGCGGCACCACTTCCGCCACGCTGACGAAGAAGGCGGCCTCTGGTACGTCGAGGCCGTACCCGACCGCGCTGAGTTGATCGTTATCAAGCAGGCCGAGCTGACCTCGGCTGGCGAACTCCACCGGTACAGCTGGGAGCACTTGGAGGACGAATACGGCGGCTTGACAGACGCGGACGCCGAGATCGCTGCGGACCTCGCGCATCGGGCCGACCTCAGCCACGCGCAGGCGGTGGTGCTGGCCTCTCGTGTCGAGGAAAGCGCTGTGGCGCTTGCGTATGCAGGCCTGCTGACCGCCGCAGACGTTGATCCCGCGACGCAACCGGACGTCGCGCTCGCCCTGCTTGCCGAGCGTGCCGGACGCCCGGAGTGGGCGCGCCTCCTCACGGAAGATCCAGTCGTCGAGCGCAGGGAGAAGCTGGCCGCCTGCTCCGGCCTTCCGCTCGATTTGGTGGAGATGCTGGCCACCGACTCGGACGTACAGATCGTCGCGGAGCTCGCGTTGTGGACGACACCGGAGACGGCCACCAGACTTGCGGCGCATCCGCATGCCGAGGTCCGTCGCGCGGTGGCGGCCAACGAGGCGACGCCACCGGCCGTACTGGCGGCGCTGCTCACCGGCGAGGGGCTGCCAACCGCACAGCGGTGCCTGGTCTGCGACCGTGAAGAGGCGCCCTTCGTGCACGATCCACAATGCTCGCGACTCGACTGCGATCTGCCGTCCGGCGCCTCGTGCGACGGCTCCCACGAGTCCACCAGGCACGAGACGCAGCAGATGGCGATTCGGAATCCGGTCACACCTGCCGAAGCCGTCGTCGGCTTCGTCGACCACCCTTCGCTGCAGTTGCGCTGGACACTCGCCGGCCGCCCCAATCTGCCATCGGAGGTCTGCGCTCGGCTCGCCGTAGATGCGAATCCCGGTGTTCGAGCCGATCTCGCTGAGAATCCGGCGATTGACGACGCCCTGATCCGCGCACTGGCCACCGACCGTGACCACGAAGTGCGGCGCAGGCTTGCCCACAACCCTCTCGTACCGCTCGACGTTCTGACCCACCTGGCCAGCGCTACCAGGATCGGCGCCACTCTGCTGCCGCGGATCGCCTCGGCATCCCCCGACGAGGTCGAGGAGCTGGCCGAATCACCGAACCCAGCCGCGCGGATGCTCATAGCCCAGCGCCGCGATTTGCCACCCGCTATACGCGACGCGCTGGCCGCCGACTCCGACGCAAAAGTGGTCAAGTCCATCGCTCCACACCCGGGCCTCTCGGAAGGCCAACTGCGCACCATGCTCGCCCGGCACGGAGTCCGGGTTGTCGCTACGGTGGCCGCCAATCCGGACGCGACTCCGGCACTTCTGGAGGACCTTGCCCGGCACGAACCATCGGTGCAGAAGGCGTTCCGCGAGATCGCCCGGCATCGCAATGCGTCGGCACCGGCGCTGCTCGCCTGCCTGGCAGACGCACGGGCGAGGCCTATGGCCGCCAGTCATGCGGCACTTCCGCCGCCGATCATCGAAGAGCTGCTCACCGACGCCGACTGGCGGGTGGTGGAGGCGGCAGCCGCCAATCCTTCGCTGCCCCTCGCTGTCATGTCGGATCTGATACCCCGGCTGTAAGCCCTGGCCACCAATTGAATTCTCTGCCCCGCCAGTCACATCCTGGGAGGCCCTTCGAAGGACCTCTACTCTTGAACACAAGAACTTGACTGGGAACACCACTCCGTCGGGTAGTTCACCAGACCCACGGCCGTCAACACGCGCCCCAGGATCTCCCGGTGGGCGCGCGCCTGCGCGCTGATCCCGGCAGCGTCGGTGTAGCAGGCGCCGGCGCTCTCCTCCGGAGTCGCGTTCATAGGCGTACCCAGATCCAGCTCACGACCGTCCGCATCCACGAGCGTAAGATCCACCGCCGCGCCCGCGCTGTGCGGCGCGATCTCCGGTGGCGACACGAAACGGCTCGCCGCCGACCGAATCTGCTCGTCGGTCCATCCAGGCTGCTCAGCTCGCAATCTGGCCGCGTATTTCTCAAAGTAGCGCCGCTGCAACGCCGGAGGACGATAGCCCTCGACCACCAGGAACCCCAGGCCGACCGGCAAGTGCGCCTGTGCCTGGAGCAGACGCCCCAGCACGCCTTCCCGCAGGTAGAAGAAGGCGTCCGAGTCGTCCTGCTTCCGCAAGTCCACAAGGAGCGGCCCCCTCCGGACATCGACCAGCGGCTCACCGCACTCATGTACGGGGACGGCTGCCACCCGTGGATCCGACATCAAGATGATCTCGCTCATCCCGCGATGATCCCCGAGCGCGGTCAAACGACCACAACTTTGCTCACAACCCGGCGAACGCTCCTGGTCAAAGCACTAGGTCCGGAGCCCGATGAGGGTGGCAGACCCGCGCTTGTGCCGCTGTTTTCACAGGGCATCCACAGCCGTCGCCCAGCCCTCGCTCATGGTCGAAGCCTAGGTTCCACCGCATGGCACACGACGAACAGCGGCACACACCCTTAACCCGAGGCGACAACGACCCGGCCACTCCGGGACCCAATAGGCGCAAGGTCCTGACCGTCCTGGGCGGAGCGGGCCTCGGAGCGGCCGGAATCGCGGCCTATGGCGCCCAGGCCTCGGCCGGAACGGAGGGTTCGGGCAGCGGCAGGCCCGCCGCCGGTTCGACCTCCACGGTCGCTCCCCAGTGCGTCCTGACCGCTGAGCAAATGACGGGTCCGTACTACCTGGAGGAAGAGAAGGTCCGCCGGGACATTACGGAGAACCGACCCGGCGTCCCGCTTACCGTGAGCTTCCAGGTGGTGGACACCGCCACCTGCAAGCCGGTACGCGGCGCGGCGGTGGACATCTGGCACTGCGACGCCGGCGGGGTCTACGCCGGCTACACGAGCATCTCCCCGGACGTCCCCTTCGATCCGAGCAAGACCGACGAGAACGGGCACATCCCGAACACCGACAAGAGAACGTTCCTGCGCGGTGTGCAACTCACCGACGCACACGGTAGGGCGACCTTCAAGACGATCTTCCCCGGCTGGTACTACGGACGCACCACCCACATCCACCTGAAGGTGCACTACGGCGGAGAGGTCCAGGCCGGGACGTACCAGGACGGCCATGTCTCCCACACCGGCCAGGTCTTCTTCACCGACCAGGTCGCCGACGCCATCGCCAAACTGGAACCGTATGCCAGGCACACCGGAGCCCAGCGGGTGAAACTGGCCGAGGATCACATCGCCCGTTCCGCAGGCGCGGCCTCACTGGTCACGCTCAAGCAGGTCAGGCCCGGCAGCTACACCAAGGGCATGACCGGATCCATCGTGCTGGGCGTCGACCCGAACGCCACACCCGTCGAGCCGGGCCCCGGCGCGCCCCGCCCCGGCAGCTCTGGCTGACCCCGCGGCCGTCCGTCAGGCCGGCGGGCCGCAGTCTCGCCGGGCCTTATCAAGGGGCAACGGAGCACGACTACGACCCCGAGGTGTGGAACTGCGCGAAGCCCGTCGCCTTCCGCCCCCGCTACTGAGGGACCGGCCCCGCCGACGGCATGTCGGCGGGGCCGCTTGCACGCTCGGCGTAGTGCAGCATCTGAACGGTCGCGGCACCAAGCACAGAGACTGTGCTATGTCTTCCTTGGTGGACTGGTACTCGCCCAGCCAAGCCCATCAGTGAGCGTTTTCAGCGTTGCCTGCCAGGACTTCAGCAGTGCCATGCCGCGTTCGACCAGTGCCCCCGCCGCGGCCAGGGCCCGGTTGACGGTGCGCTGTGTGAGGGTGACTTCACCGCCTGGTGGCCTTTTGAGTCCGGTGACGACCCAGGGGCCGGCGCCTTGGCGCTCGCAGATCCGGATGATGCGGTGGGAGCGGGCTGCGGTCAGGTCGTGGGTGCAGCCCGGCAGCGTGGGCGAGATCCACAGGACCTCACCGGTGGCATCGGTGACGACCTGGACGTTCACGCCGTGTCGGCGGTTCTTGGCCGAGTAGTCGGCTCGGCTGTCGCCGACGCGGTCGCACTCGGCGAGGGTCCCGTCCAGCAGTCGTAATACCTGGCGGGGGTGAAGCCCTTGAGGAAGCCGAGACTGGCTGCGAGGGAGAAAGGTCCTTGCGGGGCGATGGTGAAGGCGCACACAGTCAGTTCCCGTGGGCGGTGATGGCGTAGCCCTCGGGTCCGAGGAATGTGAACATCGTGCCGAACGGGCCGTCCTCCGGCGCCTTGACGATGGGGGTCCCGGCGGCCTGGAGACGGTTGTGGAGGGCCTGGGCATCGCTGGTCTTGAACCACAGGGCGACTCCGAGGCCGGGCCGCTCCACGCTGTCGAGGTCCACACCCGGCAGGGGCTCGCGGACGGCGAACGCCACCGGCTCTGTGGTGAACACCACGGCGCCGGGGGGCGAGGAGGGCGCCCGGCGCAGCCCGAGCTGAGTCTCGAAGAAGGCGGCAGCCCCGTCGATGTCACGCACCTGCAGCGCGATGAAATCCGGCCCGGCGACGGAAACGGTGGTGGTCATGGGTGCTCCTCAGTCGACTGGATGTCAGGACTTTGACATAAGCGACGGTAGGCGTTTCCGCTGCCCTATGTCAAACTCCTGACATGAGTGATGGGACTACCGACCCGACCCCGCCAGCCGATGTGACCGAGCGACTGGGCTACCGGCTCAAGCGTGCCGCGGCCGCCCTGCGCGGTGCGATGGACAGGGCCCTGCGGGAGTACGGCCTGACAGTGCCGCAGTACGCCTGTCTCGAACTACTCGACCAGCAACCCGGGCTGTCCAACGCCGAATTGGCCCGCGGCGCCTTCGTCACCAGGCAGTCCATGAACGTCGTCCTGCGCGGGCTGCAGGACGCCGGCCTCATCACCCGCGCGGCCACGACCGACCACGGCCGCGCCCTGCCCGCCCACGTCACCGAGGAGGGCCACCGCCGCCTCGCCGCGGCACGCACGGCCGTTTACGCCATCGACCAGCAGATGACCGACGCCCTGCCGCCGAAGCGCCTCGCTGCTCTTCTCGCCGACCTGGACCGGATGGCAGAGACACTCGGTGGGTGAACCGGTCTGCAGCTCGATGGGCCAGAGGGGGATCGCTGTGTCCCAACGCCGCATCGGCGAGGCAAGCGCGTAGACGGCGCACACGGTGCGGGGTCTGCGCAGCCGTCGGCCCTCCCGTGGGGAGGCCGGGAGGGACGGCGCGGCCCCGCCCGGGTGACAGCACACGGACGGGGCCAGGGGGCGGGGGCCTCCGCCTGGGGGAGGAAGAGGATCACCGCGGTCACAGGATGGCACTGGATTCGGCCAGGCAACAGGGTTGTGACCGGAATCGGCCGCATGGCGGGCTCAGCCATGGCACTCGGCCCCAGGCCGGTGGGGGAGCCATGCCGTCTCGAGTCGCCCCGCCATCCGGGGCCCGCTCCTGCTGGGCCACCGGCTGCGCCGACGGCGTGCTCGAAGACGCGATTCCCATCATGTCTACCGGCGGTAGAATCGACTCTATGAGCAAGCCGACGAGCATCAAAACCAGCGAGGAAGTGCGCGATCGGCTGCGCATCCTCGCGGAGGAGCGCGGCACCACCATCACGGAGCTGCTGGAGGCTCTCGCTACCCGGGAGCTCACGGCGGCCGAGCGGGAGCAGCGGGCTTTTGAGGCTGCCCGTGAGCTCGGCATCGAGTACACCGAGCAGGTCCAGCAGGCCGGCCAGGACGCCTGGGCGAAGATCCGCGCCCATCAGGGCGGCGCCGCCGCATGAACCTGACGGCCGTCCTGGACCACACCGCTCTGGCCGCCCTGTTCCGTGCGGATCCCTTCTTCACCGGCCTCTACATCGAGGCCTCGCGTGGCACTGGCCGGGTCATCATCCCGTCGCTGCCCAAGTGGCCGCCGACCTGTTCAAACGGCCGGAAGTCACCGAGCACGTCATGCCAGCCGACCGGGTGCGTGTCGTCACGGAGCTGACCAGGGACAACACCGTCGCCCAGAAGGTGACCACGGACATGCTGCGCAGGCCGACGGTGGCCCGGACGGTGATGCGGGACGATTATCCGGACTCCGGCTTGGTGGCGTGAGGTCGCGATATTCCGGATGCCGTGACGGAAGGCGTTCGTGCACACTGCGCGGATGGGTAGTGACGGTTCCTGGTGGCTGCAGGAGAAGGCGCTGCGGCATGTGGCGGCCCTGTCGGTCGGGCGCCCACTCGATTCGCGGCCGCGGCTGACGATGAACTTCCATCCCGACCGCTTGGTGGGCGAGCGTCCGATCCTTCTCAGGATGGCGGAAGACGGCGTCTACCGCTCGCAGTTCGTGACCGGCACCAGCAACGGCGGTCTGACCGCGTATCCGGGTGGGGACCGGTGGCGCTGGGAGAGCCGTATCTTCGGTGGCGCCTATGACTGCGCCGCAGCTCACGAGCGGCCGGTCTACGGCGCGCTGAACTACCGGCACGCGTCCGTGGGCGCCGCGCCTCGGTTCGGCTCCTCGTACTTCAGGCTCGCCTCCCACACCCTCGAACGCGCGACGTTCTGCTACCCGGACAGCTCCACCGAGCCTTCGGCATTCGGTGTCGCGAGCCGGTTTGCCCTGATCGACTTGGCTGAGGCCGACGCGCTGGACGCCTTGGACGGTCACATCGAGGCACAGATCCACGGGGCGGTCAGGCTTGACCGTGACGTGGAGGCACTTGTCCTGGATCCCAGCTATCGCGGGACAGCCGTAGAAGCCGATGCCCGCCGGCTTCCGTGCCCTGTCGAATGGCACCCTGGCTTCCATCTGACCGTGGAGCATCTGCGGCGCCACCCGGACTACCGCGGACAAGAGTACGTCGACCTGGGCGCCGAGATCGCGGCCAACGGCAACCTCGATCCTCGCATCATCGGAAAGGCGGCCTCCTCTGGCTGCTACGACCCGCAGGCGCTCAAGAAGGTCTGGCACTGCGTGGCACGCTTCGGCGCGCCGCCCCAGGCGGATGCGGGCAAGCCGCAAGTAGTGTGATGCACGAACTCTCCATGCACGGTGGGGGGTTGAGAGTGCACACACAACAAAACCGCAGCCGTCCCACGCCTCGCTACGCGCGTGGATTACATGCGAACCGCGACGCCGTCCTCACGACTCTAAGGCCGGTCCTGGCCCGGCTGGCACCACCGCGTCACCCTGGTCACCGCCGCCCACGTGTTTCTTACCGAACAGCGTCTGGCCCCAAAAGCACCTGGACCGCCCTCACCCTCTACCAGATCCTCGACGCGCTCCGGGACCACGTCCCTCTATCGACTAGGAGCAACGGCCTGTCGGAGAAAGACTTTGATGCCCCTCTCCATCACAGCCTCCCGCCACACTTCCCGCGCCCGCAGCACTTCCTCAGATGGGGGAACACCGCTCGTCGCATCCGTCGAGGCGTTTCGCAGAGCAGTCAGCAATAGACCTACAGCACTTACAACGATTGCCACCGCAGTCACTGCGGCGAGAAACCACCCGTTGGTTACAAGCTGCCCAGCCATCGGCCACGAACTGACGCAGCGCAGGAAATACCCCACCGACAGCAGAAGCAGAGCAGACAGTCCACTAAGCACGGGTACAAGGACTGCCATGACAGCGACGAATCCGGCGCCAGCTGTTTCTGCAAGTTCTGCACGACCTCGTGCCACGCGGTCGTGTTCCCGCAGCATGATGTAGGTCCTGTATTCCTGCGCCGCCGAGGCAGTGATCAGTGCTTGAGCGCTCAAGGCGAGAGTGCGCAGCTGCTCGGGGCTAAGCCAGTAACTGCCCGGCAGACCCATCAGCGCGCGCAACTCGGGTTCATTAAGAGCCTGGTCCACCATCCGCTCATAGTCCGGACGGTCCTCGGCTAGGAGGTGCCGGGTCTTGGCCAGGCCGCTCGACTCTGGTGTGCGTGCGATCGCGGATCGCAGTTGGCTTGAAGAGTCGGGTGATGCCAAACCGCCAGCGTCAATACCGGGTGTCGTGCGTGCGATCGCGGCCCAGATGCGCCGTCGCAGGGACTCAGCTGGCATCTACGTCCCCTCCCTCTGGGCCAGTCGGCTCATGCACAGAACCTGTGGGGCTTTCCGCGGTGGGTTGCTGCCCAGGTGGGGCTGGAGAACTGCTCCGCCCCTCGCCTTCGACGGGTGGAAGTCCATGGCGCGCGATCTGCTCAAGAATCTTGGGGGCGGCGATTCCCACCGCGACCACGCCAACAGGTCCGCCGGCCTGACCGGACGCTCCGAAGGCCGCTGCTACACCGACTCCAAGGCCCAGCCGCAATACGACGGACAACAGGTAAGGGCCCAGCGGGGTCTGGCCTTCCTCCCTCCAGGGGTAACCCTGCACCCGGCGAATAGCGCCATACAGGTCCAGTGCCTCAACAGCCCCAGCGCCCAGAACGCCCCATAGGCATGCTTCCCACACCGTCACGGCTTCCCCTCCCCATGGAGACCTAAGAAGGCTTCCCACCCGTCGGAGTAGGAAGTCACCTCATTTGGCGAGTCGGCGGTAGCAGATCAGGATGCAGGCGATGCTGGTGAAGGCCATGAAGTGATCGGTTTTGCGTTCGTAGCGCCGGTGGAGACGTCGGCAGCCAGCGAGCCAGGCCATGGTGCGTTCGACGGTCCAGCGATGTGCGGCCGAGTCGCTGCGAGGTCTCGATTCCCTTGCGGGCAATGCGGTGCGTGATGCCGCGTCGGCGTAACCATGGGTCTGGTGCACGATCGGGTGACATCTGAACTGGCTAGCTCTGCGGGCGGGTGCGAAGGATGTCGCAGGCGGATCTTCCGCAGATCCCGATGCAGTCCGAACCGCATGACGTCAATCGCGCAGCAGTCCTCACCCTGGAGCGGCAACGCTGAAAGAGCTCACTGACTGAACCTCACCGCCCTTGCGCTCGCGCCGGCGAGCCAGGTCGGCTTCACGGTTCGGTACGGGGCCCGGCATTGACCTCACCTCCAACGCCCACGAGCTTGCCCCGAGTTGTGTATCGTCGAAGTGCACGTTGCCGACGAGGCAGCGTGCGTGACCCGCAGGGATCTAGATCCCTTGCGGGGGGATGTGTTGCCAGTGTGGCGGTGGCCCCGAGACGCAAGGATCGCAAGCCCCGGCATTCAAGACATCCCGACCGACTGCGGGCCGGCGGTCCGCGTTAATCCAGTACGGAGGAGCGGCTGAAACGCAGGCGCTAGCACCGCCCCGAGGATGATTGCGTGCGTCGGCAGTCTCTCAGTTCACGAACCACGAAGTCGGTGGTCGGACTGAGGCTGCCCGCTTCCAGTTCGACCCTCTTAGAACTGGAAGGCGCTGAAGCAAGTGGACTGGAATTCCCTTACCTTGACCGTCCTTGCGGTCTTCGGTCTGCTGAGCCTGTTTGTCACACTGCTCGTCCAGCTCGTCAAGCAACTTCCCGAACTCATCCTCGCAGTGCGTGAGATGCTGTCGGCCCTCAAGTCGGACGATGACAGCGATACGGAGGACGGGGTATCAGAACGTCCCGCCCGTCAGGAAGTGGGCAGAGGGCTAAGCCATGAAACGGACCAGGACTGAAGCGGCGTAGCCGGGTTGTCCGGTCCGGTACGGTGCCCTTCGCTGTGTGGAACCACCGCCAGACGTGCTCCAGGTCGTCCATGCTGTGCCGTGCCGCGCCGTGGCTCAAGACGCTTGTGATCGGGGGGGAGTGGCGGCACCGTGTGCAGATGGCCGCCATCCGGCGGGGGGGGCATGGCGGTTGCCACGGCGTGGCGCTGCGGCGTGTACGGCCGCGCCGTCCCGTTCCCGAAGCCCGACCGTTCGATGCTGCCCCGCGCAGAACGCATCGGCCGCCCCCGCCGCTGAGCCTTTCAACTGAGCTTGTCGTTTAACCTCGGCGCTCGATGAGACGGGCGAGTGATTCTGTGGGCCAGCAGAGCCACTGCAGGAGTGGGTCGGTGACCACGAAGTAGTGGGCGCTGCCCCAACCTCGCTCCTTGCCCAGGATCTGCGTGGCCTTATCGCGGTAGACATAGCGGAGATAGCGGCGGCGGATCGGCGCTCCTGCTATCAGCAGCACACTGGTGAGGCGACAAGGACGGCCAGCGGGACCAGGACTTTCACGACCGTGAGCTTGGCTCTCTCCTCATAGCGCATGCGCTCAGTGTGCTGGTCCTCTGTGTCGCTCGTCAGCCTGTTCTGCGGGGTTTGGTGCCCACCTTGTGGTGGGCGGGACGGTTGTATGCCTCGCCGGTGGCGAGGACGCGTCCCACGTCATGACGGATAGCCGGATAGCGGTTCTTCGAGCCGGGCGGTCGGCCTGGGCCGGGACGGGAGGGTTTCGGTGCGCCGGCGGGTGAGCCGGTCTTCGCGTGCAGGTTTCTGAACCCCCTGCGGACGCGGGCGGGTGTCAGTTTGTTCGGCTCGATCGGTTTTCCCAGGGCCTGCGGAGGTCGGTGACCAGCGGGCGGGCGAGCCGGAGCTGGGCATAGGCGGCGATCACGAGCCAGGTCCACCGGTCGGCCGCTTCCGAGCTGCGGAGCCGGGGCTTGGTCCACCCGAGGGTCTGCTTGAGCAGGCGGAATGTGTGCTCGATGTCGAAACGGCGGAGGAAGGACTGCCCGCAGCGGTCGACGTCCGCCTCGGTGGCGCCGGTACGCGACCACCACAGCCACACCGGCTTGTTGACTCCGCCGCTGGGCAGCTTCTCCACGGCCAGGCGGATGACGGTGCCCTCGATGATGGGCAGCGGCCCGTCGTGGTCGAGCCATGCGGTCCGGCGGGTCAGCCGCGGGTGCAGCCGGTCCCATGCCTGCGCGGTCACCTTCCCATAGAGCCGGGTGTCCGTGACCCTCACGGCCTGCTCGACGCCCCAGGTCGTGGGGTCGCCGAAAACGAACTCGCCGCCGTGCTTGGGCGGCCGGCCACCCTTGGGGTTGGCCAGGTGGAACTCTTCGCGAGTGGGTGTCGGACGCCGCATCACCCGGTCTGAACGGAGCCGGCCGAGAATCTCGACGGGCAGGTCGGCCAGCAGGTGGGCGATGCGCGGGGCGTCGTATCCGGCGTCCAGCACGACCAGGACCTCCGGGTCACCCGGCCGCCACTGATCACCAGGCCCGCCGACCCTACGGTCGGCGGGCCCCCACCGTCAGGCCATCGAACCCAGCCGGTCCAGTTCGCTGCCGATCACATCCCGCAGCACATCGTGCCGGGAGTTGAGCCTGAACCGCTCGTCACTCCAGCGGTCACGCGGGTACAGCTACACCGGCTTGCCCACCAGTTCGGCCGGCTCCCCGAAGTTCTCCCCGTCACCGCTTGACGCGATAAGGCGGCCTCGGGGGAGCCGGCTGCCGAGCAGGGCGAGAGGCACCCCGGGCGAATCACTTCACTACGACGTTGTCCCCGGCCGAAGTCGACGGCCCGGTGGTGGTGTTGCCGAAATACGCCCAGCGCCACGTGCCCGTCTTGGATGCCTTTACGGTCGTCTTGAGATCACCCGAGCCGTTCGCGTACACCTTTTTCACCGTGGTGTAGGAGGTGGCTCCGGTGGGCTTGAACTGCAGGCTCGCCAGGCGGCCTTCGTAGGAGGCGTACTTCCTGGTCTCCCAGTCGGCTCGCGTGACCTTTCCGGTCACAGTGATGGTGCTGCCCTTGGTCACCGGCTCGGGTGAGGCGTTCACGGTCAGGCGGGAGTTGCGCTTGACGTAGGCCGTGAGGCCCTCGTCATCGGTGTCACCGCCGCCGCCCTGGAAATACACCTCGGCCGCGACCTTCCAGGCTCCGGCCTCGCTGTTGTGCATCTCCCACTCGCTCGGGTCGAAGTACATCGACTCGTTGAAGTCGCAGACGCCCGAGCTCACCTTGATGCAGTCGCTTGTCTCGATGGCGTGCCACAGTCGATCACCCGCACCGCCGCGGTACAGAAACACCGCCGGCCACTTCCACTTGTGGGTGGTCGCCATCCGGAAGGAGGTGGGCACCGCGACCTCCTTCGACACGCCGATCACGATCGGCTTGCCGCCGTTCACCTGGACGCGGGTGAAGGAGGCCCCGCCCTCGGCCGCGCCGGCCGGAACTGCGGCCACGCCGGTGAACACCGCGGCCGCGCCACCGGCCACAACAGCTCTCCAGAGCTTCTTCCCCACTTGATCCCCGATCTCTGTACCGAAAGGCGCCGGAGACTCATCCTCCGGCGCGTTTTTCAGACAGCCGTGATCCATACGGGGTTGCACACCCGTGGATCACGATCGGGCATCAGACGATCTCCGCCTCGCGCGAGGCGATGCGCCGGGCATCGGAGGGGCTCGATCTCGTCCAAGTTCAGCTACCCACCACGTCCCACCGACTGACGCCCGCCCCGGCCCGCACTCACGGCGCCGGGGCCGCCCCGTGCCCGCTCCACTCGCCCTGCCGTCCATGGCGATGGGCATCCCGGCCGCTGCGCCCTGTTGCCTGGCTTGTCGGCCGCCGGTGAACGGTAACGGCTACCGGCACCCCGGGGGAGCGGCGATCTCCCTTGTTCCCACCTCTTGGGTGCCCGGCCCCCTTCCGACATCACCGACGGCCCGGCGCCGTCCCCACCGGCAGGAGCTGAACCCATGACCCCCGCCACCACCACTACGACGACCGCGCCCGCGACCGCGAGCGTGATCAGCGCCGACGAAGTCCTGCGCCTCGCCGACCCGTTCACCCCCTTCGGCTTCGACCCCGACCGGTACGCGGAGATCGTCTTCCACCGGTGCCGGGCGTGCGCGGAGCGAGGGCCGGTCGGCCGGGCCCTGCCCGGCGGAGACTTCCGCGACTTGCCCGCCACGGAGCAGGCCGCGCACACGTGGCCCACCGACCACTCCAACGCCACGGGGCACGAACACTTCGACCGCATTGGGCTCTCCCGCGCCCCGGCCCGCGCCACCACCATCCGCCGCATGGGCAAGACGCCCCGGAACCGCGCCCGCCCCTGACCCAGTGCGGCCTTGCGCCCGCGGCCCCGGTCCGGGCGCGCCCAACAGCCCGTCTCCGCACAGGGGGCGGGCTGTTGGGCGCGCCGGCGCCCGTCTCGCGCCGTCCGCTTCGGAACTCCCGGCTCGGGTGGGACCTGCTGTAGACAAGCAGCCCGTTGCCGTGCGCGGGACTAGCTGCGCGAAGGCGGGCCACACCCCGGCATCCATCCCGGCGTGTTCGAGGAACACGGCCAGACGGGACCGGCTGGAGGCCGCAGTACGGAAGAGGACCGGCGGCCGTATCCGCCCGGTCGACTGCCGACGGGCGGTGCGGGGCGCCATCACCCCGCACCGCCCGTCGGTCCTCTCACGTCACGCGGAGGAGTCGTCGAACGGAGCGTTCATCACCGGCGAGGACTCGCAGGACGAGATGACACCGGTGCTCACCCTGATCTTGCAGACCTCGATGTAGGCGTTGTCGATGTAGCCGCCCGGCGAGGCGTACGTCGTCCACGTCGCGGTGTCCTGACCCGACGGAATGGTCCGCAGCCGCCACACGATGTGGCCGTTGTCGCCGTTGGTGACAAGGCGGGCACCGATGGCGTAGCCGTCGGTCGCGGTGTCCTCGACGTGGATCGTGACGGGGTCCAGACTGTACGGCCGGAGGCGCCAGCCGATGTCCACGCGGCCGGAGTACGAGTAGTCGGTCGCCCGCACGCTGGCCGACGTGGTCAGCGGGGCAGCGGCGGCGGGCGTGGCGGCGGCCGGGACGACGACGGCGGCCAGAGCCACCGCCGCAGAGGCAGCCAGAGTGTGCTTGAGACGCAAGAATCCCCCAAAAGACGAGCTCAGTAGAACTGAGGTGCGAAATGATCATTCTAGCGCCTGCTCGGCCCGCCGTTTCCTGCAGACGCCGTTCGGCTGCGGCGGCATGCGCGGCGGCAGACCAGCGGGCCTGCTCGGCGGCCCTGGCACGCGCGGCGGCATCGGCATCCGCCTCCAGCCGGGTGCGGGCGGCCGCCATTTCCACGTACGCGGGGGCCGTCCACCCGGCCCGATGTGGGTGTGCACACGTCCCTGGAGCCATAGCCGAGCGTTGGAGGGTCAGGCGATGGCCACCGGCACGCCGCCCGGGCGGCCGGCGCGCTATGTGGTCCGCGCGTCGGGTGGCCGCTGGCCATGGCGTCTTTGGTCGTCCCGGCGACGGGCACGCCGTCTGCACGCGATCGGTACGCGAAATGTGCGCTTCAATGCCGGGCGAGACGCCGTCCTCGCCGTTCATGACGTAAATGCTGCCAGGGTCAGGCGAGGGTGTCGCGGAGGTAAGCGGGCAGTGCCTGCCGGATGGCCGGGTCCGCTTTCCAGCCGGGGCCGGTGAGGTGGGCGGGGGTGATGACGCACTGGCTGCCGTTGCCGGCGCGGACGACGACGCGGAACGTTTCGCCCCGGCTGTCCCGGCCGGCGAGGTACGCGGCGAGAAGAGTCCGGCCCAGCTCAGCGGGATCTGCCTCGGTAGTGGCGCGGCCGAAGTCTTTGCAGATCCACACGTCGCTGAATCGTTCGTGCATGAGGATTTCCCACCGCATGCAGCTGGGCATGTCTTCGCGGTACACGACCGCGATCTTCCCCCGCGCAGCCGCCCCACGTACCGCTACCTGCGAGTACTGGCCGAAAAAGCGCGCCTCTTCCGCCCGTCCCCGCGTCCCGGCGCCACCACCGTGCTGGCTCCGACGTCCTGGGCCCCGCGCCCCCCAGGGCCTGGAGCCGTCCTCGTGGCGGCAGAGCCGGCACTGCGTGAATCCCTGGCCGGACTCAGCAACCCCAAACTCATCCGCCGCTGTTCGCAGTTAAGGCCCGCGCCCGGCACCGGGCCGCAGGCGGCATCCCGCCACACGCTCCGGGTGTGGCCCGGCGGATCCTGCTACCTCACCGAGGAGATCAACGACCTCACGGCCCCGATCAGTACCGCGATCGATGCCTGCGCACCCAAGCTCCTGGGCCTCTACGGCGTCGGCCCAGATACGGCCGCGGCCCTGCTGACAGCAGCCGGCGACAACCCCGATCGCCTGGCCACCGAGGCATCGTTTGCCGCCCTCTGCGGTGCCAGCCCCGTGGAAGCATCGTCCGGAAAGACCCAACGCCGCAGGCTCAACCGCGGCGGCGACCGCCAGGCCAATTCAGCGCTCTACACCATCGTCATCGCCCGCCTGCGCTGGGACACCCGCACCCGCTCCTATGTGGAACGACGGGTCAGCGAGGGCAAGACACGACGCGAAGCCATCCGATGCCTCAAACGCTACGTCGCCCGCGAGATCTACCAAGCCCTGCTCACAACGCGGAGCCAATCTCCCGCACCAGCCTCCACTGGTTGACATCCATAGGGGCATCAAGCGTGCCTATGTCTTCCACGGCGCTGTCACGGTCGCAGCGATCTGGCTCTGGCTCCGCACATGAATCTGCATGGCCAAGGCGCCGTCACACGCTCTCGATAATCCCTTGGATGGCTGCCCCGCTGAGTTCGACAACGACGGCGTCGGCTCGGAGCTCCGCCGGCAGGTGCGAGCGGTCCTTCCCGGTGCCCAAGATGGCCACCCCCTCCGGCAGGAGAATCACAGCCTCCAGACGTTCGACTAGCTTGGCGACAATGAGCTCTTTCCAAGCTCACGCTGATGCGTGGTGAAGGACGAGCACGGCCTTCACCACGTTGGTGATTCGGTTGGTGCTGCAGCGGAGCTTCCGCAGGAGACGCCAGCCC
>NZ_JBWKIR010000054.1:0-21306 GCF_056432605.1 Streptomyces sp. NPDC045022
CGGTCCGACAACCGCTCACCCGCAGGCGACTTGACCTGCCCCACCCTCGCCACACCACAACCAACGAGAGCAGGACAGCTAAGTCACTGGCATTGGGCCTAGGCCTCGGGCGGCCCGGCCGTCGCTCGCCGCGGGTGGTCATGGGTGCCCGTCCCCCGGGGGGCGGCGCCCATGACGGTGCCCTCTGCCATATCGGCGCCCCTGACACTAGATTCGGTGCATGGCGGATGCGAAACGCGAGATCGAGCGCAAGTACGAATCCGACGACAGCGGGCTGCCCGACCTGACCGGCGTCGGCGGGGTGGCGGCCGTCCTCGACCAGGGCCTGGCCGAACTCGACGCCGTCTACTACGACACCGCCGACGAACGCCTGGCCGCCGCCGCCCTCACCCTGCGCCGCCGCACCGGAGGCGCCGACGCCGGCTGGCACCTCAAGTTCCCGGTCTCCCCCGGAGTCCGCGACGAGATCCAGGTCCCGCTCTCCGACACCGTCCCCGAGGAGATCGCGGCCCTCGTCCGCTCCCGCGTCCGGAGCGACAAGCTGATCCCGCTGGTACGGCTGCGCTCCGCCCGAGACGTCCGCCACCTGGTCGACACCGACGGCGCCCTGCTGGCGGAGGCGAGCGTCGACGCCGTGACCGCCGAGCGGCTCACCGGCGAGGGCGGGACCGCCCAGTGGACCGAGATCGAGGTGGAACTCGCCGACGGCGGCGACCCGGCCTTCCTCGACCAGGTGGAGAAACGGCTGCGCAAGGCGGGCGTGCGCCCTTCCAAGTCACCGTCGAAACTGGCCCGCGCCCTGGAACAGACCGCCGGAAACCGCCGCAGCCGCCATCACGGCAAGAAGAACGGGCCGGCGCGCCCGGTGACCGCCGGCGACCACGTCCTCGCCCACCTCCGCACCCAGCGCGACGCACTGGTCGACCTCGACCCCGCCGTCCGCCGGGACCTGCCCGACTCCGTGCACCGCATGCGGGTGGCCACCCGCCGCGCCCGCAGCACCCTGCGCACCTTCCGCACCGTCCTCGACCGCACCGTCACCGACTCCGTCGGCGCCGAGCTGAAATGGCTCGCGGGCGAGCTGGGCGTCGACCGCGACCAGGAGGTACTGGCCGAACGCCTGACAACCGCCCTCGACGCTCTCCCGCCCGGCCTGGTCACCGGCCCCGTCCCCGAACGGATCAGCACCTGGGCGCACGCCCGCCACGACGGTGCCCACAGCCACCTGACCGGCGTCCTGAACTCCCACCGCTATCTGACCCTGCTGGACACCCTGGACGCCCTCCTCGCCGACCCGCCCTTGCTGAAGGCGGCCGGAAAGAACCCGCAGAAGGCGCTCGGCAAGGCCGTACGGAAGGACCTGGCCAAGCTGTCGAAGGTGGTGCGGCAGGCGCTGGACCTGCCGCCCGGTGAGGAACGCGACCTGGTCCTGCACGAAGCCCGCAAGAAGGCCAAGCGCACCCGCTACGCGGCCGAGGCGGCCACCCCGGCCCTCGGCGCTCCCGCCCGCTCCCTGACCAGGTCCATGAAGTCCCTGACCACCCTCCTCGGCGACCACCAGGACAGCGTCATGGCTCGCCGCACCCTGCGCGAGCTGTCCGCGGTGGCACACGCGGCGGGGGAAGCCACGTTCACCTACGGGCTCCTGTACGGCCGGGAGGAGGCCCGTGCGGCGGCAGCGGAGACCGGCCTGCCCGGCCTCTGGAAGGAGATCGGCTCCGGGGCGTCCGGCTGAGCGTACGGAGGAGGTCGCCGGGCGGGTTACGCTAGATGGTCACCCCCGTCAGCTGATGAAGGTTCGCGAGATGCCTGTCGAGTCGGTTTTCCCGCAGCTCGAAGCTCTGCTCCCCCACGTGCAGAAGCCCATCCAGTACGTCGGTGGAGAACTCAACTCCACCGTCAAGGACTGGGACGAGTGCGACGTCCGCTGGGCGCTCATGTACCCGGACGCCTACGAGGTCGGTCTGCCCAACCAGGGCGTCATGATCCTCTACGAGGTCCTCAACGAGCGGGAGGGCGTCCTCGCCGAGCGCACCTACAGCGTGTGGCCGGACCTCGAGGCGCTGATGCGCGAGCACGGCGTCCCGCAGTTCACGGTCGACAGCCACCGCCCGGTGAAGGCCTTCGACGTGTTCGGCCTCAGCTTCTCCACCGAGCTGGGCTACACGAACATGCTCACGGCCCTGGACCTGGCCGGCATCCCCCTGGAGTCCAAGGACCGCGGGCTGGAGGACCCCATCGTCCTGGCCGGCGGCCACGCGGCCTTCAACCCCGAGCCGATCGCCGACTTCATCGACGCGGCCGTGATCGGTGACGGCGAGCAGGCCGTGCTCGACATGACCCGGATCATCCGCGAGTGGAAGGCGGAGGGCCGCCCCGGCGGCCGCGAGGAGGTCCTCCTCCGCCTGGCGAAGACGGGCAACGTGTACATCCCGGCGTTCTACGACGTCGAGTACCTCGCGGACGGCCGGATCGCCCGCGTGGTCCCCAACCGCTCCGGAGTCCCGTGGCGCGTGTCCAAGCACACGGTGATGGACCTGGACGAGTGGCCGTACCCCAAGCAGCCCCTGGTCCCGCTCGCGGAGACGGTCCACGAGCGCATGTCGGTCGAGATCTTCCGCGGCTGCACCCGCGGCTGCCGCTTCTGCCAGGCCGGCATGATCACGCGCCCGGTGCGTGAGCGCTCGATCACCGGCATCGGCGAGATGGTCGACAAGGGCCTGAAGGCCACGGGCTTCGAGGAGGTCGGCCTCCTCTCCCTGTCCTCCGCGGACCACTCGGAGATCGGCGACATCGCAAAGGGCCTGGCGGACCGCTACACGGACGACAAGATCGGCCTCTCGCTCCCGTCCACCCGCGTGGACGCCTTCAACGTGGACCTGGCGAACGAGCTGACGAGGAACGGCCGCCGGTCCGGCCTGACCTTCGCCCCCGAGGGCGGCTCCGAGCGCATGCGCAAGGTCATCAACAAGATGGTCTCGGAAGAGGACCTGATCAGGACCGTCGCCACCGCCTACGGCAACGGCTGGCGCCAGGTGAAGCTGTACTTCATGTGCGGCCTGCCCACCGAGACCGACGAGGACGTGCTGCAGATCGCCGACATGGCGACGCACGTCATCCAGAAGGGCCGCGAGGTCTCCGGCGCCAACGACATCCGCTGCACGGTGTCCATCGGCGGCTTCGTACCGAAGCCCCACACCCCGTTCCAGTGGGCCCCGCAGCTCTCGGCGGAGGAGACGGACGCCCGTCTCCAGAAGCTCCGGGACAAGATCCGCGGCGACAAGAAGTACGGCCGCTCCATCGGCTTCCGCTACCACGACGGCAAGCCCGGCATCGTCGAGGGCCTGCTCTCGCGCGGCGACCGCCGCATCGGCGCCGTGATCCGCGCGGTCTACGACGACGGCGGCCGCTTCGACGGCTGGCGCGAGCACTTCTCCTACGACCGCTGGATGAGCTGCGCCGACAAGGCCCTCGCCCCCTTCGGCGTCGACGTCGACTGGTACACCACCCGGGAGCGCACCTACGAGGAGGTCCTGCCCTGGGACCACCTGGACTCCGGCCTGGACAAGGACTGGCTCTGGGAGGACTGGCAGGACGCCCTCGACGAAACCGAGGTCGAGGACTGCCGCTGGACCCCCTGCTTCGACTGCGGAGTCTGCCCGCAGATGGACACGTCGATCCAGATCGGCCCCACCGGCAAGAAGCTGCTGCCTCTGACGGTCAAGAACGCGGGTCCGACACCGGCTTCGAGCGGTCACGCGCACTGAGGGGGGCGGGGCGCTCGATCGGGTGATGGAGGCGCTGGCGGGGTCAGTGAGGACCGAAGTGGCGGCTGCACTGGCTGCATTTGGCGACGCTGACGGCGGTCGGCGCATCGCGTCCTCTTCCCGCTGCCATCGGTACCTCACTGACGCCGCTGCCGAGCCCAAGGAGCGCCTCGTGGATCATCTCGGCGGCCCGGAACGCGACAACTGCCCCTGCCGACTGGCAGGAGCCCCATCCGGGTTGCCGGCAGTCCTGCGCCTCCGCCTCGGTGACTCTTTCGTATGATCCTAAGGTCAGTTGAGACGCGAGATGCCGACATGGTGGGGGATACGGCATGGGGGCACCAGGCACGAGTGCGGGTGAGAACGGCGGTCCCGACCTGCGCGTGTCATCCGAGGGCCTGACCAAGCTCGTCGGCGACCTCGGCGAGATGCAGGACCACCTGGACAAACAGATCAAGCGCATGGATGAACTCGTCGACCGTATCGAGGCCGGCTGGCGGGGGCCGGCGGCAACGGCGTACCGGGAGTTCCATCGTGCTGCCGCGGGCGACGCCGTACGTATCCGGGAAGTGGTGAAGGGCCTGGAGCAAGCCGTTCGGATGAGTCGTGACGGCTTCAGCGCCGACGATCTGCATGTGCTCGAACAGATGCGTCGGATCCACGTGGACGTCACCAGTGAGGTCGACAAACTCTCCACCCCGAATACAGGAGCCGACGACGCACTGGCTCGCCCACGCAGCAACCTGGACGGTTTCTGACGCTCGCAGCGCCACGTGTCGGCCTCGCGAGCACTGTCACCGACTTCAAGGGGGAATCATGTCTACTGGTGCCGACGACGACCGCATATCCGTCTCGTTCGCCACGCTCCATGAACTAGCCGTCGAGCTGGAAGACATCCTCAAACAGCTCAACGGCAAGCTGGACGACCTCTACGAACGCGTCGAACCGGTCGTCCGTCTCCTCGAACGTGGCTGGCCAACAGGACCCTCTCGACCGGGGGATCAAGGCGTTTCTCGATGAGTTGGCACGGTACCCCGACGGCGGCGGCAATGGCTCGGCCATGAAGGACTTCACCCAGGCCTACGTGAAAGTCTCCAATCGATTCCTCGAGGTGTGGGCCAAGTCCGTGGTGAGCGTTGGTGGTGCCGGCGTCGGATTCACCAGCACTGCCAACAACTACGTCGCGGCCGACGCCGCCACACACCCTTCATCAACAGGCCATGCGGCCCAGCGCCCCCTTCCGCATGTGATCGACACACCACCCAAGTACGGGCCGGTCACTGATTTCAAGTGGGGGGACTTCGACGCCAGCCAAGCCTTCGCACAAAAAGCCCTGGAAGGGCTGGAAGCCGTAGTACTCGCCATCCTGCGCCCTCTGCTGGAACACGAGTGCCGTTGGGGCAAGGCGGCAAAGATCCTCCCACTGCCCAATCACCTGCAGCTGTATAAGGTCTCTGAGACCTGGAGGATGCCGCAGACCACGCTCAGCATGGTGGACGGGATGCTGACCAGCTTCATTGGTGGCATCACCGACCAGTCCAACCAGGAGTGGTACGACGCGATGCGGCAGTTCTGCAGCACGCTGTGGGGCACGTCCGCCTGGGGGAAGAACCGAGACGGCTACGACTGGGCGAACGACGGCGCGCGCAAGAGAGGGACCAGCCACCCGGTCTTCGCCGTCCTGTTCGACACCTGTGACGCCATGGTCGATGCCGTGTACAACGTGGCCCAGGCGGCGGAAGATGTTCGCGACGATCTGCACCGGATCTATCGACAAGCCGTGCTGGACAGCATCAAGCAGCTCGATCCGCGAGAATTGGACGTCACGGACGCCAAGAGCCTGGTGAAGGGGCTGTGGCACGTGGGAAAGGGGCTGGTCGCGGACGTATCGGTCGGTATCGTCCTGAACATCGACGAAGACGCCATGAACGACGCCGTCGCCACCTACAACAACCGGGTTCACCGTCAGGTTCGAGGCATCAAGGATCTGATGTCGGGGCTGGACGAGGCGTACACGAGCGCCCCGACGTTCATCGCGGAGTCCGCCCGCGCCGAGGCGTTCGGCGCGCGGGCCCTGACCGACTTCAAAGGAAACCCGCTGTACACCGTGCCGGGCGACAGCGAGGCCAACCACGCATATCCAATCGACCTGGCGAATCAAGAGGGAATTCACGACAGCCATGTCATCGATAAACACGTAGGCAAGACCGATGAGCAGTTGGCGCAGCGACTCAGGGATCAGCCGTCGATTCCCGCTGCTTCCAGCTTCACCGATCTGGTGGGCGCCCAGAAATACACGCAAGACACGGTGGAATATGTGGGCCCGCCGGCTAATTCAGGCCAGCAGAACGAAGGTGTAGACAACCAGGCAAAAATCAAGAAATGGCTCTCAAAGCCACGCGCCGACAATTCTATTCTGAAGCTGGAGCCGGTGGAGTTCAATTCTGTGACCGGGCGTACCATTACGTCAGCGGACCCGAGGGCGGGTGCGGCACAGGACGCACATTCGGTGGAGGTCGTACTCAAGTACAAGAACGGCCTTCACCCGCCCTATGTGGTCTACACGTCCATGCCGAGGCTTCCGTGAGAAGACCAGGGGAGGATCTGTGACGAAAAGGAAGACAGATCTGCCGGCGTGCGCACAGGGGCGTTTTGATGAACGTCAGTCCTTCGCCGCGCTCGTGGCCCGCGGCGGCGCGGACTGGCACGACACGGTGGTGGAAGTGATCCAGGGGAATCCCGTACTCCGGCAGGTCGACCGCCAGGAGTTGCGGGCCAGCGTCCTGGAGGTCTCACCCGGCCAGGCCATGGAGCTAGCCGGGCTGATTTCGGTTGGATCTCTTCTGTACGGCCCTTGTGCATCCCTTCGCACGCCGGATGAGGAACGCGACGCTTGTCTGCGGGAACTCTTGAGGGCCGTGGGGAATGGCGCACGTTTCTTCACTAATCACGGGCACGCGGAAGACGGTGAAAAGGGTGACTTCTTGGCCTCGTCCTTTCACGCCAACGTCCTCGCCGGGACCACCATCGACATCTGCCTGGTCGGGGTGTCGGACGAGAACGTCCTGGTTCTCTGGCGTTTCGAGGACGACTAGCCGTTCGCAGTCACCCGACCGCCGCCGTCACAGCTCCCAGAAGAGGACCGAAGATGCGCACCCGTTCCGCAACTTACCCCGACCGCGAGACCGCCCAGTGGGCCACCCAGCAGGTCGTCACCGCCAACGAGCAGCTGGTCCACCGCTGGCTCGCCCAGTCGACACGCTCGCGCCTGACCATCGAGGCATCCTGGCCGTCCCGGTCCGAGCCGGTCGGACGCGTCCTCCTGCAGGCGATGATGCTGGCCGGGCGGGAGCCCGTCGATGTTCGGGCCGCCCGCGTCACTCTGAAGCGGGATGTCTCCCTCCCACACGGCTTCGCCGTCCATGCCACCTTTCCCATCTATCTGTAGCGATCGCAGAGGCTGACCACCGTGCCCCTGAGCCCTCTCGAACACGACCGCCGCTATGGCGAGCTCGACCAGGTCATGCGCGCCTACCTCGGACATCCGGCGGACGACACCCCGGACAGGCCCGGCGCAGCCCTGACCGCGTACCTCCGGCAGACCTGGCACAGCCGACCGTGGGCTCTGGCCATCGCCGAGCGACAGTTGCGTGACTACGCTGAGAATCCGCCGGGGCGGCTGCGGTTGCGACTTGGGGAGTTCTACGCAATCCCCGACATCGGCCTTGCCGAGGGCGAGATCCAACAGTGGCTCCTCTGCCTCGCCGACCACATCAAGCGCAGCATCGAGACGGGCGAGGTGCCGCCGCCGGCCATCCCTGCCACCCACTGGGAGTGGCAAGCCCGTTTTCCCGAGCTGGGCCAGTTCCTCGGTGGCTGGTTCTCGCAGGACATGCCTGACGAGTTCACCGACCACGCCACGGCCGTCGAGGACTACCGCGGCTCGACAGACCCGCATCTCGTCACCCGGCTGATCGGGGAACTGCACGAACTCCTCGCGCTCGATCTCGACGAGTCCGACTACGCCATCGCCGTCGCAGAGTTGGGCATGGAGGTCGATCCCCCGGCCCCATACTCACCGGACGCCTGGCTCGCACTTGTCGCCGACCTGCTCATCGGGCCGGGCTTGTGGGGCGTCGTCGGGTAAGAGCGCTGCGGCCCTCTTCAGCTGCTCCAAGAGGGCCAAGCCCGGCCGGTCCACTCGGCTTCAACTGAGTACTCGGCGCGGTCAGTTGCCGACAGTGGTTGTGGGCCCGTTGGTGTATGCCCTCAAATGGACACGTCGATCCAGATCGGCCCCACCGGCAAGAAGCTGCTCCCGCTGACGGTCAAGAACGGTGGCCCGACACCGGCTTCGAGCGGTCACACGCACTGAGGGGGGCGGGGCGCTCGATCGGGTGCGTTCCAGGCTTGTGCGTGACCGCGTGGCCTTTGGGCCAACCGTGGTGAGGTGTTCGAGGGCGCCCTAGGTGTGTCCGGTTCGCGGCGAGTTGTCTTGCTTGCGCAGTGGGCCGCTGCTAGGCCTTGGGCACCCAACTCCAGGGAGCACGCCGTGCACCAAGAGCCCCCTCTTCCCGTTCCTCCGCGGTCAGGTGTCCGAGCATTCGTCTGCGCCGTCGCGGCCATCGCCCTCGTGACGCTCACCGCCGCGACACATCCCCCCGACGCGGGTATCCGGACCGCGGCGGACCCGGCAGCCGTGGTCCGCGAGTGGAACGCCATTGCCACCGACACGATCAGGAGCAGCCTTGGCCCACGCCCCTCCGGACAGGTAGCGATCTGGGAGGGGTTCGTCTCCGTCGCCGTGTACAACGCCGTGGTGGGCATCGAAGGCGGCTACGCCCTGTACAAATGGCGCGAGCGCGGTCCGGCCGAGGCGTCCTCCGCGGCGGCCGCCGCCACTGCGGCCCACGACGTGCTGCTCACCTACTTCCCTGCCTCCAAGGAGCAGCTCGACGCCGCCTACGCGGACTCGCTCGCCGCTCTACCGGCCGGTCAGGCCAGAGACCGGGGCGTTGACTACGGGAAGTGCGCTGCCGCCCGCATCATCGAACTACGGGAAGGTGACGGCAGATTCGCGGACGTTCCCTTCACCGCTGCCCCGGCACCGGGGGTCTGGCGGCCCACCCCGCCCGCGTTCCAGCCCTTCGTCGACACCTGGCTCGCCAGGCTCCGCCCCCTCCTGCTCGACTCGCCGCGGCAGTTCCGCCCCGGCGGACCACCGGCCGTCTCCTCGGCCGCTTACGCCGAGGATTTCCGGGAACTGAAGGCCATGGGTGCGAAGACCGGCTCGGGCAGGAGCGCGCAGCAGACCGAGACCGCCCTGTTCTTCAGCGGCAACCTGGTCGAACAGATCCAGGCGGCCGTACGAGACCACGCCGCCCGGCACCGGCTCGGCATCGCCGAGACGGCCCGGCTGTTCGCCGCGGTGAACGCGTCGGCGACCGACGCCGTCGTCACCGCATGGGATGCCAAGCTCCACTACGGCTCCTGGCGGCCGGTCACCGCCATCCGCCTCGCAGACACCGACGGCAACCCCGCGACGACGGCGGATCCGGTCTGGGAGCCGCTGCTCCTCACCCCACCGCACCCGGACTACATCGCCGGTCATACGACCGTCAGCGCTGCCGTGGCGCGCGCTCTGACCGGCGTCCTCGGTAGCTCGCGCATCGACCTTTACGTCCCCTCCGAGGTCACCGGCACCACGCGGTTCTACGGGTCCGCCGACGACCTCAACCGGGACGTCGTCGACGCCCGTGTGTGGGGCGGCGTCCACTCCCGCACGGCGGACGTAGCCGGCTGCCGGGCCGGCACCCACGTGGCCGCCTGGGCGCTGGACCACTACTTCCAGCCGGTCGCCAAGCAGGGCACCCGGCCGTCCTCGCCGACAGGAACGGCTCGGCAGGGCGGGTCCGCCGAGCCGAAGTGCGGTGACGACACCGACTGAACCAGCCACCATGAGCGGTCCCAGCCGCTGAGGCGCCCGGCCGGTGGCGAGTGGTCTAGTCGGTGACCGTGGGGAGGGAGAGGCCGGTGTAGATCTGGTTGAGGACGGTGGGGAGCAGGGCGTTGGCGGTGGTCCGGCCCTCGGGTGACAGGGTCAGGTTCGTCCAGATCACGAGCGTGACGTCGTTGTCCGGGTCGTGGCCGATGAAGGAGTTGAAGCCGGGGAGTTCGCCGCCGTGGTAGTACATCGAGGCGTTGCGGCCGAAGCGCTGGTACGTGATGCCGTAGCCGTACTTCTGCCCGTCGGGCGTGGCCGGGTCCTCGGCTTGCAGGCTGTGGAGCCACCGCCGCTGGAAGGCGGGGTGGAGGACCTTGCCCGTCACCAGGGCCCGGATCCAGGTGTCCAGGTCGTCCGCGGTGGAGATGACACCTCCGGCAGCGGTGGCGTAGGAGGGGTTCTGGCGCGTGTAGTCCTCCGGCCGGAGCTTTCCGGAGCGGGCCGCCGCCCGCACGTCGGCGGGGTAGGGGCGGTCGACCAGCGCATAGGCCGTTCCGCCGTACATGTAGCCGTGCGCGTAGGGGGAGGGGAGGGACACGTCGTCGGTCGCGGGCAGTGAGGTTCCTGTCAGGCCCAGCGGGGTGAACAGCCGGTCCCGGAACTGCCGGGCCAGTGGTTGGCCGCCCGCTTTCTCGGCGACGAGGCCCAGCAGTGCGTAGTTGGTGTTGCTGTACGCGTAGGACGTGCCCGGCGCGAAGTCCGGCGGGTGCCGGAACGCGAGGGCCAGCATCTCCTGCGGTGTGTGGGCCTTGCCCGGGTCGGCGTCCAGGGCCGCCGCGAGTGCGGGCGCGTCGGTGTAGTTGTACAGGCCGCTGCGCATCTTCAGCAGCTCGGTGAGGGTGATGTGTCGGCCGTTCGGGACTCCGGGGACGTAGGCGGACACCGGGTCGTCCAGCCGGAGCTTGCCGTCCTGGGCGAGGAGGAGGATCAGCGCCGAGGTCATGGTCTTGGTGTTGGAGGCGATCCGGAAGTGGTCGCCCGTAGTGGGGGGTCGGGCCGTGCCCGTCTCGGTGGTGCCGACGGCCGCCCGGAAGGTTCCCCGCGGTGTGCGGAGCAGGACCACCGCGCCGGGAACCATGAGCTTCTTCGCCGCGCGCTGCACAGCGGACCGGAACGCGGCCGGATCGATGGGCTTCAGCGCCGACGGAGTGGGGTCAAAGGTGCTCGCCGTCGCGGCGGGTGTGGCCGGCGAGTCGGAAAGGGCCGCCGGACCCGCTGTTGAGGGCAGGGCGCACCCCGCGATCAGCAGGGCCGCGCAGGGTGCCAGCACAGCCGTGCGGCGGCGGGCGGTGGGCGAAATCCGGAGATCCGGTGCCGTCCGGCGGGCACGGTTCGAAGCGCCGTCGTCGGCTCGGGAGTTTCTCATGTCAGCCTCACGACCCTCGTGGTCGGCGGTCCGAGGCCGGGGTTCCGCGGGGCCGGGGGTTCCGCGGGTAAATTCTATGACTTTTGCGGATGAACGGCCGACCGCCCCGCGTGTCCGGTCCATCGCCGCCGACCCTGCGCTGTTGCGGAGGCAGTGGCCCCGCGTTGCAATCAAGTGTGAGGCACTTTGGCGGCGCCGTGACCGCCGGCCGCCCCGCCCCCGGGACGCAGGTCGGCCGGAAAGGGCTCAAGAACGACGCCCTGGGCATGCTCTCCTCGGTCGTCATGGGCCTGGCCTCCACCGGCCCGGCGTACAGCCTCGCCGCCACACTGGGCATCATCGTGGCGGGAGTCGGACTGCAGGCCCCGATCGTCATCATGCTGGCCTTCGTCCCGATGCTGCTGGTCGCGTATGCCTTCCGGGAGCTGAACGCGAGCAACGCCGACTGCGGGACCACCTTCACCTGGGCCACCCGCGCCTTCGGACCGCGCACCGGCTGGATCGGCGGCTGGGGCCTCATCGTCGCCAACATCATCGTCATGGTGAACCTGGCCGAGATCGCCGGTATCTACGGTTTCCGGTTGGTGGGCCTGGACGGACTGGGCGAGAGCCGGCTGTGGACCACGGTGGCGGGCATCGTCTGGATCGCCCTGCTGACCGGGATCTGCTACGTCGGCATCGAGTTCTCGGCGGTCGTCCAGCGCTGGCTGCTGTGCCTGGAAGTGGTGATGCTGCTCCTGTTCGCCGTCGCCGCGCTGGTCAGGGTCTACACCAGCGCCCCTCCGACGGCGGTCCACGTTTCCGCCTCCTGGTTCAACCCCTTCGAGGTGTCCTCGGCAAAGGCCCTGACCTCGGGCATCCTCGCGGGGGTCTTCATCTACTGGGGCTGGGACACCGCCTTCTCGGTCAACGAGGAGACCGTCGACAGCACCCGCGTCCCCGGCCGTGCCGCCGTCATGTCCATGATGCTGCTGCTGGTCACGTACGGGCTGGTGTCCACTTCCGCGCAGGCGTTCGCCGGGGTCGGCACCTCGGGCATCGGGCTCGGCAACGCGGACAACTCCGACGACGTGTTCTCCGGCCTGGGCAAGGCCGTGTTCGGGAGCCATGACGCGGGGCTGGTCCTGTCGAGGCTGCTGATCCTGATGGTGCTGACCTCCGCGCTGGCCTCCGCCCAGACCACCGTCCTGCCCATGGCCAGGACGGTCTTCTCCATGGCGGTCCACAAGGCCGTCCCGGCCCGGTTCGCCCGGGTGCACCGCAGGTTTCTCACCCCGACCTGGGGGACCGTCGGCATGGGGGCGGCCTCGATCGCCCTGCTGGTCCTGCTGACGTCGTTCAGCCAGAACGTCCTGGCCGACTCGGTCGACTCGGTCGGTCTCGCGATCGCCTTCCAGTACGGACTGACCGGCTTCGCCTGCATCTGGTACCACCGCAAGGTCCTCACCCGCAGCGTCAGAGACCTGGTCCTCAAGGGGGTGCTGCCGGGGCTGGGCGGGCTGATCATGCTCCTGCTGTTCCTCTACGCCAGCTTCGGCGTCTACGCGAACCCGCGGTACGGAGCAAGCAGCGTCGACCTGCCGCTGATCGGACCGACCGGCGGGGTCACCGTCCTGGGCCTGGGCGCCCTGCTGCTCGGCTTCCTGCTGATGCCCCTGGTCACCCGTGGCCACGCGGTGGCCCTCAAACTCCAGCGCAGCCTGCTTCCGCGCCGTCTGCCCCCGCACACCGCTCTCGACTCGGCGAGCCGCTATCTGCCCGCCGACAGCGGGTCCGGGGTGGGCGGCGACTGGTACGACGTCATCCCCCTGTCGGGCACCCGGGTCGGGCTGGTCGTCGGGGACGTGCTCGGTCACGGCCTGCGCGCCGCGGCCACCATGGGGCGCCTGCGCACGGGGGTGCGCGTCCTGGCCCGGCTGGACCTGAGCCCGGACGAGCTTCTGTCCCGCCTGGACGACCTGGTCGAGCAGACCGCGCACGAGGGCGGGGCCCGCCACGGTCCGGGCCGTAGGGGGCCGCAGGCCGACGCGGCCATGGGAGTGTCCTGCCTGTACGCGGTGTACGACCCCGTCTCCGGGGGGTGCAGCCTGGCGCGGGCCGGGGACTCGGTGCTGGCGGTCGTCGAACCGTGCACGGGCGTCGTGAACACTGCCGAGTTGCCTCCCGGACCGCCGCTGGGGCTGGGTGGCCTGCCCTATCAGAGCACGGAACTCCAGCTGCCCCCGGGGAGTCTCGTCGCCCTCTTCACGGGCGGCCTCCTGCAGGCGGCCGTCGACCGTGACGCCGGGCTCGCCGAGCTGTCCCGGGTCCTCGCCGACGACCGGGCGACCCTGAAGGAAGCGTGCGACCGGGCGGTGGCCACCCTGCTGCCCGGTGCGGTGGACGAGGACGCGACGCTGCTCGTCGCCCGCACCCGCATGCTCGACCGGAACCAGTTCAACCAGTGGGAACTGCCCCCGGACCCGGCGGCGGTGGCCACCGTCCGCACCGCCGTCAGCAAGCAGCTCCGCGACTGGGGGCTGGACGACCTGGCGTTCACCAGCGAACTCATCGTCAGCGAACTGGTCACCAACGCCATCCGCTACGTCGGCGGACCGATCCAGGTACGCCTGATCCGAGACCGGACCCTGATCTGCGAAGTCTCCGACACCGGCCACACCACGCCCAATCTGCGGCACGCCGCGAGCGACGACGAGGGAGGCCGGGGCCTGTTCATCATCGCCCAGATGACCCACCAGTGGGGCACGCGCTACACCCCCACCGGCAAGACGATCTGGACCGAGCAGGACCTGCCGCCGGCGGACGGCCGGTAGCGAATGACCAGGAGCAACGACCGGTAGCGAACGACCAGTGGCGATGAGCGGGAAGCGAACGCGTCGTAATGGCATCGCAACCCGGGGGCGGAATCCGGACGGGCGGCCGTCGCGTCTGCGCTGGTATGGAACCGCTGAACCCGCCGCCCCCGCCCCGGCAGCCCGAGGGGTGCCTCGTCGTCGCGATCCGCATCCCGGTGCGGATCGTCGTCCTCGTGCTCGTCGTGCCGGTGCGGATGGCGTGGGACGGGCTCGTCGTCATCGGGCGGTTTCTGCGGGACACCGTGTTCCGGCCGCTCGGCCGGGCGCTGCTGTGGGTCGGCAAGGCCTTGTTCGTGTGGCCGTCGGTGGGCCTGTGGCGTTACGTCCTGGTCCCCGTCGGCAAGGCGCTCGCCTGGCTCGCGACCGTCCTCTTCGTCGTGCCGGCCGGGTGGCTCCACCGGTACGTGCTGACCCCCGTCGGGCATGCCGTCGCCTGGCTGGCGCGCGCGGTGGGAGCCGGGCTGGCCCAGGTGTACGCGCGCGTGCTCCGCCCGGCCGGCCACGCGCTCAGCCGGCTGCTGACAGGCGTCGGCGCCCTGCTCGCCGCGCTCGGCGTCGGGGTATACACGGCCTTCGCCTGGCTGGGGCGGTACCTGTTCGTCGCACCCGCCCGTTGGCTGTACACCTGGGCCCTCACCCCCGTGGGGCACGCCGCCGCCTGGTGCGTGCGCGGACTCGGGTGGCTGCTGGGCCTGCTCGCCACCGGCATCGGCCTGGCCCTGTACTGGACCGCCCGGGTGCTCTTCGTGCTGCCCGCCGTCGCGCTGTGGCGCTGGATCCTGGCGCCCGTCGGCCGGGTCCTCGCCGTCGTCGCGCGGGAACTGGGGGAGGCCCTCGGGCATGCCTGGCGGGTCGCCGGGCGGATCTCACGGGCCGTCGGGCGGGCGCTCGGCACCCTCTTCCGGTGGATCTTCGTGGAGCCGGTGCGCTGGGTGTACCGGACCGTCCTCACCCCGGTCGGGCACGTGGTCCGGGATGCCGTCCTGCGGCCCGTCGCCGAGGGCGTGCGGGCGGTGGGCCGGGTCGCCCGCGAGGCGCTGACCGCCGCCCGCGACACGGTACGGCAGGCCCGTGCCGACTTCCGGCGGATGCTCTTCGGTGAGCCCCGGCAGCCGGTCGCGGTGGACCGGCGGGAACCTGCGGCCCGCGACACACGTACTCTTGGTAGCAGTACGACCGCTCTCACGAAGGACTAGGACACTGGGCAAGCGACAGCCCGAAGGCCCGCCGCCCGCACCCGCGGTGCAGCGCATCCGACTGCGCTACACCAAGCGCGGCCGCCTGAGGTTCACCAGCCACCGAGACTTCCAGCGCGCCTTCGAGCGTGCGTTGCGCCGCGCCGAGGTGCCCATGGCGTACTCGGCGGGATTCACGCCGCATCCGAAGGTGTCGTACGCCAATGCCGCACCCACCGGCACGGGCAGTGAGGCGGAATTTCTGGAGATCGCGCTGACCCAGCCGCGTGACCCGGAGACCCTGCGCGTCCTCCTCGACGAGTCGATGCCCGCCGGGCTCGACGTCATTGACGCGGTCGAGGCGCGGACCTCCGGTCTCGCCGACCGGCTGACGGCCTCCGTCTGGGAGCTGCGGCTGGACGGCGTCGACCCGGCCGCCGCCGAACGCGCGGTCGAGGCCTTCACCGAGGCCGACGCCGTCGAGGTGCAGCGCATGACCAAGAACGGCGTCCGTACCTTCGACGCCCGGCCCGCGGTCGTGAGCCTGGAAACGCACAGTTCCCCGGCTGATAGGCCGAGCGACCAGCCCTGTGCGATACTGCGGCTGGTTGTTCGGCACGTGACGCCTGCCGTACGACCCGACGACGTCCTGTCCGGTCTCCGCGCCGTGGCCGACCTGGCGCCGCCGGTCCCCGCAGCGGTGACCAGGCTGGCGCAGGGGCTGCTCGATGAAGAGACCGGCACGGTGACCGACCCGCTCGCGCCCGACCGCGAGGCAGCCGAGGCCCTGACGGCCACACCGGTTGCCGCCGCGAAGGCGCCGACGCCGGAAGGTCCCGCGTAGGGACGGACGTCGTAGCGCCGCCCTCGTACTCGGGAGCCACCTGGGTCGGGCAGCGCACCGACCAGAAGACTTTCGCCAGGCCGTACCGACAAGGCGTACGGAACCGGCGAGACAGGACACAGAGTGCTCCCGTGCGGCGCCCGCGCCCCGGACGGCGGCTATCGCGCATCGCGCGGACCGCGGACGTCAACGGCGAACGGTCTTATCGGACCGGCGCCGGACCAGGTGCGGCGCCCGGGAGCCTGACGGGAGAAATGCCCGCATGCTCGAGCCGACCGAACCCACAGAGTCCTCAACGGGCTCCGAACTGAACACCCCCAGCGACACGCTGCCGCCGCGCAGGCGTCGTCGTGCCGCCTCCCGCCCGGCGGGCTCGCCGGCCGGGGCGGACGCCCCCACCGAGGTCACCGTGCCGGCCATACCGGCCGCGGACGCCGACGAGGTGACCGAGGCCCTCGAGGCCGACGGCGCCGAGGAGGCCGCGGAGACTCAGGCGGCCAAGGAGACAGAAGAGGCCGTCCAGGCGGCCGTCGGCGCCCAGGCGCCTGCCGCCGAGGAGGCCGCGTCCGCCGGTCGCCCGCGCCGCCGGGCCACGCGCCGTGCGTCCGCGCCGACGGGTTCACCGGCGTCCGCCGAGGCCGCCGAGACCGTCGTACCGGCCGCGCCCGCCGCTGAGGAGCCCGCCGCCGTCGCCGAGGGCGGCGAGGTGGTCGTCGGCGAGGAGGCCGCGCCGCGCCGCGTCCGGCGCCGGGCCACCCGCAGTGTCACCGCGCCGACCGCTGCCGAGGCACCGGCCGCCGAGAAGGCTTCCGGCACCGCCGAGACCGCCACCACCCCCGCCGAGACGGCAGAGGCCGCGGAGGCCGCTCCCGCCGGTCGTCCGCGTCGCCGGGCCGCGCGCCGGGCGTCCGCGCCCGCCGGGGCCGCCGCCTCGGCCGAGGCCGCCGAGACCGTGGTCCCGGCCGTCGCCGAGGCCGAGAAGGCGCAGGAGGAGACCGCAGCCGTCGAGACGCCTGCCGCCGAGACGACCGCACCCGCTGAGACGCCCGCCGCGCGGCCGCGCCGCCGCGCCACCCGCCGGGCGTCCGCGCCCACCGGCGCCCCGCAGGCCGCCGAGGAGTCGCAGGCCGCCCCTGAGGCGGCGTCCGCCGCGGCCGGGGAAGCGGCTCCGGCCGTGACCGGGACGGCGCAGGCCACCGAGACCGCTGAGCCCGTCGAGGCAGCCGAGGAAGCGGCCCCGCGCCGCACGCGCCGCCGTGCCACCCGCCGGGTGTCCGCGCCCACCGGCGCCCCGCAGGCCGCCGAGGAGTCGCAGGCCGCCCCTGAGGCGGCGTCCGCCGCGGCCGGGGAAGCGGCTCCGGCCGTCGAGGAACCGGCTCCGGCCGTCACCGGGACGGCGCAGGCCGCCGAGGCCGCAGAGCCCCGCGAGGCCACCGAGACCGCTGAGCCCGTCGAGGCAGCCGAGGAAGCAGCCCCGCGCCGTACGCGCCGCCGTGCCACCCGCCGGGTGTCCGCGCCCGCCGGTGCCCCCGCGCAGGAGGAGACCACCGTGGCCAAGGCCGACGAGTCCGCCACCGAGGCCCGGGCCGCCGCGCCCGAGGCCGCCGCCCCGCAGGCCACCGGGCCCGCGGCCCAGGCGCAGCAGGCTTCCGACGAGACCGGCTCCCCGCGTCGGGCCCGGCGCCGGTCCGTGCGTGCCGCGTCCGGCTTCTCCGAGCCCGCGCGGTCCGCCGCGCCCGAGGCCGCCGAGGCCGCCGAGGAAGCCGCCCCGCGCCGGCGGGCCCGCCCCGCCGTCGCCGTCTTCCAGGCGCCGGTGTTCACCGAGCCCCAGTTCCAGACCCCGGAGCGGGCCGCTGCCGCGGCAGCCGCCGAGTCCTCCGAGGTGGAGGAGCCCGAGGAGTACGCGGAGGAGCACGCCGAGTCCGGTTCGCGCCGCCGCCGTCGCCGCCGGGCCACGGCCCAGGCCGAGGAGACGCGGGCCGTCGAGGCCGCCGCCGAGGACGAGGGGCCGGAGGAGCCGGAGGAGACCGCCGAGTCCGCCGAGGACCTCGCCGAGGGCGAGGAGGCCGACGAGGCGGACGGCGCCGAGGGCTTCGAGGAGTCCGGCGCGCGCCGCCGTCGCCGCCGTGGCGGCCGTCGCCGCCGCCGTGGTGAGGCCGTCGACGGCGAGGGCGCGGAGGCCGACGCCGACGAGCTGGCCGCCGAGCAGGCCGCGCAGGACGCCGAGGACACCGCCGAGCAGGACGAGGAGGACGCCGAGGAGGCTCACGGCGACGAGTCCGGCGGCTCCAGTTCCAGCAGCCGGCGCCGGCGCCGCCGTCGTCGTCGCGCCGGTGACACCGCCGTCGACGGCGAGCCGTCCGACGACGACCCGGAGCGCACGGTCGTCAAGGTCCGCGAGCCCCGCAAGGCCGCCGAGCCGTCCGACGAGGTGCAGTCCATCAAGGGCTCGACCCGTCTGGAGGCCAAGAAGCAGCGCCGCCGGGAAGGCCGCGAGCAGGGGCGCCGCCGCGTTCCGATCATCACCGAGGCCGAGTTCCTGGCCCGCCGTGAGGCCGTCGAGCGCGTGATGGTGGTCCGCCAGCACGGCGACCGTACGCAGATCGGCGTCCTGGAGGACGGCGTGCTCGTCGAGCACTACGTCAACAAGGAGCAGTCGACCTCGTACGTCGGCAACGTCTACCTCGGCAAGGTGCAGAACGTGCTGCCGTCGATGGAGGCCGCCTTCATCGACATCGGCAAGGGCCGCAACGCCGTGCTGTACGCCGGTGAGGTCAACTTCGAGGCGCTGGGCATGGCCAACGGCCCGCGCCGCATCGAGTCGGCCCTGAAGTCCGGGCAGTCGGTGCTCGTCCAGGTGACGAAGGACCCGATCGGGCACAAGGGCGCCCGTCTGACCAGCCAGGTCTCCCTGCCGGGCCGTTACCTCGTGTACGTCCCCGAGGGCTCGATGACCGGCATCAGCCGCAAGCTGCCCGACACCGAGCGGGCCCGGCTGAAGACCATCCTCAAGAAGATCGTCCCCGAGGACGCGGGCGTCATCGTGCGCACCGCCGCCGAGGGCGCGAGCGAGGACGAGCTGCGCCGTGACGTCGAGCGGCTGCAGGGGCAGTGGGAGGACATCCGGAAGAAGGCGAAGAACGGCGGCAACGCGCCGACGCTGCTGTACGGCGAGCCGGACATGACCGTCCGGGTCGTGCGCGACATCTTCAACGAGGACTTCTCCAAGGTCATCGTCAGCGGTGACGAGGCCTGGCGGACGATCCACGGGTATGTCTCGCACGTCGCGCCCGACCTGGCCGAGCGGCTGTCGAGGTGGACCTCCGAGGTCGACGTCTTCGCCACCTACCGGATCGACGAGCAGCTCGCCAAGGCGCTGGACCGCAAGGTCTGGCTGCCCAGCGGCGGTTCGCTGGTGATCGACCGGACCGAGGCGATGGTCGTCGTCGACGTCAACACCGGCAAGTTCACCGGCCAGGGCGGCAACCTCGAGGAGACGGTCACCAGGAACAACCTGGAGGCGGCCGAGGAGATCGTGCGCCAGCTGCGGCTGCGTGACCTCGGCGGCATCATTGTGATCGACTTCATCGACATGGTGCTCGAGTCCAACCGGGACCTCGTGCTGCGCCGCCTGCTGGAGTGCCTGGGCCGGGACCGTACGAAGCACCAGGTGGCCGAGGTGACCTCGCTGGGCCTGGTGCAGATGACCCGCAAGCGGGTCGGCCAGGGGCTGCTGGAGTCCTTCTCCGAGACCTGCGTCCACTGCAACGGCCGCGGTGTCATCGTGCACATGGAGCAGCCGGCCTCCGGTGGAGGCGGCGGCAAGCGCAAGAAGCGCGGGCGCGGCGGTGACGGGCAGGAGCACGTGCACGAGACCGCCGCGGTGGCCGTGGAGAGCGGCGAGGCCGTCGAGCCGGAGGTGGAGACGGCCGTGGAGGTGGCCGCCGAGCTGGCCGAGCCCGTCGCGCTGTCCGCGCCCGACTTCGCGCCGGACGAGGAGCTGTACAGCAGCGTCGCCGAGGCGGAGGCGGCGGCCACCCGTGGCCGCAGCCGTCGCCGGGTGAGCCGCCGGGCGACCGCTCCGGCCGGTGCGCCGAAGGCGGAGAAGGCCGAGAGGGCCGAGAAGGCCGTCCGGGGCGAGAGGGCCGAGAAGGCCGTCCGCGCCGAGAAGCCCGCGGAGACCGCCAGGGAGACCGCCGCGGAGACCGGGAAGGCCGCGCCGGAAGCCGCTGCTCCGACCGCGCAGGACGTCACCGCCGAGGAGGCTGCCGCGCGTCCCGTGCAGCCCGAGCCGGCCGCCGAGGCGCTGGCCGAGCCCGCGGCCGCCGAGGACCAGGTGGTTCCGGCGGCGCAGGCCGAGGCCACCGAGGAAGCCGCGCCGAAGGGCCGTACGCGCCGTCGGGCGACCCGGAAGGTGTCGGCTCCGGCCGGTTCTCCTGCGGGCGCCGAGGCGGCCGTGGTGACGGTGCCCGAGACCGCGCCCGCGGCCGAGGCGCCGGTGGAGCGGCCGGAGCCGCAGGCCCCGGCCGAGCAGACGCCCGCCGAGAGCGCTGCCCCCGCCGAGGAGGTGGCCGCGGAGAGCGCCGCACCGGTGCGGCCGCGCCGCCGTGCCGTGCGCAAGGCCACCGCGCCGACCGCGTCCGAGGAGGCGGCCGTCGTGGTCGTCCCGTCGCCCGCGGCGGAGGAGGCCCCGGCGGCCGGGACGGGCACCGAGGAGGCGGCCGAGGCCGTCGCCCCGGCCAAGAAGACCGCTCGCAAGGCGGTCAAGAAGGCGACGGCGAAGAAGGCCGCCACCAAGACGACCGCGGCCAAGAAGACGGCCGCCAGGAAGACGACGGCCAAGAAGGCGACGGCCAAGAAGGTGGCCAAGACCGCCACGACGGCCGCCGCGAAGTCGACGGCGAAGAAGACCACCACGGTCTCCACCGCCTCCGACGAGGGCTGAGTCTCGTCCCACTGGGTGTGGTCCTGTCGCTTCCGACAGGACCACACCGCTTTTCGGGGCCCCTGAGCCGAGTTGCGTCGGACGGTCCCGGTAACAGCTGTGCCGCCGATCTCCCCACCTTGTCTTCGGGGAGATCGGCGGAATGGGAAACAAAGGAGAGAAACCGCGATGATAGGCCTAGTACTGGCGGCCGGCGCCGGGCGGCGTCTGCGTCCCTACACCGACACGCTGCCCAAGGCCCTGGTGCCGGTGGGGCCGGAGGGCGCGGAGGACTCGCTCACGGTCCTGGATCTGACGCTGGGCAATTTCGCCGAGGTGGGTCTGACCGAGGTCGCGGTCATCGTCGGTTA
>NZ_JBWKIR010000055.1:0-18410 GCF_056432605.1 Streptomyces sp. NPDC045022
AAAGATCCTCGGGTGGAAGACGCCCGCTGAAGTCTTCGAGGAGCAACTACGCTCGCTTCAACAAGTCGGTGTTGCATCGACCAGTTGAACTCGCCGATGTATCCGGCGCTGGCGGCCCGCCTGTATAGGGTTTCGGCGCCTTCTCGCATTCCGGGCAGCCTGGTCAGGGCCCGTGTGTCGCCGGCATTGGCGGCCTGCTGGTGGAGCATTTCGGCGCTTTCCCGGTCCCCGATCAGAACCCGCACCCGCGCCAGGTGGGTGAGGGCCTCGGTGTGTCCGGCGTCGGCGGCCTTGCGCCAGAGACGATCGGCCCATTGCAAACGCTGCCGACGATCGGCGCTGTGGGTGAGGTTGTGAAGGTCGTCGGGGTCGGTGAGATGGGTGTGGGCAGCACGCCGCAGCGGCGCTGGGCGCGTACGCGACCGACCAGCGCGCCAAGGTAGACGCCCTCGCCTCGGTGCTCGAGGACATCGCCGCCCACGGCTACCCGTCCCCCGAGACGGGGGTCCTGTGGGAGGACGCCCGCGACGACCACCTGCAGCGCCTCGCCGGCGAGCAGCCTCGTGTCGCCTGAGCATGCGCCGCGCCGGTCCCAGGTCGTCCTGGTGGAACCCGCGCTGAGCCAATTGCAGAAGCTCACGGCGGCCGAGACACACCGCCTGGACCGCGCAATCGTCGCCATCAGCGCCAACCCAGACCTGGGCACCCCGGTACCCGACACCCTTCTGCGCGACTACGTCGACGTCATCGACAGCGTCCGCGTCATCTTCTACGCCTCGACGTACGCGACGATCGTGATCTGCCGGAGAGCGGTGACGTAGTAGGGCCTTGTGGCGTGCTCCGCCCACTGCCTGGAGGCCTTGTGAGGCGCTGCCTTGGACGCGGTCTGGTTCCTTGATGCTCGCGCGGGTGGCGCCTATCGCCCCGGTACCCGATGGGATGGTCCGGGTGCGGGTAGCACTTCAGCCGCAGTCTCCTCTTACGGTGCCGGGTCGTGGTGGCTACGATTGCCACCATGTCTGTCACCACGATGACCCTGCGGATCCCCGATGACCTCGCGCCCTCGATCAAGGCAGCCGCCTTGGAGGCCGGCCTGAGTGTGAACGCGTACGTGGTGCGTGCCGCGCGCCGGGCCGCGACCCTGGACGCCGGGCGGCAGCTTGCCGCGCTCGGGCTCGGTGACGACCTGGCGGGCGAGGGCGACACCCTGTGAGGCGTGGTGAGGTATGGACGCTGCCCGATGGCCGCAACGTCCTGATCATCAGCCTGACCGGCCTGGAAGAGTCCTACGGCGCCGTGCTGGTGATCGTGCTGCACGAAAGCGGCCGGTTCCCGGACACGGCCATGTCAGTGGTGATCGACACCCCGATCGCGTGCACCGCCGTCGCGGTCAACATCGTCCAGCTGCGGACCAGCCGGTTCGACGGCGCCAAGCTCCTCGGCCCCGTCGACACGGCGGTCATGGCTCGCGTCGATCAGGCCCTGCGCGCCGTCCAGGACCTCTGAAGCACGGCCCCCGCTGCGGGGATGGCCCCGGGGCGTTGATCATCCAGCTCCAGGCAGAGCTGTGCTCCCCGTGCCCGCGGGGACGGTCCCAGTTCGACCGCGTCCTTGATCCGGAGCTCGGCGAGTACGCTCTCGTGCTCGACGTCGCGCTGGAGCTCATGATCGGCGTGTGGCAGGAACTGCCGCTGCACGAGCCCACGTCGAAGGCCTCACCCGGCTCATGCGGGACGCCATCGGCACCATCGGCGCGGGCAGTGGGACCGGGGAGGGGAACTGCTGTCACTGCGGCGGGACCGGCCTGGCCCGTCCGCTGTGGAAGCCGTCGTTCTCAGCCGGCCACGACGTCGCGTAGTTCCCGTACAGCGCGCTCGCGGTGGTGCTGAGCTGGAATCGCCTCATACAGATCCTGGGCGCGGCGGCGGACCAGGCCGGTGCGGTAGTCCGCGGACAGCACCGTCAGGGCGTCGACCGTACGACGGCACGCCTGCTCGGTGTCGCCCTCGTGATGGGAGCACGCCGCCGCGTCGATGTTCAGCAGGGTGCGGGTCATGGTGCTGGTCGGTGCGGACAGCTCCACGGAGCGCTGCTGGCTCTCCCGGGCGCGCCAGGTGTCCCCGAGCGTGGTGAACGCGTGGCTGAGGTGGACGTGGTGCTTCTGCTCGCCGTACGTCAGCCACCTGTCCGACCGTTCGCTCTCGGGGAGCCGGACCATGAGGGTGTCGGCGGCGGCCAGCGCCTGGCGGGCTTGCTCGGGCTGGTGGTTGAGGGCGTAGGCGACGATCGCCGCGTGGTCGGGCTTGGTCTTGGACAGCTTGCGCCGGAAATGGATCCCGATCTCACCGCGTCGGCTAACACGGCCGCCACGGCCTATCTGCCGGATCTGCTCGGCCGCGACCCCGCGCTCTTGGAGCGAGCCAACTCTCGCTTGCGCGGAGCCCAGACCGCCATGTCCGGCTTCGCGGGGCCGCCTGCGGGCAGTGCGCTGCTCGCGCTCGGGCGGGCGGTTCCGCTGCTCGCCGACGCGGTGTCGTTCATGCTCTCGGCACTGCTCGTACGGTCGCTTCCCGCCATACCCCGGCCCGTGCCGGAGATCCGCGAGTCGCTGCTTCGGCAGGCGCGGGCCGGGGCCTCGTACGTCTTCCGGGACCGATTGCTGCTCGGGCTCGCGCTCCGCCCGGCGGTCGGGAACGTCGCCTTCCTCGCTGTGGAGACCGTCCTCGCCCTCTTCGCGCACGACCGCCTCGGCATCTGGGATGACGTGAAGTGCTTCTTCGATCCGGACCTGATGGGATCGCTACCGGACGTGAGTGTCCCCGATGCCTCGAGGACACCTCTGCCGCCCAGCCCGCCGGCAGAACCGGGTCCGGTACGGGGGCGGCGAGCATCGGCTCGGGCAGCGTCCACGTCATGTCCGATGCCCTTCCACCCCGGCCGGCCGCCGTTCGGGTGCCTGCCCCGGCGGCCCAGCGGGCGCGGTACGGACAGGGGTGCGAGCGTGGAGACAACAGGGTGTGACCCCGGCACCTGTGCATGCCGGGGCGGAAGGGACGGAGCACGATCATGGCTCGTGCGATCTGGACAGGCGTGATCACCTTCGGGCTCGTCACCGTCCCCGTTGGCCTCTACACGGCGACCGAGGACCACACCGTCCACTTCCACCAACTGCAGCGCGGCACCTCCGACCGGGTCCGCAACAAGCGGGTGAACGAACGCACCGGCGACGAGGTCGACAGCAGCGACATCGTCAAGGGCTACGAGCTTGACGAGGGCCAGTACGTCGTGGTCGAGCCCGACGAACTGGACGAGATTGCGCCGGGCCGTTCCCAGACCATCGACATCACGGACTTCGTCGACCTCGACCGGATTGAGCCGGTCTACTTCGACCGCACCTACTACATCGCCCCGCGCGGCAAGGAATACACCAAGGTCTACGAGCTGCTGCGTGCCGCCCTGGCGGAGGCGAACAAGGTGGGGGTCGCCACCTTCGTCATGCGCAACAAGCAGTACCTGACCGCGCTGCGCGCGGAGGACGAGGTGCTGGTATTGCAGACGCTGCACTGGGCGGATGAGGTCCGCGACCCGAGCCAGGAGCTACCCGAGCTCCCCTCGGGCCGGGCGGGGCGGGGCAAGCAGCTGGACATGGCGCTGCAACTGGTCGACGCGCTCAGCTCCGACTGGGATCCCTCCCGCTACCGCGACACCTACCAGGAGAAGGTCCGCGAGCTGGTGGAGGCGAAGGCCGAGGGCCAGGAGATCGCGGCGGCCGAGGAGCCGCCGGAGGCGACCAACGTGATCGACCTGATGAAGGTCCTCGAAGGCAGCCTTCAGGCCGCCCGCTCCGGCCGCGGCGACAAGGAACCGGCAGGCGAGCGGAAGGAGACGGCCGCGCCGCGCAAGGCGCCGGCCCGGTCATCGGCTGCAGGTGCGTCGGTGAAGAAGCCGGCGCGGAAGGCTCCGCCGAAGAAGGCGGGTGCGGCGCGGGCCCGCGACCGGGGTGCCGGCGGCAAGAGGGAGCTGCAGAAGCTGAGCAAGGCGGAGTTGTACCAGCGGGCGACCGAGCAGGAGGTGCCCGGCCGGTCGAAGATGAGCCGGGAGGAACTCATCGACGCCCTCGCCCGCAGCGGCCGCCGCCGCAAGAAGACCGCCGCCTGACTGCTGCCGGCCGCGCATCACGGTGCCGCACGGCTCAGCGACGCTACGAACCGAGCTCTTGGCGCACGTCCAGGTAGAAGCGCAGCCGGACGCCGGGCTCGCTGGGTGCCCGGGTCGTGGTGTCCGCGGTCGCGGTTGCCCACCGCCCGGCGAGCAACTCCTGGACCGCGAATGCCGTCTCGTCATCACAGGCCGCGACCTCGACGACGGCCAGGCCCGGCTCTGCCACATGCACTTCGCTGATCGGCTTCATGCCAGGCACCACGCGTCGGCACCGCCCGCAGTTCTCCCCTCCTGGCGTATTCACCCGACCGAGTAGGGCCACCTTGGGGCAACGACGGCCAGCGGCGCTGGCCACGCCCGGGGAGCTCCGAACATACAGGCGCGCGGGAATGTCCGCCGGGCGAGTGTGGTTGAACGAGCTGTGATGGTGAAGGGAACAGTGTCCCCGGGCCTCATCTATCGCATGCGAGGACGATCGTTCGGCTGAAGCCTCGCATTGCCTTTCGCCGCGTAGGCGACCGCCCTTCACGATCACACCCCTTGCGAGTTCGCTCCGGCCAGCATGCTGGCCGGAGCGAACTCGTTTCAGTCGGTGCCGAGGGCTGTGTCGGGTCGGCAGTGCACGCACGGCGGCACCCCGCTTCGGAGCGCGTCGAGGGCCTGCTCGTGCGTGGCCGGACGGCAGCGGCCGCTCCTCTTCGCAGCCCAGCAGCCACCGACGTGAATCGAGTCGACGTTGTCCCGGTTCAGGCCGTACTGGATCAGCCAGTCCGCAGGGGTCGGCCGCATCTGCTCACCCTGGCGCCGCTCCGCCTCCCGCCGCTCCTCCTCGGCGATCCAGCGGTCGATGAGCCCCAGCTGCCGGACGGCCTGCTGCTCGAGGACCCGCCGGGCGAAGCGCAGCGCGTCCAGACGCGAGAGCGGCTGCTCACCACCCACCTGCACCTCCCGGCTTGCCGTGTCTTCGTTTGCCCACAAATTCGAACAAGCGCTCTAATCGAAGTATGCACCGCGTCGACTACCTCACCGACACCCAGCAGCGCATCCTGCGCTGCATCCGCCAACACATCGCCGACCACGGCGAAGCGCCGACGATGCAGCAGATCGGCGCGGCTGTCGGCATGCGCAGCCGCGCCTCCGTGCACTACCAGCTCGGCGAACTGGAGGCGAAACGCGCAATCGTCCGCGAGCCGGGGCGATCGCGAGGGATCCGCCTCGCATGACCGGCGCCGGCCGCTACCACCTGCTGCTCACCTCCGACGGCCGGCCGGTGCAACACGGCTGGTGGGCCCGGGAGGAGGTGGCGCGGGACAAGTTCCGCCGCTGGGTCGGCGAGTACGGGAGCATGCCCGGCGCTCGCGTCAGCCTCTCCGACGAGGAGACGGGAGAGGTGCTGGCCACCTGGCCCGACGACCGGTAGAGGGCTGCGCCGGCTATTCGGCCGACGGATCCTCTTGAGTGTGCCGGACGGCCTTTTTCACGGCCTGCTCCAGCTCATACCGGTTGCTCTCGGTAGCCTCGGCGTGCGCCGTGACGGCGGCCTGCACCTTCTCGGACGCCTCGCGCCAGTGGCGCCACTGGGCGTCGTACGCCTCACCGGTCAGACCGGCGAGCTTGGCTCGCTCTTCCTCAGCCAATTGCTCCAGCTTGACCAGCTCATCGGGGACCTCTGCCACGGCACGGATCGTAAGCGGCCCGCTGCGCGCGCCGACGATCGGACTTCCCCCCCGATCGGGTAGAGCCGCTGCCGACTGCCGCGCGAGCCGCCTGCGGGAGCCGCTACGGAGGCCCTGCTGCGCTGCGGCGGCGTGTTCGGCGCCATCCGTATCAGCGACCGCCTGGTCCACGCCGCGGCCGCAACCGACGACCTGCCGGCCGTTGACCGGTTCCTCTTCACGGCTTTGCAGGGCGGCCCGGTGTTCCTGGACCGGGTGACCCGCCGCTACTACGTCCTCGTCGGCCCGACCACCGGCCTGCGCCAGGAGTGGCAGCACGAGCGGGACGACGCGGCATATCTGGGCCGCGGCCACCATCTGGCAGTCCCGGCGGTCGACGCCACCCGCCCGGACGCCGGCCGCAGCTACTGGTGCGTGGAGATGGGCGGCGCCGGGGAGCTGGCCGCCACAGACGCCGTCTCTCAACTCGTCCAGCTCGGCCGCTCACGGATCGCACACGGTGAGAAGACACCTGGTGGGTGAGACGGTGTCGCCTTGGCCACCGAGCTGTCGCGGTGGCCCGGCGGCCGTGCCCTGTACGACCCCAGCGTCGGCGAACCGCGCACACCAGGCCCGGGGATTGCCTGCCGCTTCCACTATTCCGGCGACACTCCCTGACCACAGGCCCGGCACCCGTATGAATGCGCCATGTCCTCCCCCCTTGACCGGCTACAGCTCGAACTCGAGGTCGAGGAGGTCGGTGAGTTCTACTTCGAGGCCGTGGGCGCGCCGGCCGTTGTCGCGGAAGTAGACCTCGCCCAGAGCCTCGGCGGCGACCTGTCGGAGCTGGTCCTCGGTGTAACCGGCCTCCCGGGCCTGGAAGAGGCGTGCGGCGTGGTCGGGCGGCAGTGCGAGGGTGAGGTGACGCACGCGGGCGTCGTCGGTGCTGCCGGGGGCGGCGGTGTAGCCGAACCGGGCGCGGACATCGATCATGATGCCGCCGGTGGTGGCCGCGGCCTGCTTCGCCTTGGCCCTGATCTGCGGCTGCCAGCGTGCGCGGACCTCACGCTCGAGGCGGTCGGCGAGCTCCGGTCGGGGCTTTTTGATCTGGTTCTTCACATAGCGTTCGACGGTGCGCTGGCTGACGCCGAGCAGCTCGGCCACCCGCCGGGTGCTGCGCTGGTGCTGTCTGACCAGGTAACGCATCTGCGCCCCGGCGGACTTGGGCAGGGGGCGCGTGAACGCGCCCTGCACCGCCGTGTCGAGTCCTTCGCCGACCGTGACCATGCCGCGATTCCCCTACTCTCCGGTGTCCTTGGCGGTGACCTCGCCGGTCTTGATGTAGCGGGCGAGGTTGGCGACGTGGCCGTCCCCGGCGAGCTGTTCGATGACGTTGGCGCCCCACAGCACGCTCTGGGTGCCTTCGTGCTTGACCATTCCGGGGGAGACGCCGAGCCGGAAGCTGCCGGGCACGGTCTTGCCGTCGGCGTCGTAGGGCAGGACGTCCAGTGGGCTGGGCCCGTCGGCGGCGTACACGGCGCAGTCCGAGAGGACCGCGACCGGATACTGCCCGGTGGCCGCGGCCAGGTGCAGCATCTTGCGGTGCATGTTGATCCGGGCCCGGGAGATCACCGTGGCGCGGATGTCCGGCCGCCACGTCGGCCGGGACAGAGCGGGCCACGCCTGCCCCGGCTTCCAGCCTCCGCCGCGCGCCTTCTCCCGCAGCTTGCCGATGCCGCCCTTGACGGTCATCTTGACCGCATCCACGACGATGCCCAGCTCACGGTCACGGCTCTTGTAGCCGTCCATCGCCTTGAGGAACTCGTGCGGGGGCAGCTTCTCGGCGACACCCAGCTCCTTCATGGTGGCGACGTAGGCGTCGCGCAGCCGCTTGTACCAGCCGTCCAGGAACCGGCCGCTCTCGGAGCGCACCCACGCCTCCACAGGGGCCACCTCGTAGCCCAGTTCCACCGCGTAGGCCAGGGTGGGGGTGGCGTACCAGGCCGGGCCCTCGGGGCGCTGGCCGGTGGGCGTGAACGGGCTGGGAAGCAGGTCGCCGTCGAGGTCGCGCCACTGCTTGCCGACCTTCACCCGGTTCAGGTCGACGTGGGAGAGGTCGACCAGCCAGGAGCCCGGCAGCGCCGCATCGAAAGCAGGATTGGTGACGTGCACCGGCGGCGAGGCAAGGCCGACGACGGCGCCGTTGGCGGCCGCGCCGAAGGCGAGGTTGACGTCGATGCCGACCAGGTGGCGCTTCATGCACTCCTCGTCGGTCAGGTCCCGTGCCCAGTCATAGGCCTCCTCGAACAGCCGCTCGCCGGGGCCACGCACATGGAACCGCGGCAGGTGCGCCAGGACGGGGTGCCCGTCGGTCGCCTCGCACGGCGCCGGGTCCATCGGTTCCGTGCCCAGCGACCCGGGCCGGTGTTCGGTGTGCCTTCTGCCGTCGGCGTCCGGTGCGCTGGCGCGGGTGGGTGGGTTCAGCGCGGTCATCAGCTGCAGCCCAGTGACGGCCGTGGACCCCACCGGTGTCATCACCCGCACCGCATACACGCCCAGCACCCGGGCGAGCTCCGCCGGCTCGAGCTGGGCGGCATGCCCCCACGCGCGGCCATCGAGGGCGCGCCACGAGGGGATGCACAGCTGCACGCACTGCCGCCGCCCGCCGTGGGCGGGGCGGTAGATCCGCGCCCACGGCCCCAGCCCCCGCTTGGTCAGCTTCCACTCGGCCCGCTCAAGCTGCTTGATGACCTTGTGCCCCTCCGGCAGCCGCCCGGCAAGCCGCTCCTCGTGCGACAGCTCGGCGGGCAGGCCGTAGCGCTCGCACGCCGCCTCGGTGAGCACCAGCAGCGGATCGGCATCCTTCCCCGAGCCGTGCAGCCGCTCCGCCCCGAGCTGCGCCTCGGTGAGAGTCCATTCCACCAGCGCGGGCAGGGACTTGGCGGGCACGTCCACGATCAGTCCGCCGATGCCGTAGCCGGTCACATTCCGGTCGGTGTCGGCGTCGAGGACGAGCAGCGGACCGTGCGGGTACGCGCCGCCGGCCGCGGCCGGGTTCGTCGGGGCCGCCTTCTTCGCGCCCGGGCGGCGCGAGGCCGTCGCCGGCCGGGATGTCGCAGCCGGGGCGGGAGTAGGAGCGGGAGTAGCGGGCGCGGTGGTGTCGGACGCGGCCGGGGCCGCAGCATCGGGCTCCGGGCCCGTGGGCGGCGCAGCGGTGTCTTCCTGCGAGGCACCGGCGCTCTCAGCGGCGGGGTAAAGCTGTGCGAGCTGCTTGAGCAGGCGCGCGTACGCCTCCCGCTGCGGCGGACGCGGCTCGGTCTTGCCCGACTCCCAGTCGCCGATGGTCGCGCGCCGCACGCCCAGGGCGGCGGCCACTTCGTCAAGGGTGAGCGCATGAGCCTGGCGCAGCCGCCTGCGCTCTGTCGGCGGCGGCAGCGGTGACCGGGACGCCACCAGCGCATCCACCGCATCGAACAACTCGGACATGAAGCACCTCCGACCTCACCCTAACCCACGAAACATACTGAAACCGAACGTTCAGCGTACCTAGTCCGTGCATTCAGCGTACGAGGGGAGTCCTGGGGTGTACGGTGCCCGCACGGAAGGCCCACTGGCACCTTCCGCTTCGGGATCGAGGAAGAGCTGAATGACTGTGGCCGCTGTTCCCGCACAAGGCCGCCCCGGAAGGGCGGTACTCCATCCCGACCAGGCCGAGGCCGTTTCCCGCCTGGCACGCCACCTGCGCCACCCGGGGACGCGGGGACTGTTCGTGTCGGCGACAGGGACCGGGAAGACGCTGGTATCCATCCGCGTCGCGGACGGACTCCGCGCGCGGCTGTTGCTGTTCGTGGTGCCCACCCTGGATCTGGCGGCGCAGACCGCGCTGTGCCTGGCGGACGGACGGCCACAACGAGCACATGGTGATCGTCTCCTCCCTGGACACGAACGCCCGAGAGGATCTGGTCGCGGCCCGTGTCATGTCGACGACCAGCCCGCACGCGCTGGGCGGGCTGATGTCGGTGGTGGGGGAGAACGAGGACCAGATCCCGGCGTTGACGGTGATCTGCACCTACGACTCCCTGAACAAGATCGAGGAAACCCAGAACACCGGGTATGCGGTGCCGCCGTTCGACCTGGCGGTCATGGATGAAGCCCATCGGATCGCGGGACGGGCCGACAAGAAGTGGGCGATCGTCAACGACGCCAAGCGCATCCGCGCCGACCGCCGTCTCTATCTTCGCTGCCCCGGAGTTGGCGGAGTCCGCCGACCTCATCCGGCCGCGCCGCCGCCGTCCGGCGGGTGAGGAGGTGGACGCGTTCGCCCACTCCATGGACAACGAGGCCGTCTACGGCAAGAAGATCGTCGAATACCCGCTCGCCCAAGCAGTCGCCGACGGACGAGCGGCGGACTACCGGATCGTGGTGCCCACCCTCACCGACACCGACCTGCGCCGCCGCCTGAACCTGCCCGCCCCCGGCACCGCGGCCCCGGCCGGCACCCCAGGCGAGGACGAGAAGGACGACGGTGCGCTGCGCACCACCGCCCTGCACCTATCCGTCCTGCGCGCCATGACCGAGCATGGCCTCAGGAAGGTGCTGGTCTACTTCAACCTGGTCTCCGACGCCCGCCGCTTCGCCCGCGAACTCCCGGACACTCTGCGCCTGCTGGCCAAGACCGATCCCGACCTCGCGCCCGGCGTCGACCCGCAGCTGTTCTTCGCCCATGGCGAGCACACCCGCGCCCAGCGCGCCGACACCTTCGCCGCCTTCGCCGCCGCCGACTGCGCGATCCTCGCCAACTCGAAGCTGATCGCCGAAGGCGTCGACATCCCCAGCGTCGACGCGATCGTCTTCGCCGACCCCACCCGCAGCGTCATCCGCTGCGTCCAGGCCCTCGGCCGTGCCCTGCGCCTGAACGTGTCCGGCAAGACCGCCAGCCTGGTCGTCCCCGTCTACATCCCGCCCGGCGCCGACAGTGAGAACCTCCTCGGCACCGCGTATGAGCCGGTGTGGGCGATCGCCTGCGCGCTGGCCAGCCACGACCACCGCATCCTCGAACGCCTCCCCGACAAGGCCAACCGCCTGCCGAAGGAGACCAGCGACGTCATCGCCCGGCGCTGGCATTTCGACTTCACCGTCCACCCTGAGCGCATCGCCCTGAGGCCATCACCCATCCACCTCGCCATGACCGACCTCATGGCCCGCCGCCTCACCGGTGAAGCCCACCATCTCCTGGCGCGACCCGACACCACGGGATCAAACACCAATTCCGGGATGAAACATCCGGAGAAAACGACCTCTGAGTCCTTTGGCATCACCTTGTCTCGGTGACGGCAGAGGAGGTCTCGCAGCCTGTGCGCGGCTGCCTGTGGTGGATTCGGATGCGGCCCTTTCCTGCGGCTTTGGCTTCGTACATGGCCTGGTCGGCGTTGTGCAGGAGGTCCTCGGGTGTGATCCCTGGTGTGGCCAAGGCGATACCGATGGAAGCCGAGACCCCCGCATCCGTGCTGCGGATGCGGTACGGCTTCGTCAAGGCGGACAGGATCCGCTCAGCTATTTCGTTTGCCGGCGGGCATGATGTCCCCGCCTCTCCCTCCAGCAGGGCTGCGAACTCATCACCGCCTAGGCGGGCGACGGTATCTCCCGCCCGGACAGATGCCTGGAGCCGCCGGGCAGCCTGGATGAGCAGGGCGTCGCCTGTGGCGTGTCCGGCTGTGTCATTGACGGCCTTGAAGCCGTCCAGGTCCAAGAAGAGCACCGCGGGAGGGATGGTATCGGCGGTCCGCTTCCGTAGCGCGTGGGCGACTCTGTCGGTGAACAGCGCGCGGTTGGCGAGACCGGTCAACGCATCGTGGAAGGCCAGGTGCTGGAGTTGTTCCTGCAGTGAGACCCGCTCGGTGACGTCGCGACTGGTGAAGATCAGTCCCTCGGCGTGGTGGCTGATGGTTGACTCCACATGGCGCCATCGCCCGTCGGCGTCGCGAACCCGGCAGGACATGCGGCGGCCCGGGCCGCGAGTGCCTGTCTCGGCTTCCTGCCGCAGGCTCTCGACGGCTTTTTGCAGCGACGCCACGTCCTCCGGGTGGCAGTACAGGGGCAGGCGGGCACCTACGAGCTCCTCGGGCCGGTACCCGAAAACCTGGTGGGCGGCCGGGCTGATGTAGAGGACGCGCCCATCCAGACCGGCGACGGTGATCACGTCGCACGAGCCGTCGACCAGCGTGCGGTAATGGGCCTCACGGGCTGAGGCCTCCTGCGTGATCCGCAGATGGTCGGCGTGGACGACACCTTGCCGGGCCCCGAGCCCAAGAAGTACGGAACCTACCAGCACCGCCATCACCACATCGGTGCGGCCACCGGTAAGAGCGTGGGCCGCCATGACCAGGGCGCAGACCGCCACGGGCATAAAGGCAGCCACCACCCCCATAACAGGGAGTACTCGCTGACCGGCTCCGACGATGCTCGCGCCCCCCGGCATCCATGGTGTGGCGGCGGCAACGAGCAATCCGGTCATCGAACAGGCCGCTGCCAGGGGAATGCCGTGCCATGTGCCTGGCGCGGGTAAAAGGATACGCAGCATGTCGCTCGCGGCCAGGACGATGAGGGCCACGGCCGACGCGATAACTCCTGTGCGCTCCCCGGACTTCACGCCAAAGCACAGGGCCACCAGGAGCCCCAAGACGACAATGTCCGTGACCACCCGTGCGAGACCCATCACCGATGCCGTGATATCACTGCGTTCATCGGCGCGATGCAGCAGAAGCACCCAGCACAACGTGAGCAACGACCCTGCGATCATCCACCCGTCCAAAAGCCGCCGCAACCAAATCAGGGTCGTGCCGCTGTCCGCGACTGCCACCACCAGCCCGGCGACACCCAACCCCAGACACACCGCGATCCCGGCAGCCGCCAGGAATTGGGCCGCGGGCTGGAAGAGATCGGCAGAGCGCACTGGGTACGAAGAGTGCTGACCTGACACAAGGTGATGGAGGCCGCCTGCCGCGACCGCTACAGCCAGCAGCGTCAGACGCAGACGTACCCGCCCCGCGGTCGTCCGGGCCCGTGCAAGGAGGGAAAGGGCGGCTACCGCGTGCGCAGCCGGCACGCCTATGTCGGCTGGCAAGAACACGGATCCCGCCATACCACCGCCGACGGCGGCGGCAACCGCGGAGCCCACGCAGAGGGCCCCTGCCGGCCCTGCCACCTGAAGTGGACCAATCCGGGCGATGTGAAGCGTGCCGTCTCGGCCGGCCCATCCCTGCATCATGCAAACCCCCGGTTCGGCGATCGAGCCCAGAAGGGCAGACGCACCCTTCCGGTACTGCTCGAGTGCGATAAGAGGGTATGAGCATCTACGGCCCCAGCCTCTTGACTGCTTGGGACTTCACCTGAAATAGCGACAGCATCTGTGGCTTGACGCAATCGGCGCCTTCACACCTGGCAAGGCAATCTCTGCGGCTCGTTTCGTCTGACTTCTGAACTTCTGTTGAGGAGAATCGTTTCTCAGGTTCTGGCTTCGTCGTTTAGAGCCGACACCGCCGGTTTGAAGCGCACGGGACTGCTGCACCCGGCCACCTGACCGCGGCGGGCGACGGCGGACTCCAGGGCTCTCACCGCGAGACGGGACTGCATTCGGTCGTCGATGGAATAGCCCACGATGCGACCCGAGAAGGCGTCCTTGACGGCGCACAGATACAGCTTGCCCTCGCCGGTGGGGTGCTCGGTGATGTCCGTCAGCCACAGCCGGTTCGGCCCGTCGGCGGTGAAGTTCCGCCGCACCAGGTCATCGTGGACCGGCGGCCCGGCTTTGGCGTTCTTGCCGCGGCCTCTTCGCTTGCTGAAGGCGCTCCACCAGCCGTTGTCCCGGCAGATCCGCCAGGCGGTCCGCTCGGCCATCGGCTCACCTGCGGCGCGGGCCTCGTCGAGGAGGAACCGGTGACCGAACTCGGGATCGTCGCGGTGAGCGTCGAACAGGTCGTTGGCCCGGTATGCCTCGGCCATCTCGGCGTCGGTGACCGGCCGGGCCAGCCATCGGTAGTAGGGCTGGCGGGCCAGCCCGAGCACCCGGCACGTCACCGCCACCGGCAGCCGGTAAGGGGCATCGGTGGCGGCCAGCTCGCGGACGAGCGGGTACATCATTTTGCCGGCAGGTTCGCCTGCGACAGATACGCCGCAGCCCTCCTGAGTACCTCGTTCTCCTGCTCCAGCAGCCGGATCCGTTTGCGTGCTTCGCGCAGTTCGGCGGACTCATCCGACGCCGCTGGGGGCCTGGCGCCCTCTTCGGTTTCGGCGCGGCGCAGCCACTTCGAGAGCGTGATCGGGTGGACGCCGAAGTCGGCGGCGATCTGGTCCAGGGTGACGCCGGGCTCGCGGTTGTGCGCGACCCGCACGACGTCCTCGCGGAACTCCTTCGGATACGGCTTGGGCACTGCAACATCCTTCCAGGCCGCCTCTCAGCAAGCCAGGTCAGGTGTCACCGAACCCTGCAGCAGTCCCCATGGGACCGATTGGCAGCCTGCTGACCGGTCCTGCTGAGTGTCATCTACCTCCGACACGTGTGCTCGCCGAACCTGCTGGCCGAGCTGCTGGGCCTATGCCAACGGACCATCAGCCCTTCCATAAGGAGGTTCGACGTCTCCTTCAGGAACACAGCATCTCCTCACGCCCACCACGCTGTGTTTCTCAAGCAGCAAGGAGATCGAGGACTTCGTACGCACCGGCGCCCCGTCACCGCCCGGGCTCCAGCTCACACACCAAGTGACCGACCCGGCCCTGACCGGGACGGACCGCGCCGAACTCCCCAGCCTCATCGATCAGTTGTCCCCCACACCAGCTGACTCACGTCGCCGCACCCCGCCCAAGTGGGCGAGGCGGCGCGGGCGCAGCTGCCCGGAGCGGGCTCCCGGGTCTTGCCTGGTAGACGGCTACTGACACCAGCTGCAAGTGGTGGAGCGCCTGAGTGCTGGACTGCGCCCGTCTCGCCTCGTTCACTCCTAGTGCGCCCCCCGATGGACTATTAGTCACATTGCATCCGTCTGGCTACATAGGGTTGCCTAGGCCTGGCACAGCCAGGCGCGGCCGCGGTCCTGGAGAAAGTGGTCTCTCTTCTGCCATGGAGGTTTCCATGCGTCCGACCCATCGCCTCACAGCCAAGATCACCGCTGCCGCCCTCGTGGCCGCAGGCAGCCTTCTCGCTCTCCCGGCAGCCTCGGCGGCCCCCGCCCACACCGCCACGATCGCGCACACTCAGTCCACCGCGGCAGTGACGGGCTCGGTGAGCATCGGCCTGACGACCGGCGGCACGATCACGATTCCCGGCGCCCAGCTCACCAGCGGCGTCACTCTCAACACCGGCATCCAGGTATCGGCAGTCACCACCGTGACCAACCACACCAACGCCACACTGGTCTTCTCCGGCGGCGGCGGCACCAGCATCACCGTCGCGTCCGGCGCCTCGGTCAGCGTGAGCACGCTGACCAACGGCACCCTGAAGATCCAGGTCGCATAGCGGGCAGACACCCCAGGCCGGCGGTTTCCGGGGAAGAACACTCCTGGAAACCGCCGACACCTGCGCAACTGAACTCCGGTATCGGGGAGCACCAACGGCATCCGATACTGATCCAGCACACACTCGCTCGCCTCGGGAGCACGACTGAGGTGCCCCCTGTGGTGTGGACACTCTGATGGCGGATCTTGATGGTCCGGGAAGATGGTTCACACGCAGGGCGGATATAAGTTCTGGTCACAGCCACTCGTTGATGGCTGCGACCAGCACTGTCGCTTCGTAGCGGACGGCGAGTTTGTCGTACCGAGTGGCGACGGCTCGGTGGCGTTTGAGCCGGTTGATCCCGCACTCGACCGCGTGCCGCTGCTTGTAGTCGTCCTTGTCGAACGTCGGCGGTCTCCCGCCACGCGATCCGCGCTTGAGGCGGTTGCGGCGGTTGCGGACACGGTCTGCCGGGACCGGGATGGTGGCTTTAATCCCGCGTCTGCGCAGGTAGGAGCGGTTGCTGCGGGAGTCGTACGCCTTGTCGGCGCGCACCCGATCGGGGAGCTTGCGTGGCCTGCCACGTCCTGGCCTCGGAACCCGGATGGCTTCCAGGACCGCTTCGAACTGCGGGGAGTCGCCCCGCTGCCCGGCCGTGATCACGACGGACAAGGGCTTCTGGCCTTGCTCGACCGCGAGGTGGATTTTGCTGGTCAGTCCGCCGCGGGATCGTCCGAGGCCGTGGTCGGCCGGCTCGACGAAAACGCCGCCGGGCGGTTCCTTCTGCAGCTCCCCCTTTTCGCCGCTCCGGCGGCGTGCTGATGGGCCCGGCAGACGGTGGAGTCGACGTTCACATCCCAGGTGATCAGGCCCTTCGCATCGGCCTCGGCTTGGAGCTGGGTGAGGATCCTCGCCCAGGTGCCATCCCGCTGCCAGCGCCGGAACAGGTCGTAGACCCGGTCCCACGGCCCGTAGCGTTCGGGCACGTCCCGCCAGGGGGCACCGGTGCGGGTCCGCCACCGTATGCCGTCTATCAGCTGCCGCCGCGTCCACACCTGCGGCCGCCCCGGCTTGATGCCCCGCGGCAGCAACGGCTCCAGCCGGGCCCACTGGCCGTTCGTCAGATCCCCACGTCCCACGACAGATGATCATGAACGAACAAGATCCACTTTCGCAACAGACCCTAGTCCTGCTCCTGGCCACCGCCTACGCCGACGGCCACGACGCCACCACCCTGTTTACCCAGCACCCCACCGCTGCCGGAGTCGCCGACGAGCAACTCGATGCGGCGCTGGCCGCGCTCTCAGGGTTCTTCCCCACCTCCGGCGGACAGCCCCCAGCAGACTGGTCACCGCACATTCGCCAGCACCAGACGTGGTGTGGGGAGGCCACACTGCGATGGCTGGCCGACCGGCGTGGCTGGACATTCTGAGCTCAGGGACACACATTCAGTGCACGACGGTCGACCCGCTCGGCGTCAGGCCGACACCGGTGCTGCCAGGACGCCGCTCGGGACCCACTTCCGAAGGACGTCCGGGACCGCCACGGTGCCGTCGGCCTGCTGGTGCTGTTCCAGGAGCGCGGGCACCAGGCGGCTGGTGGCCAGCCCCGAGGCGTTCAGCGTGTGCACGTACGCCGACCTGCCCTGCCGGGGCCGGAAGCGGATGTTGCCACGCCTCGCCTGGTAGTCGCGGGCATTCGACACCGAGCTGACCTCAACGTACGAGCCGACGCTCGGCAGACACACCTCGACGTCGTAGGTCTTGGCCATCGCTGCGCTGGTGTCTCGGGCCGCAAGCCGCGTGATCCGGTAGTGCAGGCCCAGCTCGCTCACCAACTCCTCAGCCCTTCCGAGGAGGTCCTCGTGCGCAGCGTCGGAGGTGTCGGGGTGGGTGAACTGGAACAGCTCGACCTTGTTGAACTGGTGCCCTCGCAGGGTCCCCCGCTCCGCCGTGCGATAGCCGCCGGCCTCCTTGCGGTAGCACGGCGTGTACGCGACGTACCGCTTCGGCAGCTCGGCCTGGGGCAGCGTCTCGTCCCGGTGGAGATTGACCAGGGCGGTCTCCGCGGTCGGCAGCAAGAACCGCTCCGGGCCTTGCTCTCCCTCCTCCAGAGCGAAGACCTCGTCGGCGAACTTCGGGAACTGGCCGGCCGCATAGCCGGCCGCGAACGTCAGCACGTGCGGCGGTAGCACGAACTCGTAGCCGTCCTGCACATGGGCTTCGACGAAGTAGTTCAGCAGCGCCCACTCGAGGAGCGCACCGTTACCCCGGTAGAGCCAGAAGCCGCTGCCGCCGAGCTTCGTACCCCGCTCGTAGTCGACCAGACCGAGGCGCCGGGCGAGCTCCACGTGATCCTTGGGCCTGAACCCGAACCCCGGGCGTCGCCCGACTTCGCGGACGACCTCGTTGTTCTCCTTGCCTCCGGCCGGCACGTCCGCGTCGGGCAGGTTCGGCAGCGGATCGAGGAAGGCTGCCGGGTCTGTTCCAGTTCGGCGAGCCGCGTCTCGGCGGCGGTCAGTTGCTCGCTGACGGCTGTCGCCTCCGGGTGCAGGTCCGCCGCGCCCTCACCAGCCCGTTGCCGCTTCGCGATGTCGCCCGAGATCCTCTTGCGGTCCCCGCGCAGGCGTTCTACCTCGGTGCGCACCTGCCGGTAGTCGTCGTCCAAGCGCAGGAACGCGTCGAGGTCGACGTGGACCGCCCGCTTGGCCAGCGCCTGCCGGACGTAGTCCGGGTTCTGGCGAATCAGGGTGACATTGATCATTCTGCCGGTGCTCCATTCGATCAGCCGTCGTGACGTGATCCCTTGGGAGCGCGGGCGAGAAAGGGGCATCTCGCGGTGTCACCGCGCCTTCGCCACCACCATGTGGTGGCCTCATTCACGACCTGGTCACGGGGTCAACCGGCGGGGCATTGGGCCGTCCATGAAGCCGGCCGTTCCTCCCCGCACTCGGGAGTGGATTCGCCCTGGGGCGCGAGGCTGCCTTCCCAGCTGCCGACAGCTCTCTCCGCTCTTCTGGAAGGCATGATCGCCGAGGCCGCTCGCCGGGGACAGACGGACTTGTCCCTGGTCAGCGTGGACTCCACTACGGCCCGCGCCCACCACGA
>NZ_JBWKIR010000056.1:0-14944 GCF_056432605.1 Streptomyces sp. NPDC045022
TGAGTTGCGTACGTGTCACACCCAGCGTCCTACCAGGTCCCACCCCCGCATGGGACCAGAACCCGAGAATGATCACGACCTCACACAGGCCCTAGGTCAGGACCAGCCAGCGGTGGCCGTCGATGAGCTCTCGTGCCGCATCTAGGTGGCCGGCGTGGCATGCGGTCTCGGTGATGACGTGGAGCAGGACGTCGCGCAGCGTGTGCAGGTGTGGTTCGCCGAAAAGATCTCGGGGCCACCAGGCCAGGGCGGCGTCAGCAGGGGTGGTGGTGATCACGGCGTCGACGAGTTCTGTCTCCTGCCGGTACAGGTCGAGCACGTCACCGGCCGGCACTTCCGGGGCCACATTCCAGGCTTCGTCGCCGCTCGTCAGGCCAAGGATGATCTCCTCGTCCCCGGCGACGACTGCACGGAACCAGAACCGCTCGACGTCCAGCGCGAGGTGCTGGACCAGCCCCAGGCAGTGCCATCCGGATGGCAGCACCGGCCGCCGCAGGGCCTCCTCGTCGAGCCCCTCGAGGATGCCGAGAACGTGCCGCCGCTGCCCGTCCAAGGCCCTGAGAAGCGCCGTCACCTCACTATCGGGAGCCGTTGCGCTCATGTCTTCGGTCACGGCCCCCAGGATCCCTCAATGCCTACGGTCATGCAGGGAGTTCCGGTATCAAGTGCTGTGCCGAGGCCTGTCCCGTAAGGCGCGCTTGGAATGACGCGCATCACGTCACCAACGTCGTCGTGACGGCGTCGGCGGACGGCCGGGCGCAGGTCGGTGGCGTGTGCCTGGCGGTGATACGGAAGGACCTCGCCGAGGTGGAATGGGACGGGATGTCGGCGGTATGACAGGGCGTCAGCCATTCAGGATGCGTTCAGGCAGGCGCTGACAAGGTCGACGTCGCGGCTGCTGCAGGCAGTCGCCCATGCCCTCCCCCCTCGCAGGGCGCCCGCTGTGCCGGGGCGCCCTGTGGCGTGGCCGTAAAGGAGCCAGTGACCTTGGAAAATCCGGATGTCCGCACCGACCTGGATGTCGCCCGTACCGACGGATACGGGATGAAGAAGCTGCCGGAGGTGACCCTGGCCTTCTGGGTGATGAAAATCGCCGCGACGACGCTCGGCGAGACCGCGGGTGACCTCTTCGCCCAGACCCTGATGCTCGGCTACTTCCTCACCACGATCGCGCTGTTCCTGATCTTCGTGGTCACGCTCGTCATCCAGCTCCGCTCCCGGCGCTACAACCCCTTCTTCTACTGGACCGTCATCCTGTCGACCAGCATGGCCGGCACCACGATGTCCGACTTCATGAACCGCGACGCCAGCGCCAAGTACCTCGCCAAGGGCGCCTCCCTCGGCTGGGGGCCGCAGGGCCTGGGACTCGGCTACCCCACCGGCGCCGCGATCCTGATCTCGATCCTGATCGCCATCTTCGTCGTCTGGAAGCTGACCGGGATGACGTTCGCCATCCGCGACATCGTCACCTTCCGCGGTGAGGCCCTGTTCTGGGCGGCGATCCTCGTCTCCAACACGCTCGGCACGTCCATGGGCGACTTCCTGTCCGACAGCTCCGGACTCGGGTACGCGGGTGGAGCGCTCCTCGTCTCAGCGGCGTTGGGCGTTCTGCTCGCTCTGATGCGGGTGCCCGTGGTGCCGAACGTGCTGCTGTTCTGGATCGCCTTCGTCCTCACCCGCCCGCTCGGCGCCACGGCCGGCGACTTCCTCACCAAACCGGTCGCCAAGGGCGGTCTCGATCTCGGCACGGCCGGTTCCTCGGCCGTGCTGCTGGCGCTCCTGATCGGCATGATGGCGTACGCCCATGTTCGGGAAGGAAGGAAGCCCCCTGCGCACGCGGGCGACAGCGAGCAGGTCAGCCAGCCGGCAGGCTGACCACGAAACGGGCACCGGGCGCGTGCCTCGGGTCGTAGGACACCTCGCCGCCGACGGAGCGGGCCAGACGCCGCGCGAGCGGCAGCCCGAGGCCCGCTCCGCCGTGGCCGTCGTCCGGGTCGGCCCGCCGGCCCGGCTGGAAGAGCTGCTCGACGAACAGCTCCGGCACGCCGTGCCCGTCGTCGGTGACGTCGATGCGCACCTGACCGGACTTCCGGTCCGTGCGGACCACGACGCCGCAGCGGGCGTACCGCACGGCATTGACGAGCAGGGGACTGACGATCCGTTGGAGGAGGGCGGGAGCCACCGCGGCCTTCAGACCCGCGCCTTCACCGACGACGGTCACTGTCAGGTGGCCTGGCCTGTCCAGGCTTTCGGTCAGCCGGTGCAGCGTGGGCACCACCTCGGCCGTGCCGGGGACGACGGCGGCGCCCTCACGGGCGTCGTTCAGGAGCGTGTCGCAGATGGTGTGCATGGACTCGGCGGCATCGGAGATGACCCGGTGGACGGCTCGGGTCTCGACGGCCGAGCGCGGACGGCTCTGCCACCAGTCGAGTTCGGCGATGATACGGCTCAGCGGGGTACGCAGTTCGTGCGACAGTTCCCCGGTCAGCTGTCTCTCGTGGCGCAGCACAGCGCGTATGCGGTCCAGCAGTGCGTCCAATGAGACGCCCAGGCGGGCGAGTTCGACCGGGCGCCGCACGCTGCCGAAACGTTCGTCGGACGCCACGGCGCTCCACTGGGCCGCCTGGTCGGTCATGGTTCGTACGGGCCGCAGCGCGCGGCCGACCGCCAGACGCGTCAGCGCGTAAGTACAGGCGAGCATCACCGCGTCGAGGGCGAACGACCCGAGCAGGAGGACGTCGGCTGAACTCCGGTAGGGGGAGAGGGCCAGGGCCGTGACGACGGTGGCCGCACCGCTGCCGTGGGATACCGGCTGGGAGCACAGCCGGACGGGTCCAGGCCCTGCGGCGGTGACACAGTGCCGCCCGCCGCGCTCGGCGAGCCCCGCTGCGACGCGGGTCAACGGGGCGGCGGGTGACGGCGGTTGTTCGAGCAGTCGGGTGCCGGCGTAGATCCAGACGTTCGCGTCGAGCAGTTGGTCGTTGGACGTTTCCAGGACGCGAACGGTCGGCCCACTGGTGTCGACGGTCGTGGCGACGACGGCGCCCCGGGCGCGCAGTTCGTCGTCCGCCTGGTGCTGGAGGTGGTGGCGGACCACGGTGTTGAAGGCGATGGTGAGGATCACCATCAGGAGCGTGGCGGTGGTCAGCGCCACGAGGGAGAGCCTGCCGCGCAGCGTGCGCGGAGCGAGCCGCGACGCGAGTGCCGAAAGGGGGATCATGACAGGCGGTGTCCGATCCCGCGGGCGGTGCCGACGGTCAGTGCGCTGCCGCTGTCGCGCAGTTTGCGACGCAGCCGGGTCAGATACTGGTCGAGGGTGTTCTCGCTGACCTGCGCGCCCTCGGGCCACCCCGCCCTGACCAGGTCGCGTCGGCGCACGATGTCCCCGGACGCCGCCATGAGCGCCGCCAGCAGACGGAACTCCGTCGGGGTCAGATCGACCCGGACACCGCGTGCGGTCAGGCTGTGCCGGACGGGGTCCAGGACCAGGTCACCGGCCGTGGCCGCCGGGCCGGGCGCGGCGCGTCTGACGGCCGCGCGCAGCCGGGCGGCGAGTTCGGCGAGGTGGAACGGCTTGGGCAGATAGTCGTCGGCCCCGGCGGAGAACCCCGAAAGCCGGTCCGTGAGGTGATGGCGGGCGGACAGGAAAACGACAGGGGCGAGGAATCCGTTCGCCCGCATCGCCTGGCACACGTCCCGCCCGTCCGCGTCCGGCAGCCCCACGTCGAGTACGGCCGCGTCGACGTCGCCTGTGGCCCGCCGCAGTGCCGTGGCGCCGTCCGCAGCGGGCACCGGGTCGAAGCCCTCCTCGCGCAGCCCGCGCAGCAGCACGTCACGCAGAATGTGATCATCCTCAACGACCAGGATCCTGTGGCGCATGGCCCTCCATCGACTCGGTAACCGTGTGTGTCGTGCCTGCGATGAACCGCTCGGGCAGCCACCAGGCCGAGGCGCACAGACACAGCCCCAGCCAGCCGACGCTCAGCAGCCAGCCGCCGATCACATCGGTGAACCAGTGCACACCGAGATAGACACGGGTCAGCCCGACCAGAGCACCCCAGCAGGCGGTGACCACGGCGAGCGGTGTCCTGCCGCGCGGGGCGCGCAGGCATATCGCCAGGACGAGCAGACCGGCGCTGAGGGCCGCCGTCATGGTGTGGCCGGAGGGAAAAGCCCAGCCGGAGGCATGCGTCTGCCAGTCCGCCCGGGGCGGGCGGGCCCGTGCGACGAACGTCATCACGCCGTAGCGCACGGCCTGCCCCGAGGCCAGGCAGAAGACGGCGAGGCCGGCGGCGCACAACCGGTGCCCTGTTGTGCGGCCCACGACGATCCCGGCCAGCACGGCGAGCAGGTACGGGACGACACCCGTGCCGGTGGAGGTGAGCCCGCGGGCCGACGCCACGGCCACGTCCGGACGATGGGCGACGAACCAGGCCAGCAGATCGCTGTCGGTGGCCGACGGGGCTCCGTCGCCGACCAGGAACATGGTCAGCACACAAAACCCCACCAGCGCTCCGAGAGCGACGCTGCCCGCCAGATCGGCGACCTTGCCGCGGCTCATGACACGAGGAGCAGAGGACGCAGGCGGGTGGCCGTGACCCGCCGGACCACCGCCTCCGGACAACGGCGCAGCACCGCCATCGCGAGCAGCGCGACCAGTGCGCCGACGGCCAGCCCCGCCGCCACGTCGTGCGGGTAGTGGGCGCCGACCCAGACCCGGGAAGCCGCCATCGCACACGCGGCCACCACCGCGACGGCACCGAGCCGACGAGAGACGAACAGCAGCGCCACCGCGGCCGCCCCGGCGATCGCCGCGTGGTTGCTGGGAAAGGACCAGTCGCCCGGCGCCGGACACGCCTCCAGCGTGCTGAGGTGCAGCCTCTGACAGGGCCGCTGCTCGCGCACCACCAGTTTCAGCGCCGCGTCCACGCCGTAGGCCAGGACCACGACCACCGGTACCGCCAGCGCCAGCACCGCCGGCGCGGCACCGACGCGCCGAGCCTGCCACCAGCCGATGACCATGAGCAGCGCGAAGACCCCGAGTCCGTACGTCGACCAGGCCGACACCAGGTCGTCCAGCAGGCCGGGGGAGCGGTGGGCCAGGTCCACCACCCGCGTGTAGGCCGAGCCGTCGATCGACGCCCCGTCGATGGCGAGCATCATCCGCGCGCCTCCCTCGCCGCCCGGCGGGAGCGGTACACCTCGGCGGCCAGCGGAATCAGCGACACGACGACGATCACCGCCACCATGGGCAGCAGATACCGGTCCACATCCGGGATCGAGGACCCGAGCGCGTAACCGGCGAGAGTCAGGCCGAGGCTCCAGGCGAGGCCGCCGGCCACCTGCCAGATGGTGAACGTCCGTACGGGCACCTGGAGCGCTCCCGCCATCGGGTTCAGCACCGTCCGCACCACCGGCACGAACCGGGCCAGCACGATCGCCTTCGCGTACCCGTACTTCTCCAGAAGCTCCTCGGCCCGGTGCGCCCCCTGGTGCAGCCGGGGCGAACGGCTGCGGGCGAGCAGCGCGCCGCCCGCTCTTCTCCCGAGCAGATATCCGCACTGCGCGCCGGCGAGCGCGCCGACGGCGGCGGCCACCAGCAGCGGCCCGAGCGACAGCTTCACCCCGCTGTCGGCCGTACCGGTGCACAGCAGGCCCGCCGTGAACAGCAGCGAGTCGCCCGGCAGGAAGAAGCCGATCAGCAAGCCGGTCTCGGCGAACAACACCACCCCTACCCCCAGCACCCCGAAGGCGGCCAGCAGCGAATGGGCGTCGAGCACGTTGACAGCGAGCTGCGACGATAGGGGGATGGGTGTGGACATTGTCGCGACCCTTCGGTCCGGCGGAGCGGGCGCATCGGAACAGCACCCCGACCAGTGACTACAATTCTGTAGACGGTCTACTGAACTGTAGACGATAGAGGGGTGAGGATCGTTCCCATGACCGACCCGAAGGACGAACGCCGCCCGGCCGGCGAGCTCGAAGCCGCCGTCATGGCCGCACTGTGGGCCGCCGGCGCACCGCTCACCCCGGCGCAGGTCCAGATCGAACTCTCCTCCGGACTCGCCCGGACGACGGTGACGACCATCCTGTCCCGCCTCCATGACAAGGGCGTCGTCGCCCGCGAGCGACACGGGCGCGGCTACGCCTACGTCCCGATGCAGGACGCCCCCGGGCTGACCGCTCAGCGCATGCACACCGAACTCGACCGGGACGCCGACCGCGAGACAGTCCTCGCCCGGTTCGTCGCCCAGCTCAGCCCGGACGACGGGGAGCTGCTGCGCCAACTGCTGGAGGCCGACGAGCAGTGATCGCCTTCTTGCTGATTCCGCTCCTGCTGCCCTTCGCGCTGCCGGCGCTGGCCCGGCGTGCCCTCGCCCGCCTGGACCCGGCCACCGCCTTGCGGGCGCTGACCGTCTGCGGCCTGGTGTGCTCCGGTGCGTGCGTGGCCGCACTCGGCGCCCTCGTGCTCATCGGACTGCTCAAACTCTCCCTCTTCGCGGCACTCGGTGACCTCATCCACCCGCTGCGCACGCCCTCGGACCTGTTCGCCGTCCCGGCCGCCACGCTCGCCACCGGCGCGCTCACCGTCGGCGCCTGGACCCTCGGGCGCTCGGCCGTGCGGCAGGTCCGGGCCTTCCGGGCCGCTCGCACCGCGGCCGACCGCCGCCCCACGGCCGGCGACCTGTGCGTCGTCGACTCGCCGCATCCGGACGCGTACGCCCTGCCCGGCAGGCCTCACCGGATCGTCGTCACCACCGCGATGCTGCGCAGCCTCGGCCCAGCCGAACGGGAAGCCCTCTTCGCCCACGAGCGGGCCCACAACGCGGGCGGCCACCACTTTTTCCTCGCGGCCGCCGAACTCGCCGCCCACTGCCACCCCGCGCTCCACGCGACACGTGGCACCATCCGGCTCGCCGTGGAACGTGCCGCCGACGAGAGTGCCGCTGCCACCGTCGGCGACCGTCGCCTGCTGGCCCGGGCCATCGCCCGCGCCGCCCTCGCCCAAGACGCCGAACACTCCACCCGCCCCGACTTCGCCCCCGCGGCGGCCACGGGCCCCGTGCCCCAGCGGGTCGCCGCCCTCCTCACACCCCACGACGGCCGCTCGAACACCACGCGATGGATCGCCCTGCTCCTCACCGTCTGCGCGATCCTCCCCGCCGGAGCCGCGACCACCGGCGTGGTGGCCTTCCACCACGAGGTCGAGGTCGCCCAGGGCGAGGAGAGCCGCTGACGGCCCGGCGCCCGACAGACGAACACGCTCGTCCTGATCGCCGCGGTCCGCAAGCGCCCGCCCGCACACCCTCCTCTCCGGCCGCACTTCCATCGCCGGCGGTGACCAGCCATTGCAGGCGCCTTCTACGGGAAGCCATGTCCGCGCGCGCTCAACGAAAAAGGATCGCTCGCCGAACGCCGGCGCACAGGCGACCGACTCTGTCACCGGCCAGGGCGGATGGCGCTCCTCTCAGCTCACCAGGTCGGTGGCAGTTGAACACGCGGACCCACCTGTAGCACCAGCCCTTTCCGGCTCAGTGGGCGACGGCGGAGGCGGAGAGGAGCGTCGCGGCGGCGAGGCTGCCCCACAGGGCGGCCGAACCGTAGGGTGCGAGAGCGGTGATGACCGCCGGGGAGACGGCGAGGCCGAAGCCCGTGGAGAGTTGGAAGCGGGCGAGGACGCGTCCCAGCACACGGGCCGGGGCGAGGTGGGTGACGAGCGCGGTGGCGCTGCCGGCGTAGATGATCTCGCCGATCGTGCAGACCACGGACACCCCGGCGACGGCCGGAGCACCCCAGCCGTGCCCCAGTGAGGTGGCCGCCAGGAAGCCGAGGTAGGACACGGTGAGTACCACACCGGCGACAGCCAGGACGCTCCGCCGGGAGAAACGGGACATCAGTACGGTGACCGGAAACTGCAGGATGACCACCAGCACCGTGTTGGCCACGAAGATGGCCGCCGACCACACCGGGGACGCGTGCAGCTGTGTCACCAGGACCAGCGGGAGCGCGATTTCGGGGACGTTGAGGCAGAAGACGTAGACCACGTTGGCGGCGAGCAGCGCGCGCATCCGGGGTGCGGTCCCGGGGTCCCCGTCCTCGGCCGGGGCAGTGGCCGGATACGCGTGCAGGCGGACCGACCAGGCCAAGGCCGCCGCAGCGAGATAGGCGAGCCCGGTGACGGCTGCCAGCGCCTGCAACGCGGTGGTGCCGCCCGCCAGGCACGCGGTGGCGAGGAGCGCGCCCGCGCCGAGGCCGGCGTTGCGCAGGGCCCGGCCTCCCGCGAGAGCGGCGTCGCGTTGCCGGCCGTGGGCGACGGTGGCCACGAGAGCCGCGTGGGCGGCCGGCCATGCCTGGTTGCCGATGCCGAGGAAGAGCGCCGCCGTCGCGAACAGCCAGGCGTGCCCCGCCGGGGTGGCCAGCAGCAGCGCCACGCCCAGCACACGCACCAGCATCGACGCTGCCACGACCGTGCTGCGTGCGCCCCGGTCCAGCCATCGGCCCACTGCCGGCATGCACACCAGACCCGCGGTGACGCCGACCGTCATCGCGGTGCCGGTGATCGGCGCGGACAGCCTCAGCACCGTCACCCCGTAGAGCAGCAGAAAGGGCCGCAGCAGCCCGGTGCCGAGCGCGTCCACGGCTAGGGCCACGGCATAGCGGGGGCCTCCGGAGGCACGGACGAGGGCGCGGGCCTGGAACTTGGTGGTGGTAGTCATGGCGTCAAACGGTGCGTTCGGCCCACCGGGCCGGGCACGTCGGTTGACGGACACCGTCAATCGACGACGTCGCCGGCCACCCGGGCGGCGATGATGCGGGGATGACGTTGAGGATCGACATCAGCGGCCTGCCGTCCGAGCGACTGCGGTTCGCCGCCTCCCCGCTGGCCGAGCTGACCGCGATGCTGCACGTGCTGGCCGAACCCGGGCATCATCCGCAGCTCGCCGGCTGGGCCGGGGACGTCTGGGCCGGGCTGCGGCCTGAGCTGGCCGAACGGTTGCGGGAGGCGGACTTCCTCTGGCGTTCCTCACAGGCGGACTTCCTGCTTCCTGCCCGGCCTCGGCCGACCCTCGCGGAGGAGTTGGACGACGTGGACCGGATCGACGACGAGACCTATGTGACCGCCGCGCTCGTCACCACGTGCGGCAGCAACCGCGTCCACTTCGGCGCGCCGTCACCGCTCACCGACGCGGCTGCGCGCGAGCGGGCCCTGGACGTCGCCCAGGCCCGCGGCGCGCGGCAAGAGGCCTTCGCGGAACGGCTGCTCGCGGACCCGGGCACTGTGCGGGCGCGGGTGCGCCGCACCCTCGAACAGTGCGCCGAGGCCTTCTTCGACACCGCCTGGACGGGCGTCGCCGTGCAGCTCGCCACCGACCTGCGTCTGAAGAACGACCTGCTGAAGCGCCAGGGCATCGGGTCGGCACTCGCCTCGGTCTCCGGCGCGGTCACCCTGGCACCGGACGGCGACTGCATCATCGTGGACAAGCTGCAGGACAAGGCGACCGCCGCCCACGGCACCGGGGTCACCTTCATCCCCAGTGTCTTCGGCCGTCCGCACCTGGTGGCGGTCCACGCGCCCGGGTGGCAGCCGGTGGTGCAGTACCCCGTGGCCGAGCCGAGTCCAGCAGAGCCCGTATCGCTGGAAACGGTCACACTACGGCTGGAGGCACTCGCACATCCGGTACGGCTGCGGCTACTGCGAACTCTGGCCCGCGGCCCGCACACCACCCGTGAGCTGGCCCACGCCTGGGAACTCTCACCCCCGGAGGTCTCCCGCCACCTCGCCGTCCTGCGCCGCGCGGGCCTGCTCACGGCCCGGCGGCACGGTCGTTACGTCCGTTACACCCTCAATCTGCCCGATCTGACGGCGCTGGGCATGGACCTGCTGACGGCCGTACTGCGCTGAGTGGCTCCGGTCTGCCGGAACGCGCTTGACACCGCGTCGCCTCGCGGCAGGGACGCCACCGACGAGGAGTGACAGGCCTGGCCCGCGCGGCCGGACCGGATGCGGGGGAGGAAGGTCCGGCGGTGCAGCCGGTGCGCTGCCCCAGGGGCGCGGGCGGCCGCGTCGGTACTGCTCGGCGGCCTGCCGAGTCGGACGATGCCACGAAGGCCGCGGCCGCCCCGCTTCGTCCCCTCAACTCACCTGAGGCGCACGCGACTTCAGGAGTTTGGTGTGCTGCTCCGGGGACAGTCAACTGTCAGTCGTTACGACACCTGTTCGGGACCCCGGAAAGGGGCCCGACCAACAGAGGGGGATTTCAACCCATGGCTACCCGCACCAGATGCCGGCGCGGCCTGCTTGGCGCGCTGGCGGGCCTGACCGCAGCGATCGGTCTGACGGCCGGCCTGGCCGCGCCTGCCGAAGCGGCTACCACGACACCGGTCGCCGTGACGAAGTACAGCCACACCAGCGAGAGCGGGGACTGGGTCGGTCAGGGCGGCAGCGTGGCCTACACCCCGAAGACGGCGACGATCGCCGTTGAAGGGGCCCCTGAGACGCTGACCGTCCGGATCGAGAACGACGCCGACTGGTGGACTGTCCAGCTTGAGGCCCCGGCGGGGGAGAAGCTCCACCCTGGCATCTACCGCGACGCCGAACGCGCCGGGTTCACCACCGGCCGGGCCCCCGGCCTGGACGTCAGTGGCCAGTCACGCGGCTGCAACAGGGTCTACGGCCAGTTCACGGTCAACCAGATCGAGGCGGACGCGTCCGGTGCGATCACCACGCTGGACGCCACGTACACACAGCGCTGCGAGTCCGCCGACGCGCCCGCGCTGAAGGGGGTGGTCAAGTACCACGCCTACCCGCTGTCCTTCTCCTACGCCAGCGAACCCGGTGACTACGTCGGCCAGGGCCGCACCGGCATCCACACCGGTGCCACCAGCCTCTTCTCCCTCCACTCCTGGGGAATCGGAGGACTGTCCTACGAGGCTTCCAGCAAGCGGGAGAAGTGGTCGGCTCTTCTCGTCCCACCCGTCGGCGAGTCCTTCGAGGCGGGCCGCACCTATACGGCCGAGCGGGGCAACGGTCCCGGTACGGCCGGTCTCGACGTCTCCGGCTTCGGCGGCTGCAACGCCAGTAACGGCGAGCTGACCATCACCAAGGTGGTCCGCGGCACCGACGGTGAGGTCACGGCGCTGGCGGCCACGTTCGTCCAGCACTGTGAGGGCGCCAAGCCGGCCCTGCGCGGGACGATCCACTACTACGCCTAGGCGTTCCCTCCGATCCGCTGATCCCGCTCACCGCGGGGGCCCGTCGACCGCCTTCGTCCGCCAGGGCGGATGAAGGACGGGCCTCAAGGGTGTGCCCACGCCGGTCTTCAGCGGCGTGCACGACACCCTCACCCCCGTGGCCCATCAGCGTGCCTTCGCCGCGACGATCGAGAACAGCTGCTTCGTCGTCCCGGAAGCGTCGCACCAGTTTGGGTGACTGGCGGCTGGTGGTACCGATGGGCCGTTACTGCTGGTCGCAGGGTTGTCGTCGCGAAGTGAGCGGTCGCGGTGGCGGCGTGTTGAGAGGTGGGTACCCATGACTTCCGAAGCGGACGTGCGGCGCCAGGCGGTGCTGGTGCTGGGAGCCACGGGCCGGCAGGGTGGAGCCGTGGCCCGGCATCTGCTTCAAGCCGGTTGGCCGGTGCATGCGTTGACTCGTGATCCGGACAAGCCGGCCGCTCGTGCGCTGGCGGATCAGGGTGCGCAGGTGGTGGCCGGGGACCTGGGGAACGCCGCGTCACTGCGCGCGGCCTTGGCCGGCGTGGATGCCGTGTTCTGCGTGACGCAGTACTTCGGCGCCGGCTATGGGGAAGAGGTGGCCCAGGGCAGGCTCATGGTGGACCTTGCGGCAGAAGCCGGGGTGGAGCACTTCGTGTTCAGTTCGGTGGGCAGCGCCCATAAGAACACCGGCATTCCGCACTTCGACAGCAAGTACGAGATCGAGCAGCATCTCGCGCAGAGCTCGGTTCCCTTCACCGTGCTGCGGCCGGTGTTCCTGATGGAGAACTGGGAGGGCCGTCGGCAAGAGATCATGAACGGCTCCCTGGGGACGCCACTGTCGCCTGAGCGGCCGCTGCAGCAGATCAGTGTCGAGGACATCGGCGCGTTCACCCTGCTGGCCATGAGCCGGCCCGACCAGTGGGTGGGACGGTCTGTGGACCTGGCGGGGGACGAGTTGTCGATGACGCAGACCGCCGAGGTCTTCACCCGAGTCTTGCAGCGTCCGGTGGAGGTACGTCGCCTCTCCTGGGACGACTTCCGCGAACAGCAAGGGGAGGAGATGTACGTGATGCAGCGCTGGTTCGAGACCACCGGCTACGAGGCCGACCGGGAGCGGCTGCGCGAGATCCGCCCGGAGATGCTGTCTCTGGAGGAATATTTGCACAGGCATCACTGGCAGGCGTGAGGGCAAGACGGCCCGACCGGCGCTGATGGTCTTTTCGAGCTCGGCCGGATGCGTGGAGTAGCACCAGGGCTGGAGCGAGCTGAGGGTGTGGACTGCCTGGACCGCCGATAACAGCCAGCCGGAGCGCTCAGGGGCAGCTGGCGGGCCTGGGGGGGCCTGGGCGGGAATCGGCCGTGGGGGAGCGGGCCGAAGATGCCGACCTCGTCCCGCTACCGCCTCGACCCGGGCAGGCACCGTCGGCGGGTGCCGGCGCTGCCGTCGGGCCGCCCGAGCATGCCGCCGTGTCCGACGGGGCTTCCGTGCCGCCCGCGCCGGCGAGCCCGCCACCGGTCGGCAACGGGGGGCCGGCCCGGCCCGCTTAGAGCCGCCTGTTCTTCGGATCAACCTGGGCCGCAGGGCTCGGCCGCTCAACTGCCGGATTGTCGCCGGGCAGCCTCATACGGCGGGTCGTTGCCCACAGGAGCAGGGCGGCGAGACTGAATGACGTGCCGAGGGCTGTCACGGCCGGCCAGCCCGCCGTCGCGTAGGCGAGGGAGGAGCCGAGCGCGCCGAGGCTGCTGCCGGCCGAGTAGAAGACCACGTAGCCGCCGATGATCCTGCTGACCGCGTCGGGGCGGACGGCGTGGATGAGGGTCTGGTTGGTGACGTGGACGGCCTGCACGGCGAAGTCCAGCAGGATGGCACCGATCGCCAGCGCCCACAGGGATTGCCGGGCCAAGGCGATCGGGAGCCAGGAAGGCGCCAGCAGGGCGAGACCGACGCCGGTCGTGCGCTGGGCGAGCCCTCGGCCGTTCCAGCGCCTGGCGACTCCGGCGGCGACGGCTCTGGCCGCCCCGGCGAGCCCGAACGCCGATCGCGGTGTGCGACAGCGACCACGGCGGACCACTCAGGGGCTGCGCCATGCCGCTCCACAGAGTGCTGAAGGCCGCGAACACCAGCAGGGCCAGCGCGCCCCGGACCGCAACAGCGGATGCCGGGCGAACAGGGTGACGGTCGAGGTCACCAGCCGTCCGTACGACGCCTCGCGCACCCCCGCGGACGGCGCGCCCCGGCGCAGAACACGACGCAGCAGCAAGGCGAGGACGGCGGTGACGCCCGCGGACGCCAGGTAGACCGCCCGCCAGCCGGCAAGGTCGGCGAGGACGCCGGCGGCGGCCCGGGCCAGCAGAATCCCGGTGACGATGCCACTGGTGACAGTTCCGACGGCGCGGCCACGCCGGACGGGTGGGGTCAGGGCGGCAGCCTCTGCGACTGAGGACCGAGATGCTCGCGATGTGCAGGGCAGCGAGACAATCGGTGGCGGTCTTGCCGTAGCGGGTGGCGGGCCGCTGCTCGAACTTGCTGAAGCACCGCTCGACCGGGTTACGCCGACGGTAGGCGTCGTGGTCGAGGGCCGACGGCCTGCCCGTGGTCACACTCCTTACGCCGGGTTACCTGTCTGACGGCCCGCGGGATCACCACTCGGACACGCCGACGCGGTGGATGCGGATCGTGCGGGAGGAGTACGTCCTGTCCGCGATGACCACGTCCGAACCTGGGCCGCCCGATGCGGCGGGTCACCGGATGCGGGCCCCGGCCGCGTGCTGGTGAGCCCAAACGATCGTAGAGCCGAGCCTGGGTGCCCGGTCATCCGAAAGTAACGCTCCAGTCGCCGGGCCACCTTCACCGGTTCCGGTCATTGGTCGACTGAGACCGTGAGTGAGGGGCTCCACCGGGTATCCGCTGCGTGCCGCGGTCAAGAGAGGCGCTGATGGCGGCTCCTTACGGTGAAAGGAGACATGCGCATGGCTACCGACGCGAACTCCCTCAGGATCACAGGGAAGATCCAGGGGAGGGACATCGTCCTGATAGGCCCCCTGTCGAAGGAGGAGATCCGGAACAAGGTGTGGTGGTGGCAAACCCGCAACCCTGAGACCTCCAAGGAGCAGAAAGACCGTCTCCACGAGTACGACAAGTCAGAGCAGGACGTGATCACCACGCTGGGTGGGTACTACGTGGTTCCCGACGACTCTCAAACCGCCGAGGCTGACGAGCTGGTCGAGATGGTGTACGCGGAGCTCAACCCGGACCAGCGCTAGTGACCTGAGTCGGAGATTCGTCGGCAGTAGGCGGCGACTTTGTCGAGGATCTCGTCTGCGGTCTTCGTCCAGATGAACGGCCTGGGGTCTTCGTTCCAGTCGGCGAGCCAGCTGCGGATATCCCGTTCCAGGGCTTGCACGGAGCGGTGGACGCCTCGCTTGAGCTTCTTCTGCGTGAGCTCGGCGAACCACCGCTCCACCAGGTTCAGCCAGGACGAACTCGTCGGTGTGAAGTGCAGATGGAAGCGCGGGTGCGCCAGCAGCCACTGCTTGATGGCGGGTGTCTTGTGAGTGACGTAGTTGTCCAGGATGAGATGGACATCGAGGTCAGCGGGGACCTCCTTGTCGAGCTTTGTCAGGAACTTCTTGAACTCGACGGCCCGGTGGCGTCGGTGCAGGGAGCCGATCACCTTGCCGGTGGCGACTTCCAGTGCGGCGAACAGGGTGGTGGTGCCGGCCCGGACGT
>NZ_JBWKIR010000057.1:0-13953 GCF_056432605.1 Streptomyces sp. NPDC045022
ACGGACCGTACTCGCCTATCGGCAGGTACGGCTCGATGAACTCCCACTGCTTGTCGGTGAGTTGCGTACGTGTCACACCCAGCGTCCTACCAGGTGCCACCCCCGCATGGGACCAGAACCCGAGAATGATCACGACCTCACACAGGCCCTAGATTAGCGCGTGTCTCTTTGATGGGTTGGTCAGTCGATCGGATGTGTCCGTCCGATTAGTGACCACTGATGCGATGTGGGACCGGATCGAGCCACTGAGGCCGGCCGATCCGGTCCGCTGGCGGCGATGGGCCGACCACTGCCGCACTCTTGAGACCATCGCGTGGAAGTACCGTACCAATTCGCCCTGGCGAGACCTTCCCGGCGAGCGCGGCTCATTCCAGACCGCTCACAAGCGGCTGATCAGATGGGCCGTCCGACGGCACCTTGGAGATGATCCCCGCCGCCGTCCTGGCGCAGCCTCCTGCGGCGCCGGGGCATCCGTGCGGTCACCCCACAGCCGTCCGACCCGAGTCGGCCACCGCCTGCGGCCAGGCCGACTCGCTGGCCGTCCACCCGGCTTCGACAGCGAGGCATACAAGCATGCAAAGTTGTGAGAGCTCGCTGGATGAGGAAGCGACGACTGGGACATGAGCACAGCGGTGTGCAGACTCAGCTGACCAGCACGTTCTTGTAGTAGATGCTGGCCTTCTTGCGCTGGTCCGTGTCGGACGTGTAGGAGGAGAAACCGCTGCACAGCCGCAGGGCCTGCGGGTTGCTCGGGTCGGGGATCTGGATGGCCATGCCCTCGGGCTCGCGGTAGGAGAGGGTGTACCCGGCCTTGGTGAGCTTCTGCTCCTTCACGGTGCCGGTGTTCCAGTCCACGGATGTGATGAAGGTGTTGCCGTCCGGTGACACGGAGCCGTCCTTGCCGTACTGCGAGCCGGCCAGGAGGTAGAGGTAGCTGCCGTAGCTCGTGAAGCCCTGGAAGGTGTCGCTGTAACCGGGCTGGAGGTCGGCGGGCTGCGCGACGTCCGCGAGGGTGGTCCGGCCGCCGGCCTTGAAGGACGCGAGGTCGTACAGGCGGAAGCGGAAGGCGCCGCTCACCCGGCAGCGGACCGCGAGCCGGTTGTTCACCGGGTCGATGGCACAGGTGGTGCGGTCGACGCCGCTTTCCAGGGTGTACTGGGTGAGTGCAGGGGAGCCCGCGGTGAGCACCGTTCCGTTGGCGAATGGGAACCGGCCGAGCCGGTCGCCCCACCCGGTGTAGGTGCCGTCGGAATTCGCGGTGCGGACGTTATGGGTTTCCGTCCAGAGATACGTTCCGGAAGTGGTGGATTCAACCCCGATCTGCACACCGTGCCCGAATCCGCGGAGATACATCGTGCCGAGAATCCGTCCGGACGTGTCCAGCCGGGTCAGGCACAGGTCGCCGTTGGCTTCGCGGTCGGCGCCGGAGTAGATCTGCGTCTCGCCCGGGAGCCGGAGTCCGCCGTCGACGAGCTGCACGGTGAACAGGTGCCCGCGAGTGTTGTCGAAGGCGAAGGACTGCAGGACGCGGGTGCCGCCCAACTGCACCTCGCGCAACAGGGCGGTGGAGGAAGCGGTCAGGTCGAACCGCTTGCCGACGGTCACCGAACCGGGCGTGGTGCTCTCCTGTGAGGTGCGGCGGGAGCGCGTGACGCCCTGCGCCACGCCGACGGCGACGGCGGGAACGGCTGCCGCGCCGGCGATGGCGCCCCCCGTACGCAGAAAGCGTCTGCGATCGAGCATGGTGATGAAGCCCCCCTGGAGCAAAAGAGAAAACGCCGTTGTCCGCGCCTTGGGCATGAAAATGGGACAAGCCGTATCAAGGGGGAGCTGGCTGGATTGCTGGCGGGCCATTTAAGCACCTGGAAACCGATCGCGGTAGTGACGGTGGAATTAGATGTTCCGTTGGTCATGATCATCCAAAACTTGCACCAAGAGGGCGGTGATATTTGGGAGTTGGAGGCCCGATTTGCCGGAAATGCTGCGATTAAGATTCTGGTTAATCTCCGGCCTGCGTGTGTTCGCCATGTGTTGGCTTTGTGCTGCCTCCGCAACGCGATCCCGCTCTTTTTGACTGTTTATGGTCGATTCTCGGCCAGAGGGGTGGGGGGTTCGTGATGCGTGCGTCGTACAGACGCGGCTTCGTCGTAGCGGTCTCCAGTGCGTTGCTGTCGGGTCTCATGTCCGCTCCGGCGTTTGCCGCGGCCGTCGCCGTGGCCAAGCCGAAGGACGAGACCGTCAGCGTGCCTGCGCACAAGGGCGCTGACGCGCCCGGTCAGCAGGCGGAGTCGACCATGACCAAGGCGCCGAAGGTCACCTGGCCGAAGGGGGTGACGGCCAGGGTCGACCTCTCGAAGGCCACGCCGGGCAAGCCCAAGGCCGTGTCCCCGACCGGTGCCGTTCTCGACGCCAAGGCCGGCAGCGCGGCGGCGAAGTCCGCCGTGGTGTCGGTGCAGACGCCGACGGCCGCCCAGGTCCGCGCCGCGGGACTGCCCCCGCAGTCCGCGTTCGCGCGCGGGCAGAAGACCGCCAAGGACGCCCTCGCCGAAGGCAAGGGCCTCGCCGTCTCCCCCTCCGCCGCCACTCCCGCCGACGTCGACGTGCAGGTCCTCGACCGCACGAAGATCAAGGCGATCGGCGGCGTCGGCATGGCACTGCGCCTGACCCGCAAGGACCACAAGCCCGCCCCCGGGCCGGTCGGTGTCACCCTCGACTACTCCGCCTTCAAGAACGCCTACGGCGGCGACTTCGCCTCCCGGCTGCGCCTGGTGCAGATGCCCGCGTGCGCCCTCACCACGCCGAAGAAGCGCGGCTGTTCGCCGGACACCCGCCGCTACCTCCCGGTCCGCAACGACGTGAAGACCGGCACGCTGACGGCAACGGTGTACGCCGACGCGGACCCCGCGACGACGACCGCGTCCCCGAAGCCGGGCACCGCGATGATGTCGGCGGCCACCACCTCGACCGTGACGGCGGTGACGACCGGCTCCTCGTCGGAGAGCGGTGACTACCGGGCCTCCACGCTCAGCCCGACCGGCAAGTGGGACGTCTCGACCGGTTCCGGCGCGTTCACCTACGACCTGCCGATCACCCTGCCGAAGGCACCGTTCGGCGCGACTCCGGACCTGTCACTCTCGTACAACTCCCAGTCGGTCGACGGTCGCACCTCCGCGACCAACAACCAGGCCTCCTGGGCGGGCATGGGCTGGGACCTGAACGTCGGCTACATCGAGCGGCGTTACAAGAACTGCTCGCAGGATGTCAACAACACCGTCGGCGACATGTGCTGGCAGTCGCCCAACCACAGCACCGAGCCGGACGGCGCCGAGTACACCATCAGCCTCAACGGTGTGGACTCGGCCCTCATCCAGGACGGCAACGGCACCGGCTCCTACCACGTGCAGGACGACCCGGGCTGGCGCGTGCAGCACCTGACCGGCGGCCACGGCGCCGACGACGAGTACTGGGTGATCTCCAGCCAGGACGGCATGCGCTACTACTTCGGCTGGGGCCGCAGCGAGCGCAACGGCTCCATCACCCACTCCGTGCTGACCGTACCGGTGGCCGGCGACGACGCGGGCGAGCCCTGCCACGCCCAGTTCCCCGAGCCCTGCACCCAGGCCTGGCGCTGGAACCTGGACCGCGTGGTCGACCCCAACGAGGTCGAGAACGCCTACTTCTACGACAAGGACACGAACTACTACCGTTCGGTCATCAACACCGACAAGGCGCGCGTGTACGACCGGGCCGGTTATCTGACGAAGATCGAGTACGGCTGGGCCGCCCAGATCCAGGGGGCGAAGCTGCCCGCCAAGGTCGAGCTGTCGCACGTGGGCCGGTGCGTGGAGCGGATGAGCTACGACGACCCGCTCGGCAAGGAGCCCCCGGCCTGCCCGGCCCTGTCGGAGAAGCCCGCTTCCTACCCGGACGTCCCCACCGACCTCATCTGCCGCGGACCCGCGAACGGCGAGGACTGCGCGGGCAAGACGTACTACCCCACGTTCTTCACCACCGACATGCTGTGGGACATCAAGACCTACGTCAGCAACGACGGCGGTACGACGTGGGATCCGGCGATGCAGTACCAGATGAAGTACGGGCTGCCCAACCCCGACGGCACGGTCGGCAAGACCCTCTGGCTCGACTACGTCCAGCGCAAGGGCTACGGCGACGGCACCGACCTGCGCCTGCCCACCATCAACTTCAACGGCGAGTGGCTCGACAACCAGGTCGGCAAGTCCACCCTCAACTTCCGCCGTGTCAACAAGGTCTACGGTGACCTCGGCTCGGTAACCAGCGTCACCTACGGTCAGCCGGACGCCTGCGACATCAACAGCCTGCCCAGCGAGGCGTCCAACACCCAGGACTGCTTCTGGCAGAAGTGGACTCCCGAGGGGGCAAGCAGCCCATCGACCGGCTGGTTCAAGAAGTACCTCGTCACCCAGGTCTCCGTCGACCCGGGCGTGGGGCAGGGCGCCGGCACCGACGGCGACCCGGTCATGACCACGCGGTACGAGTACCACGGCGGCGCCGGCTGGCGGTTCACCAACGACCCGCTGGTCCCGGACTCCGACGAGACCTGGTCCGACTGGCGCGGCTACCCGCAGGTCGAGGTCTTCACCGGCACCAAGAGCAACGCGGCCTCCACCTACTACTGGCTCTACCGGGGCCTGGACGGCGACCGCACCTCCAAGACGGACAGCTCGGCCACCCGCAGCGTCAAGGTCACCGACGGCTTCGGCGACTCCTGGACGGACTCGGCCTGGCTGGCCGGGCGGACCCTGGAGAGCTCCGAACGCGACGGCGACGGCAACTCGCACCAACGCGTCCGCAAGGAGTACTGGGTCCACGACACCGCCCAGTACGACGGCCTGCCCGACGCCCGCTTCGTCCGCGACAGCAAGACCACGACCGACGACCTGGTCTCCACCGGCTGGCGCGAGCACGTGGTCAACGACGAGTACATAGACACCGAGGCCGCCAGCACCGTCTACGGCCTGCCCATGCGCACCAACGACTGGGGCCAGGTCAGCGTCGACGACAACCGGTGCACCACCTACGGCCGTGCGTACAACACGTCGAACTTCCCCAACTCCGACGTCAAGCGCTGGATGGTCCTCCAGGACGAGGTGCGCCACTACGCCGCCGACTGCGCAGACCGGTCCTCGTCCAACCAAGACTCCTACCAGGTGACGCTGTACGACGGGGCGACAGCCCTTGCGGACAACGACACCAAGCTGGCCGACGGCAACGCGACCGAGCAGGACGTCTACACCGACGCGGACCCGGCCAACGCCCGCAAGACGTGGACGGACTACGACGGTGCGGGCCGCCCCGTCGCCACCTACGACGGCAAGCGCCAGAAGACCACCACGACCTACTCCCCAGCCACGACCTGGCCGACCGATGGCGTCACCGTCACCACTCCGGATCCGGACGATGCTGGCACCGGAACCCCTATATCCACTACGACGTGGTATTCCCGCCTATGGGGCACTCCCTACAGATTCCTTGACGCGAACGGAAACACCACTCGGCTCGTCCTCGACTCCGTGGGCCGCTCCAGCCAGGTCTTCAGGCCGACCGAGATAGGCAACTACCCCGACGGCAACCCGTCAATCCAGTTCAGCTACGACATCCCGACCGGGCCCAACGGAGACGAGGTGCCCGATACAGTCACCGGCGCACCCAAGGTCACTACCGGTGTTCTTCAGTCCGGCAGCATGTACGTGAACTCGTACAGGTATCTCGACGGCCTCGGGCGCCTTCGTGAGACTCAATCGACAGCGCCTGGAGGCACCGGCCGCACCGTCGCCTCCACACGCTACGACACCTCCGGCAACGTCACGGGTACCTCAGCGGCGTTTTACAACTCGGGCAAGGCAGGAATCGACGGCATGGTGCTGCCGATGGTGGCCGACCTGCCCTCGTACACCGACCTGCTCATTGACTGGGCGGGCCGCACAACGGGATCGCAGATCCTGGTCAACGGAACTGCGCAGCCCGATAACGTCAGCCGCACCTACTACTTCGGGGACTACACCACCACCGTGCCGCCCACTGGCGAGCGTAAGGACGTGTACACGGACGTCTTCGGGAAGACGACGAAGGTGGTGGAGCACGGGCCGGCCGGTGCGCAGACAACGTCATACTTGTACAGCCGCAGAGGCGACTTGATACAGATCACCGACGCGAAAGGCAACCTGACCACTTACGGATACGACTGGATAGGTGACCGTACCTCTACAGTCGATCCCGACGCCGGTTCATCCTCCGTCCTCTACAACGAGAACGGCCAGGTGGCTACGGAAAGCAGTCACGGCACCGTACTGACGTACCAGTACGACAACCTTCACCGGCCCACGACGGTCTGGCAGGGCACGACCCTTCTGTCTGAGCTGAAGTACGACACTGCGCAGAACGGTCTAGCGCAGCTGGCTTCGGCCACCGCCTTCGCGAACGGCAAGGCTTACACCGAGAGTGTCACCGGCTATGACGACCGCGGCCGCGTCAAAGCCAAGACGTACACCATTCCGGACGACGGCTCTGGCCTGGCCGGCACCTACACGTTCAGCTACGGCTACGACCTGGCCGACCATACGACGTCGGTGACCAATCCAGCCGTCGGTCATCTGCCCGCCGAAACCGTGACCACCAGTTACACCGCGCAAGGTCTGCCGTCCAAGGTGTCCTCCCCACTGGCGACCTATCAGTCGAACATTGACTTCGATCGCCTGGGCAGGCTGAACGGACGAGTCTTCGGAGCAGGGAGTACTTCAGACGCCGGCGTGAACCGTACCTACGCCTACAACGATGCCGACGGCAGCGGCGCCTTGTCCAACATCAAGACCACGGTGACCACCGGCACCAGCACCAAGACCGCGCAGGATGACACCTACACGCGTGACCTCGGTGGTCAGGTCACCGGCATCACTGACGCCGTCGCGAAACAGAGCGAGTGCTACACCTACGATGAGCTGCACCGGCTGACGCGCGCCTGGACGACCCAGGCCACCGATGGCTGCACAGGCACGGCCACACCCGACCTGAGCAGCAGTCTCGATCCGTACGACCAGTCGTACACCTACGACACCCTCGGCAACCTGATGTCGGTCAAGGACACGACGGCAAGCGGGTCGACGACGAAGAAATACACCTACCCCGGCTACAGCGCCGACGGCTCCACCTACACAGCAGGAAAGCCCCACCCCCACGCGGTGACCCAAGCCGGCTCCGATTCCTTCACTTACAACGATGCCGGCCAGATGGACACCCGCACGGTGAACGGCGTCAACTCGTCGATCGCGTGGAACGCACAAAACCGAGTCACCAGCATCACCCAGCACAAGAACGACGGAGACGAGACCTCGGCCTTCGTGTACGACAAGGACGGCAACGTCCTGCTGCGCACGTCACCGAAGGAGAACGTCCTCTACCTCGACGGCCACGAGCTGCACAAGACGACGGCCGGCGTGCAGGCTACGCGCCTGTACACGGCTGACGGCACCGCGGTCGCCATGCGCACCGACGACGACTCGGCGAATGGCAAACTGACCTGGCTCCTCAGCGATGATCAGGCATCCACTTCCTTGATGATCGCCACGGATGGCACCGTCACTCGCCGCCGATACAAGCCGTTCGGTGCCCAACGGGGAAGCGTAAGCCTTCCGGCCTCCACCGACAGGGGATTCCTGGGTAAGGCGGAGGATGACACCACTGGCCTGTCGATGCTCGGCGCGCGCATGTACGACGCAGCCCTGGGGCGGTTCATCAGCCCCGACGAGCTAACTGACCAGTTCGACCCGCAGAACCTGTCGGCCTACAGCTACAGCGACAACAACCCCATCGCCTACAGCGATCCCTCGGGTCTGAAACTGCTGTGCGGCGTGACCGGGGAGCCTGCCTGCCCGAAGAACGACAAGAACGGTGACGGGGTTCCGGACACCCGTACTGGGCCGACGACGACCAAGTCGAAGACGAGTAATCCAGACGGACTCAAGGTCATCAACAATCCCACTGAACTGCCCGAAATCCCCAAGGAACTGCAGGCCCTCCGCGCGTCGACTCAATTCGAGATGGCCCTCCAGGTGGTCGATGAGGCGTACCGCAAGGGTGGCGGCTGGTCATACTCTCACTTCAATGCCCTCGTCTCGCGCGTAGAAGTCGACGGAGAGAACGGCAGCGTCGAACGAGTCATCGTCCTTCTCAGTAAAGGCAAGATGCCGCAAGGTGCTCTGGACACGCTTGCCGAGAATGGAATTCCGGTACTTCAAGTGAAGCCGACCGCTGGACGAACAGGTAAAGGTCACTCCGAAGGCGTAGGCGCCGCTCTACGCAAGAATCCGGCCTTGCAAAAGAAGTTCCTGGGTGGAACCCTCGGCACGGTAAAAACGGCACTGTCGCCGAATAATGTCTGCTCCACGACGTGCGCTGAGGACATCACCGAATATAGTGGGGTCACGATACCTAAAGGCACGAACGGGCTCATCGAAGGACAGGTTTACGATAAAGCATTGAAAGACGAGCTGTCCGAAGAAATCGGCACTAGAAGAGTAGTGCGCCAAGTGCTGGAAATGGGGCACTTGTACGGCAGGTTCGGAATAACCATGGGGTCAGAGGACGAAGAAGAATAGTTAGCGTTCGGGGGCTCAGCCTCGAAGGGCTGAGCCCCATATCCCTATGGTAGGCTCCAACAATGAACCTCAGACGGGAATTGCGGGAACTTGAACGCGTACCGTGGGCGCAGTACGGATGTGAGGAACTCCCCACGATCGTACGGGGTTTGACGAGTAAGGATCCCGAACGATCCGATGAGGCCGTCGAGGACCTCTATGGCCTGCTGCTGGACGACGAGGTCGCAACGCAGGCGACGGTCCAAGCCGTCCCGTTCCTCGCCCGGTTGGCCACAGCCGATGTCCGTCCCTCGGCTTTGCTGTTCCTCCTCGGCCGCATTGCCGCCGCTCATCAGTTCGATGCCGCCCCGCCTGACACCCCACGCGATGCGGTGGCCAGGGAGCTTCCTCTACTCCTGCCTCTACTGGAGCATCGAGACCCTGAAGTCCGCCAGCTCGCCGTCTGGGCCGTAGCGCAATGTCGTGAGCCCAAGCTATCTCTTGAACGCCTGATGGATCGCTGGGCACTCGAAGACGAACCGGCGGTCAAGGCGGATCTCCTCTTCGGGTGCACACTGCTCGATCCACGAGCGGTCGAACCGCTCCTGATCCAGGCTCTATCCCAGGACCAACCGCGTCAGATTCGCACAGCAGCCCTGGTGGCCAGCTTGGATGCTGGTCTGGCCTGGAATGCCCAATCGACCGACATAGCCGTATCGTTGCTGCCCGCCAGCGATCGGATGACTCCGACGCCATGGCTGGAGGACCCATTCCCGGCGATCCTGGAACGTCTCCTCGACCGTTCCGACCCGCACACAGCCACCGACGTCGTCACCGCGGCACTACGCATCAAGGGTGTCGAAAAAGCCGACGCTCGCAAAGAAGGCTTGTGGGGCGCAGGGGTGATAGGCGACAGGCACCCCGAACTCCGGGCCCAGGTGCTCCCCACGTTGCTTCCCCTCGTGGATGACCCGGGTACCGGCGTCACACGCCTTCTCAGTGCATGGCGGAAGGATGACACCGTAATAGATCATGCACTGCTCGACTACGCATCGGGCGACGACCCTGTATCTGCGGATCGGGCCCTCGCAGTACTCATCAGTTTGAACGCGCCGCAGGCGCCCGCTCTTCTTGCTCGAGACCTTTCACGCCGCCCTCGTGCGCTCACGGCAATAATAGTTTCCGAAGCCGGAGGCCGTATCCGCTACATCAGGCCCAGCGTTCGCACCGACGATCTGCTTGAAGCGATCCGAGTAAGGCTGACAGCATCAGACACATCCCAGGAAGAGTCGCAAACTCTCCGATCCATTCTGCAGCTCTGGAGTCCCGTCGCGGGGTGACAGCGCCCCACTGCGAACGCCTGAACGCCCAGCATGAACACGCGCTGGTCAGGCAGAGCCAGACCGCGAGCCGTCCGGCCCCGGCCTCGGACCGCGGCCGGGCTGCCGTTAGAGGGATCAGGCCGTTTCCCGTTTGACACATGTGTCCGGCCTGGACGATCCCGACTTAGAGGTCGCGCGGATAGGCACGGTGGTACCCAAGAAGCGAGGCAGGTACATGGCCCTGGCGATCATGTGAGTTGCGACGCTCTGTGATCATGGATGGTGCCTTTCTTAAGTACACCCCCTCACTCGACGGCCACCGTCGCCTGCCACGCGCCCGGGCGTATGCCTGTCGCCTTCTGGAAGAACACCGAGAAGTTGGACGCGTCGGGGAAGCCGAGCGTGTTGGCGCAGGCGGCTGCGGTGAGGCGGTCGTGTGCGAGGAGCCGTTTGGCTTCCAGGACGATCCGATCGACGATGTACGCCTTCGCGCTGCGGCCGGTGACCTGCTGCACCGCTCTCGAGAGGGTGCGGGGCGCGTATCCCAGTGTCCGGGCGTAGTAGCCGGCGTCGTGATGTTCCCGGAAGTGCGCTTCGACGCTGGACCGGAACAGTCGGAACACCGGATTGATCGACCGTGCTTCGGCGTGGGGGGGCCGGAGCCGGGCGATGAGCGCGGAGAGCAGGATCCCGGGCAGCTCCGTCGAGGTATTCCCGGGTGGGGCGGATGCTTCGAGGAGGAGATGGTTGCGCGCGGTGTCGACGAACGGCCAGTCGGCGTCGGGAATGCTCCAGTGTGTGACCAGGTCCGGGGACGCGACGAGCTCCCGGGTGGCGTGGGTGACCGGCGCGGTCGGCACGAACAGCACGACGTGCCCAGCCACGCCAGCGATGTCATCCCATCGGTGCACAGCTCCAGGAGCGACCCACACCGCGGACCGCTCCTGGAGCGGGTGTCGGAGGAAGTCCACGGTGACGGATCCGTGCCCGGCATCGACGACGGCGAGGACGTGGAAATCGGCACGCTGTGTCCCGCCGTCGTTCAGCTCGCGAAGGCGGTCGAACGTCATGGTTTCGACAGTGGCGGCACGGCGCCCGACGGGCTGGTAGGTCATCTGCCGGATCACGGTCACCTGTCCAGTTTCCACCATCAGGCGACCAGTCATGCCGATGCCCCAGCACAGCGGCAGAGATTCAATGAACACACAGAACAACCGCCCCAGAACACTGATCGAGAAAGTCACGATGAACACGACGCAGCAGCCGCTACTGCCCGCTTATGACCACCGCCCGGGGACCGGACCGACCCTGGTGTTTCTGCACTACTGGGGTGGATCCGCCCGCACCTGGGACCTTGTCGTCGATGGCCTCGCGGGACGCGACATGCTCACTGTCGACTTCCGTGGGTGGAGCCGCTCGAGCAACCTGGCCGGCCCCTACACCCTCCGCCAACTCGCCGACGACACGCTCGCCGTGATCGCCGACGCGGGCGTCACCGACTACGTCCTCGTCGGACATTCCATGGGTGGCAAGATCGCGCAGCTCCTAGCGGCGACCCGGCCCGCCGGCCTCCGCGGGATCATCCTCGTTGGTTCCGCTCCGGCGAAGCCCGCCGCAGGGATCACTCCCGAGTACCGGGAAGGCCTTTCCCACGCCTACGACTCCGACGAGTCCGTCGCTGGCGCACGGGATCACATCCTCACCGCGACCGAGCTGCCCGAATCGATCAAGTCGCAGATCGCGACCGACTCGCGGGCCAGCACCGACGCCGCCCGCACGGAGTGGCCGCTGCGCGGCATCGCGGAGGACGTCTGCGAGCACACCCGCATGATCAGCGTCCCCGCCCTCGTCGTCGCCGGAGAGAACGACCATGTCGAGCCCGTCGACGTGCTCGTCAACAACCTGGTGCCCTACCTCTCTGGAGCCGACTTCGCGGTGATTCCGAACACGGGTCACCTGATCCCGCTGGAAGCTCCGGCCGACCTCGTCGACGCAATCACGGCCTTCGCACCAGCAGCCTGACCATCTGCGCGGCCTGAAAATCGACTTCGTCACCGATCACCCGCGGGACGCCCCGCCGCGTGACAGCGCGAGGCTGAGGCCCGGCCCTCCCGCGTTGATACGCACCCCCGCCAGACCTGCTTGCCGCGGCCGACCGGGGCGACAAGCAGGTCGGCCTCACCGCCCGGCGCCGTGCCGAGACACCTCAGCAGGTGGGGCCCTTGTTCATGGACTACCTGCAGGTCCGTGGACAGTGACGTCGAGGGTCTGCTGTCGCTATACGAGCCGAGCAGCGACGGCTCGGCCGCCTCGTGGCCCGGGGACGTCTGCGGACCAAGGGCGAGCCCGCGGCATGGCCACGTGGCCTCTGACCTGATCGTCGTGGACACCAGCCGACGACCAGCACGAGTAGTTCTCCTGCCCCTCACACCAGAGCCGTGACCAGCAACTTCACGGTGCACACCACTCATTGGGGAGACCTGTGCCCGCGCTGCCATCATGGCTGACCGAACCGCTCTGGGAGCAATTCGCGTCCCTGCTGCCCGAGCGGCCGGAGTACCACCCGGACCATCCACTCGGCTGCCACCGCCGACGCATCAGCGACCGGATCATATTCGACAAGATGCTGCAACTGCTGCGCTTCGGCTGCTCCTACGAGGCGATCGCCGACACGACCTGCTCGGCCACCACGATCCGCAGCCGCCGCGACGAGTGGATACAACTCGGCGTCTTCGCCCATCTCAAGCAGATCGCGCTGGGCTCCTACGACCGGATCGTCGGCCTCGTCCTCGATCAGATCGCCGTGGACGGCTCCATCACCAAGGCGCCCGGAGGCGGCGAGGCCGCCGGTCGCTCACCGGTCGACCGCGGCAAACAGGGTCTCAAACGCTCGGGCATGACGGACGGATACGGCATTCCCCTGGGTCGTGTCCTGGCCGGCGCCAACCGCCACGACTCCCCCCTGCTCGCCCCGACCCTGGACCGCCTGGACGATTTGGGGCCGTTACCCGACGACATCACCGTCCACCTGGACGCCGGCTACGACTCGGACAAGACCCGCACTCTGCTCAACGAACGCGGCCTCCACGGCCGCATCGCGCACAAAGGCGAGAAGGCGCCCATCCAAGCCAGTCAGCGTTGGCACGTCGAACGCACCCACGCCTGGCAGGACGCCTTCCACCGGCTCGCCCGCTGCTACGAGCGCGGGGCCACCGTCATCGACGCCTTCTTCGACCTCGCCGACACGATCATCACCGTGCGCAGCCTGATCCGGCAGGCATGGACCACTCACCGCTGGGACGAACGCCCGAACCGCCGACCATGACCGCACGCCTATCCGCGCGGCCTCTTACAAGCGGCTGCTCCGGCGTCCGGCCCGTTGCTGTGAGACCGATGGAGCGAATGCCCCACCAACTGCCGGAGGGAAGACGGAGCAGCGGGGCTGGGTGCAGGGCCTACCAGTAGAGGCTCTGGGCTCGAGGTGACGGGAATGGTGGCTTCCTCGATCGCCGACGTTCCGGCAGCCTGCCAGCGGCCCCGGTGGTTCCTCAACGGCGTCTCAGAGGGCAGCCGATCGGGTGATCACTAGCCGAACGGACGCATCCGTTCAAATGGCCAACCCCTCAAAGAGACACGCGCTAGATGTGCGTCAGCCTCGCCGCGGTGACCGCCCATGGCTGGCGCGCAGGCGGACGCGGCTGGTGGACCCGTGGCTCACGGACTGCGAGGGGCTCGGCCCGCGGCTCATGCCGTATTACAACCCGATCCTGTACGCTTCCGGTGCCGCGGCCGTCGCCGCCCTCCTCCTGGAGAACAGGAACGCCCCGCGCAGTCTGCCGCTGCTGACCGTCCCGCTCGTTCCCCTCCTCGTCGCCGCTCAACGCGCCGAACACCGCCGGCTGAAGGCGCTCGCGGCAGCACGCCCCGGCTGGTGGAACCGCCGCCTGGCGGACACCGCAGGGCTCACGTGACACTGTCGACGATGACCACGGCGGCCCGGTCCGAGGGAGGATCTCCAT
>NZ_JBWKIR010000058.1:0-13327 GCF_056432605.1 Streptomyces sp. NPDC045022
CGGACGATCTGGCAGCCGGACGCCGTCAGCTCGGCGATCTGCTGCAGGGTGGCACCGACATCGGACGTACGGGTCGTCGTCATCGACTGCACCGACACCGGCGCTTCGCCCCCGACCGCCACCGGCCCGACCTGGATCTGCCGCGACCGGCGACGCGGCGCGACCGGACGGGCCGGTACCTCGGGAACGCCCAAGGGCACGGCGGTCATCGCGTCACTCCCGGTTTCCGGATACGGTCTCGCGCAGGGCCCGCAGCGACTCCTTGAGGGAGCCCATCGTGGCGAGGACGGCGGTGGGCTCGTAGCCGCAGTGCGCCATGCAGTTGGCGCAGCGCGGGTCCTTGCCGCGACCGTACTTGTCCCAGTCGGTCTCCTCGATGAGCTCGCGGTACGTCGGCACGTACCCGTCGCTCATCAGGTAGCAGGGGCGCTGCCAGCCGAAGAGCGAGTAGTTCGGGATCGCCCACGCGGTGCACGGGAAGTCGACCTTGCCCTCCAGGAAGTCCAGGAAGAGCGGGGAGTGGTTGAGCCGCCACTTCCTGCGGTTGCCGCCCGCGAAGGCCTTCCTGAACAGCTCGCGGGTCTGCTCGACACCGAGGAAGTGCTCCTGGTCGGGTGCCTTCTCATAGGCGTAGGCGGGCGAGATCATCATCTCGTCGACCTCGAGGTCGTCGTTGAGGAAGTTGAGCACCTCGATGATGGTCTGCGGGGTGTCGGTGTTGAAGAAGGTCGAGTTCGTGGTCACCCGGAAGCCGCGCCGCTTGGCCTCCTTGATGGCCTCCACCGCCTCGTCGAACACACCCTCCTTCGCAACGGACTCGTCGTGCCGCTCGCGCAGCCCGTCGATGTGCACCGCGAAGGCGAAGTACGGCGAGGGCCTGAACTTGTCGATCTTCTTGCGCAGCAGCATCGCGTTGGTGCACAGGAAGACGAATTTTCTCTTCGCCACCAACTGCCGCACGATCTCGTCGATCTGAGGGTGCATCAGCGGCTCGCCGCCGGCGATGGAGACCATCGGCGCACCGGACTCCAGCACCGCGCCCACGGCCTGGGCGACCGGCATGCGCTGCTTGAGCACACCGGCCGGGTGCTGGATCTTGCCGCAGCCCTCGCACTTGAGATTGCAGGCGAACAGCGGTTCCAGCTCGACGATGAGCGGGAACTTGTCCCGCCTGCGCAGCTTCTGTTCAGCCAGGTATGTAGCGACCTTGATGGACTGACGCAACGGCATGGCCATCTGGCTCACCTCCGGGGGAGCAACAAAGAACGGTGCCATTCAAAAAATGCAGGAAGAACGGAGCGAAGAACACGGAAAGCTGATATTCCACCGCGCACCGTCCCAATCCGGACGAGTTCGTGTTCTGGAGCGTCCACGACCACCCGGACGGCCGCAACCGGGCGGTCGCCCGTCCGGCGGGCGGCGAGGAGCGTGGCCGCGGACTCCATGTCGACCGCGATCGAGCCGGTCGCGAGCAGATCGGACCGCTCCGGACCCCGGACCACGTGGTCGGAGCCGGTGAGCGGGCCGGTGTGGACCGTGCGCCCGGGCAGGATGCGCACGAGTTCCTTGACCAGCAGATCGGTGCCCACACACGGGACGGTCCCGTGCGGGTCCCGGGTCTCGTCGGCGACGACCAGGTCGCCGGGATGCATCCCGGGGGCGAGTCCGGCACAGAAGCCGGTGGCCAGTACGGCGGCCTCGGCGAGGGCCGGGGCCGCCAGGCGGCCGGTGATGGATCGTTCCGCCGCCCGGGGGCCCATGCCCGTGCGGACGACGGTGTACGGCCCGCCGGCACCGCCGCGCTCGCCGGTGCGCAGGGCGAGGTGCTCGATGCCGAGCGCGCAGGCGATCAGCAGCGGGACCGGAGCGGGCTGGGTGCTCAATTCAGCTCCCCTTGGCCCGCGAAGAAGCCTTCCCGGCCGGGGTCAGCAGGTTTCGCTCGAAGGGGTCGCCGTGCAGGTACCGGCCGAGCGCGGTGAGCGGGAACACCTGCCGGTAGAGGTGGTAGTTGATGGAGAAGTCCCAGGGGAAGCCGGTGCCGGTGAAGTACGGCTCGTCCCAGGTGCCGTCCGCCCGCTGGGTGTCGGCCAGCCACTGGACGCCGCGCTCGACGGTCCTGGAGCCCTTCTCCCCCGCCGCGAGCAGCGCCATGAGTGCCCACGCGGTCTGCGAGGCGGTGGAGGCGCCGCGGCCGCTCCACTCCTTGGCGTACTTGTAGGAGCGCAGGTCCTCGCCCCAGCCGCCGTCGTCGTTCTGGACGCTCTCCAGCCAGGTCACCGCCCGCCGGATCGCCGGGTGGGAGCCGGGCAGGCCGGCCGCGGTCAGCGCGGGCACCACCGAGCCCGTGCCGTAGATGTAGTTGACGCCCCAGCGGCCGAACCACGAGCCGTCCGGCTCCTGTTCGGCGAGCAGCCACTCGATACCGCGCCGGGTGCGCGGGTCGTGGGCCAGGCCCTCGGCGGCGAGCATCTCCACCACGTGCGCGGTGACGTCCGCGGACGGCGGGTCGATGACCTCGCCGAAGTCGCAGAACGGCAGCCGGTTCGGGTACGGGCTGGTGTTGTCGACGTCGAAGGCGCCCCAGGCCCCGTTCTTCGACTGCATACCGAGGTTCCAGCGCACGGCCCGCCCGATCGCGTGGTCCACCCGCTCGGGGTCGTGGTGCCTGACCCGGCGCAGCGCGAGGGCGACCTCGGCGGTGTCGTCGATGTCCGGGTAGTTGTCGTTGTGGAACTCGAACGCCCAGCCCCCCGGAGGCAGATGGGGCCGCTTGACGGCCCAGTCGCCCGGGCGGACGATCTCCTCGCCGAGCATCCAGTCGGCCGCCTTGACCAGTTGCGGATGGTCGACCGGCAGGCCCGCGTCGACCAGCGCGATGGTGGCGAGGCAGGTGTCCCAGACCGGGGACTGGCAGGCCTCGATCATCCGGGCGCCGTCCTCCCGCCAGACGGCGAAACGGTCCAGCGAGGCGAGGCCCTCGCGCATCACCGGGTGCTGGAGGTCGTAGCCGAGCAGGTACAGGGCGATGACCGAGTACACGGCCGGGGGCTGGATGCCGCCCCAGCAGCCGTCGTTCTCCTGTCGCTCGATGATCCAGCGGGCAGCGGAGTTCATCGCGGCCTTGCGCAGTCGGCGCGGGGCGACCTTGCGCAGTCGGTGCAGCGCCTTGTCCAGACGCTGGAAGGCGCCGTCCCAACTGGCCATGGGGGCGAGCGGCTTGGGGGGGTTGGGCTGGGCCGGGTCGGTGTGCAGCTCGTCCAGCGGGAAGGGCGCCGGGCGGACCGGGCGCTTGGCCGAGACGATGGTGAGCGGCACGATGGTCTGCCGGGCCCAGCAGCCGAAGTCGTAGATGTTGAGCGGCATCCAGCTGGGGAAGTAGATCAGCTCCGGCGGGAGTTCGGGCAGGTCCTCCCACTTCCACCAGCCGAACAGGGCGAGCCAGATCCGGGTGAAGACGCGGGCGGCGGCGATACCACCGCGTTCGCGGACCCAGGCCGAGGCCCGCGCCATGTGCGGGGCGCCGGGCGCGTCGCCGGCCAGGCGCAGGGCCACGTACGCCTCGATCGTGGTGGACAGTTCGCCGGGGCCGCCGTAGAAAGTGGCCCAGGTGCCGTCCTCGCGCTGCTCACCTCGGATGAACTTGGCGGCGGCCTCGGTCGTCGCCTCGTCCTGGATACCCAGGAACTGGCGGAGCAGCAGATCCTCGGCGTCCATGGTGACGTTCGTCTCCAGGTCGCCCTTCCACCAGCCCTGGGCGTCCTGCCGGGCGAGCAGGAAGTCGGTGGCGCGCCTCGCGGCGTGTGCGGCGGCTTCTTGGACCCCGGCCGCCCCGGGGGTGATGAGGGTGGTGTCGCTGGCCGCGGCAGCGCGGGGTGGCAAGGTCGCCCCGGTGCTTCCGTCGGTCGTCGCTGTCATGGCTTCCCCTTCGTGCAGTCGTGCGAGTCGTGCTGCTGTGGGTCCGCCGTCGGCCGGTGTCCTGCGTCCCGGACACCGGCCGGCGACTAAGCGAGGTGCGTCGAGCCGATAGTGATCATCTCTTTCGTACGACGACGAAGTCGGCGAGCGCCGTGAAGGAGGCCCGTACCCGGTCGGGCATGTCGACGGCGTCGAGGGCTTCGAGGGCGATGGCGTACTGACGGCGGGCTTCCCCGGCCGTCCACTCGCGGCCGCCGGCCTTCTCGATGAGGGCGGCGCGGGCCGCGAACTCCTCCTCGGAGAAGGTCTCGAAGTCACTGCTCTTGGCGTCGGCGGCGAGGATCTCGGCGAGCTGCTTCGAGGCGGCGCCACCGGCCGCGAGGGCGGCGACCACCGGCAGGGACTTCTTGCGCTGGCGCAGGTCGCTCCAGGTCTGCTTGCCGGTGGCCTCCGGGTCGCCCCAGATACCGAGGAGGTCGTCCACGGCCTGGAAGGCCAGGCCGAGGTGGTAGCCGTACTTCTCCAGCGCGTCGGCGGTGGCGTCGTCCGCGCCGCCGAGCACCGCGCCGATGGAGGAGGCGCAGGCGAGCAGCGCGCCCGTCTTGTTGCCCTCCATCTCCAGGCACTCCTCGACGCTGACGCGGTCGCGGTGCTCGTAGGAGATGTCCTGCGCCTGACCGTCGATCAGGGCGCGGGAGGCGGCGGTCAGCCGGCGGGTGGCGCGGCCCGCGTCGACGGTGCCCAGTTCCAGCAGGAGTTCGTTGGCGAGGGCGAACAGGGCGTCGCCGACCAGGATGGCCTGGGCGGGGCCGTGCACCTTCCAGACGGTGTCGCGGTGCCGGCGCTGCTCGTCGCCGTCCATCAGGTCGTCGTGCAGCAGCGAGAAGTTGTGGACGAGTTCGACGGCGACGGCACCGGGGACCCCGGTCTCGGGCGTGGCGCCGGTGACCTCGGCGGAGAGCACGGCGAGCGCGGGGCGCACGGCCTTGCCGCCGTCACCGTCGGCGGGGTTGCCCGCGGCGTCGATCCAGCCGAAGTGGTAGGCGGCGACGGTGTCCATGGGAGGCGCCAGGCGGTCGACGGCCGCACGCAGGACCGGTGTGGCCAGGGTCCGGCCGCGCTCCAGCAGCGCGGTCACGTCCACCGCGGCCCGTGGAGCGGGCGTCGAGGCCGGGGGCACAGTGGGCACAGTCTCTCCTCTTGTTGCGGTACCGGGAGTACGGGGGCCCGCCACGGGCTCCTGAGCGAGCATCAGGCCGCCTCCTCGAACTCGAAGAGGTGGCGGGGGCGGGGCCGGCCCAGGGCGCTCAGCACGGCGTCCGCCGCGCTCACTCCACTGCGGACCGCACTCTCCATCGTCGCGGGCCACCCCGTGGCGGTCCACGCTCCGGCCAGGTACAGGCCGGGGGCCTTGGTGCGGGCGCCGGGCCGCAGCCGCCCGACGCCGGGGGTGGGGGCGAACGTGGCCGTACGCTCCCGGGTCACGAAGAAATCCCGCACCACGGCCGCGCGGGTGGCCGGCATCAGTCGTTCCAGCTCGGGCAGGTAGCGCTCGCGGAGGTCGGCGACCGGGGTGTCGATCTCGTCCTGTGCGGCCGACTGGGACAGCGCGAGGTACTGCCCCGTGCCCAGCCCGGAGGCGTCGGTGCGGTCGAAGACCCACTGCACGGGGGTGCCGAGGGCCGCGAAGAAGGGCTTCGCCAGCACCTTGCGGTCGTAGACGACATGGATGTTGAGGATCGGCGCGGTGCCGATCGCCAGCAGCCTTTCCGGGGCGTCCAGGGCGCCGGGCGGCAGCAGGTCGTGGGTCTCGCGCTGGGGCACGGCGAGGACGACCGCGTCGGTCTGGAGGGTCTCGCCGGGAACCTGAACGCTCCAGCTCCCGTTTTCGTTGATAGAGACGGAGGTGACGCGTGTACGGACCTCGGTACGGACGCCCGCGGAGGCGAGCGCCTTGCGGGCCAGCCGGTCGTGCAGTTCGCCCAGCGGGACGCGGGCCCAGCCGATGTCGGCCGCGCCCGGGTCGGACAGCAGACCGGTCTTGAACACCATCGCGGCGAGTCCCAGCGAGGCGTCGCCCGCGACCGCGTTGAGGGTGGCGACCCCGACCAGGTCCCACAGGGCTTCGACGGCACGCGCCGACTGGCCGTGCGCGGCCAGCCAGCTGCCGAAGTCCTGCGCGTCCAGGGCCGGATCGGCGATGTCGAGCCCCTTGAGCGCGAGCGCGGCCCGCCCGACCGCGGCCCGCTCGGCGAGCGAGAGGTGCGGATAGGAGGCCAGGCTGCGCCCCAGGTGGAGGGGGACGGGCAGCGGGTCGCGCCGCAGCCTGCCGAGCCGCCTGCCCTCGGGCTTGGCGACGTCGACCACGGGCACGTCCAGGCGGTCCTGCAGCGGTGCCAGCGCCGCGCCCTCGATCCGGTCGAGGAACCAGCGGTAGGCGGAGCAGCAGCGCAGGTACACGTGCTGGCCGTTGTCGACGGTAAGTTCGCCGCGCTGGAAGGAGAAGGCGAGGCCGCCCAGCCGGGGTCTGCCCTCGAGCAGGGTGACGCGGACCCCCGCGTCGGCGAGCGCGAGCGCCGCGGTGATGCCGGCGAGACCCCCGCCGACCACCACGGCGCTGCGTCCTGCCGCCTGCGGGGTGCCGGCGTCGGCCCCCGCGGGGCGTGAGCCGTCGCTCATCGTGCGTCCTTCCGTGCGTGCCGGGCGTGCTGGTTGAACGGTGCACGCCCGGCCGTCGCAGTCAGGGACGCCACGCCGCGGCGCGGGGTTGCCTGCCGCATGCCGACCGGTTGGGACATGCCCATCAGGTGCGCCTCCTGACGGAGCGGGGGGAGACCTGGCGGGAGACATGCCGGGTGTCCAGGCCGGACAGGCCCCGCACGGCGACGTACGCCTTCTCGCGTCCGGGCAGTGAGACCCGGCCGCGCAGCACGGCCTCCGGGTCGCGCTCGATGCGGTCCAGCAGCCGGCGGTAGATGCCGGCCATGGCGGCCACGCACGCGCCGCTGCGCCGGTCGAGCATGGGCAGCAGCCGGTAGCCCTCGGCGAAAAGAGCCCGGGCCCGTCGCACTTCGAAGTGCACGAGGCCCGGGAAGTCGGCGCCCTCCGGCGGGGTCGGCCCGTCGAACCCGGCCGAACAGCCGAACTTGGCGAGGTCGTCGGCGGGCAGGTAGGTACGGCCGTCCTGGGCGTCCTCGCGGATGTCCCGGAGGATGTTGGTGAGCTGCAGCGCGAGACCGAGGGTGTCGGCGTACTCGGGTGCGCGCTCGGAGCCGCGCGCCCCCGGTTCGGTGCCGAACACGCCGAGCGAGAGACGTCCGATGGCACCTGCGACGCACCGGCAGTAGACCTTCAGGTCGTCCCAGGTCTCGTAGGTCTCCCCGCGCACGTCCATCTGGACGCCGTCGATCAGCTCGTCCAGGCCGCCGAGCGGGATCGGGAAGGTGCGCGCGGCGTGCGTGAGGCCGACGGCCACCGGGTCGGTGTCGTCCTCCTCGACCTCGCCCTCCCGGACCCGGGCGAGCAGTGCCCGGGTGTCCGCCAGCCGCGCCAGCTTGACCTCGTCGGCCAGGTCGCCGTCGCCGATGTCGTCCACGCGCCGGGAGAACGCGTACAGCGCCGACATGGCGCGGCGCTTGGCCGTCGGCAGCAGCCGGATGCCGTAGGCGAAGTTACGGGCCTGCTGCCCGGTGACGGTCTCGCAGTAGCTGTAGGCGGCGAGTACCGGTGCGGACACGTGCGGCGGAGAATCCACGGCCCGGATCACCCCTCTCCTCGCAGGATCACGCCCGCCTCACGCAGCAACTGGACCTTGCCGGGTTTGGGCGGGCCGGGAAGTACGTCGTATTCGGCGGCGGCGATCGCCCGGATCGCCGCCCTTCCCCCCGCCACGAACCCCGCGAGCAGCAGCTTCAACCTGCCGTGGACGCTACCCACCAGGGGGGCGCCTTCATTCAGCAGATCGCGGGCGCGTTGTCCCTCGTATGCAACCAGGGCGCGCACCGATGCGCCCGCGGTTTTCGCGGCGAGATCCGTTTCCTGGACGTGAAAGCGCTTCATGTCCTCGGCAGGCAGATAGATGCGGTCGCGGCCGAGGTCCTCGGCGACGTCCTGGAGGTGTTCCACGATCTGCAGGGCGGTGCAGATCGCGTCGGACAGCCGGATCCGCTCGGGGGTCGAGGTGCCGGTGACGGCGAGGACGAGGCGGCCGACGGGGTTGGCGGACAGTTCACAGTAGGCGAGGAGGTCGTCGTAGGTCTCGTACCGGGTGACGAGCTGGTCCTGGCGGTTGGCGGCGATCAGACCGAGGAACGGCTCGGGGGTGAGGGAGCGGCGACGGACGGTGGACTGCAGGCGGCGCAGCAGGGGGTGGCGCGGGGTGCCGTCGAACACCCGGCGCAGATCTGCCTCGAAGGCGTCGAGGAGGACCAGACGGTCCTCGGCCTCGGTGGCCGACACGCCGAGCAGACAGGCGTCGGCCCCACCGGGGGCGAGGTCGCCGTCGCCGATGTCGTCCACGAGCCGGGCGAAGCCGTAGACGGCCATGAGGTCGTCGCGCCAGGCCCTGGGCAGGAAGAAGGGGGCCACGGGGAAGTTCTCGCTCGCGGCCTTGTCCAGTGTGGCGCGTTCCGGGTCCGGCGCCGTGTCGGTGGCCGTCATCGGGCGCTGCCTGGGGCGGGGACGGCACATGCTGCGTTGAGCTGGGGAGTTTCCGTAGCCATTGCCGTCACATCTCCCGTTCTACACTGCCGACCCAATACTCACTATTTCGGACACGCCGCCCGGCAATGCGCGGGGCGGCCCTGACGGAGGGTGTCGCGCATTATCGCCCCACTTGCCGCTTTCCGGTGCCGGTACAGCTTACGTTGTACAACGCGGTAAGGATCGTCGGGGTGTCCTGCACATCACAACAACACACCGATCGGCTCCAAGATTCCTAACACCGGCCGGAGTTGACGTTTCCTTTGCAGACGCAGGGCCCCGCCGGACGGTTGCCGGCGGGGCCCTGGCCGAAATGCACTACTTGCCCGTGAACTTCTCGTATTCCTTCAGGACCTCTTCGGTCGGTCCGTCCATGCGCAGCTCGCCGCGTTCCAGCCACAGCACGCGGTTGCAGGTGTCGCGGATGGACTTGTTGTTGTGACTGACCAGAAAAACCGTTCCGGCCTCCTTGCGCAGTTCCCGGATGCGCTCCTCCGAGCGTTTCTGGAACTTGCGGTCACCGGTGGCCAGCGCCTCGTCGATCATCAGGACGTCGTGATCCTTGGCGGCGGCGATGGAGAAACGCAGCCGGGCCGCCATACCCGAGGAGTACGTGCGCATCGGCAGGGTGATGAAGTCGCCCTTCTCGTTGATGCCCGAGAAGTCGACGATGTCCTCGTAGCGCTCCTTGATCTGCTCCCGGGACATGCCCATGGCGAGACCGCCCAGAATGACGTTCCGCTCGCCGGTGAGGTCGTTCATCAGGGCCGCGTTCACGCCCAGCAGGGACGGCTGGCCGTCGGTGTAGACCTTGCCCTTCTCCGCGGGCAGCAGGCCGGCGATGGCGCGCAGCAGGGTGGACTTGCCGGACCCGTTGGAGCCGATGAGGCCGATGGCCTCGCCGCGGTAGGCCACGAAGGAGACACCGCGCACGGCGTGTACCTTGCGCACCCCGCGCTCCTCGCCCCGCTTCAGGATCCGGCTGAGGGCGGCCGTCGCGCTGCCCTTGCCGGTCTTGGCACCGTTGACCCGGTAGACGATGTGCAGCTCGTCCGCGATGACCGTCGGGCGTCGGTCCTGGTTGCTCTGCTCAGCCACGGCCGTACCGCTCCTCCGCCTTCCAGAAATACACGAAGCCGCCGGCGAAGACCGCCACGGCCCAGAACAGGGCGATGGCCCACACGTGCGGCGGCAGGTTCGAGGCACCGTACCCGTCGATCAGCGCGAACCGCATCAGGTCCATGTAGACCGCGGCGGGGTTCACCTGGAGCACCCGGACGATCCACTCCGGGCGCCCCTCCAGCATCTTGTTGATCGAGAACATGACGCCGGAGGCGTACATCCAGGTGCGCAGGATGAACGGCATCAGCTGCGCGAGGTCCGGCGTCTTGGCGCCCATGCGGGCCAGGATCAGCGCGAGCCCCGTGTTGAACAGGAACTGGAGCACCAGCACGGGCACGATCAGCAGCCAGGACGCGCTCGGGTAACTGCCGAACCCGATCACCACGAGGAACAGCACGATCATCGAGAACAGCAGCTGCTGGAGCTGCTGCAGCGAGAAGGAGACGGGCAGCGAGGCGCGCGGGAAGTGCAGGGCGCGCACCAGGCCGAGGTTGCCGGAGATCGCGCGGACGCCCGTCATGATCGAGCTCTGCGTGAAGGTGAACACGAAGACCCCGGTGACCAGGAACGGGATGTACACGTCCTGCGACATACCCCGGCTGGCCTTGAGGATCAGGCCGAAGATGAAGTAGTACACGGCCGCGTTCAGCAGCGGCGTGGCAACCTGCCAGAGCTGGCCGAGCTTGGCCTGGCTGTACTGCGCGGTCAGTTTCGCCTGGGAGAAGGCGATGATGAAGTGGCGCCGGCCCCACAGCTGACGGATGTACTCCACGAGCGAGGGCCGGGCGCCGCTCACCGAGAGCCCGTACTTGCCGGCCAGCTCGGCCGCCGTCAGTCCCTCGTCGGGCGACGGGGCGGCGGTCACCGCGACCGTGCCGTCGTGCGTGGTCTCACTCACAGGTGGAAACTTTCGTCTTCGGGTTCGTCTGCTTGGGCGCCGCCTCATCGGCGAACGCGTGCTTCACGAGCTGTCCGGCACTCGCCGCCTCTCGGGTCGAGCTTGTCAGATGACGGGAGGCCGGCCCAGTCGGGTGAGCCGCCACACCGTACGCCAGCGCATCGGGCGGCGGGGGCCGCACGGGGTGGCCCAGCCTTCCTTGAAGCCGCCGAACCAGGCCCGCAGGGCCGGCCGGGAGGGGCGGCGGAGCAGCGTGAGCAGCATCCACACCCCGAGGTAGACCGGGACCAGGAGGGCGGGCAGGTTGCGGCGGGCCAGCCAGACCCGGTTGCGGGCGACCATGCGGTGGTAGACCGCGTGCCGCGAGGGAGCGGTCGTCGGGTGGTACAGCACCATGTCGGACCGGTAGTCGATCATCCAGCCCGCGTCGAGGGCCCGCCATGCCAGGTCGGTTTCCTCGTGGGCGTAGAAGAATGCGTCCGGAAGCCCGCCGACTTCCGCGAAGACGCGGGTGCGGACGGCGTTGGCGCCGCCGAGGAAGGTGGTGACCCGGGAGGAGCGCATCGGGTCGGAGGCGCGCAGCCGGGGCACGTGCCGGCGCTGGGTCTCGCCGGTCTCGGGATCGGCGATGCGGAAGCTGATGATGCCGAGCCGGGGGTCCGCGGCGAAGGCCTCGCGGCACAGCTCCGCGGTGTCATGGCGGGCGAGCAGGCCGTCGTCGTCGAGGAAGAGCAGTATGTCGACATCGCGGCCGCTGGGGCCGAAGGCCTCCATGCCGACGTTGCGGCCGCCGGGGATCCCCAGGTTCTCGGGCAGTTCCATGGTCCGCACGCCGTCGGGCACGTCGGGGACGGGCGAGCCGTTGCCGACGACGACCACCTCGACCGGGTCGCCGTCCTGCTTGGCGACGGAGTCGAGCAGGGCCCGCAGTTCCTCGGGCCGGTTGCCCATGGTGATGATGACGGCGCCGACCTTCATGCCGTTCACCGCAGCCTGCTCGACGCCAGGATGGACACCAGGTGCAGCACGGTCTGCAGCAGGGCGATGCCGGCCAGGACGGCCGTACCGAGCCGGGTGAAGAACAGGTCGCCGCGGACCTGGTCCAGGATCGCGAGGACCACGATCAGCAGCGAGGCCTCGATACCGAGGATCAGCCGGTGGAACTTCAGCGCCGAGGCGGCCCGGCGGGCCAGCGCCATGCCGGACGAGCGCGGCTCCGCGACGGCGGCGGCGTCCTTCACCGGCGGCATCCCGGCCTGGTGGCGGGCGACACCGACCAGGTCGGTCTCGGCCTTGATCAGGATCGCGCCGAGCGCGGCCAGGGTGCCGAGGAAGGCCCACAGCCAGTCGATACGGCCACTGCCCCACAGGTCGGCGGCGCGCAGGCCGAGGCCGACCAGGACGGCCGCGTCGGTGAGGTAGGCGCCGACGCGGTCCAGGTAGACCCCGCCGAGCGAGTACTGCTTCCTCCAGCGGGCGATCTCGCCGTCGACGCAGTCCAGCAGCAGGTACAGCTGGGTGGCGACCACACCGAGCACGGCGCCCGCGATTCCCGGCACCAGCAGGGCCGGGGCCGCGAGCACACCGCAGACGGTCATCAGGTACGTGAGCTGGTTGGGCGTGACCCTGGTGTTCACCAGGTAGCGGTCGATGCGCAGGGACACCTCGCGCATGTAGAGGCGTCCCGCCCAGTGCTCACCGTTGCGCCGGTCCTTCACCCCGGCGGGGTGGACGACCGGACGGAGTTCAGCTACCGATGGCCTTGACATAGTCGGCGTAGATGTCCTTGATCTGGTTCGTCTTGAGGTCGAGGTGTTCGAGGATCGTGTAGCGGCCGGGCCGGGTCTCCGGGGCGAACTCCACGGCGCGGACGAACTCGTCCACGGTGAAACCGATCTCCTCCGGCAGCACCGGCAGCCCGTGCCGGCGCAGCACCTCGGCCATGTACGCCGACTCCTCGTGCGCTCCGCGCAGGTACATCGCGAAGGCGGCACCGAGCCCGCACTGCTCGCCGTGGGCGGCGGCGCGCTTGGGAAAGAGCAGGTCGAAGGCGTGGTTGATCTCGTGGCAGGAACCCGAGGCCGGCCGGGAGTCGCCGGAGATCGACATCGCGACGCCGGTGAGGACCAGCGCCTCGGCGAGCACCTGGAGGAAGGTGTTGTCCCCGATGCCGCCGGGGTGCCGCAGCACCGCCTCGCCGGCCTGCCGGGCCATCGCGGCGGCCAGACCGTCGATCTGCTCTCCGTTGACCCGGTTGGCCAGCTCCCAGTCCGCGATCGCGTTGATGTTGGACACCGCGTCGCCGATGCCGGCCCGCACGAAACGGGCCGGGGCCTCGCGGATCACGTCCAGGTCGATCACGGCCGCGATCGGGTTCGGCACGCCGTAGGAGCCGCGGCCGGCGTCGTTGTCCAGGGTGGCGACCGGTGAGCACAGGCCGTCGTGCGCCAGGTTCGTGGGTACGGCGACCAGGGGCAGGCCGATGCGCGCCGCGGCGAACTTCGCGCAGTCGATGATCTTGCCGCCGCCGAGGCCCACCACCGCGTCGTAGCGGCCGGACTTCATCTCGCCGGCCAGCCGGACCGCGTCGTCCAGGGTGCCGCCGCCCACCTCGTACCAGGTCGCCCCGGGCAGCGAGGGCGCCAGACGCTCGCGCAGCCGGGCGCCGGAGCCGCCGCTGACGGCGACGGC
>NZ_JBWKIR010000059.1:0-13119 GCF_056432605.1 Streptomyces sp. NPDC045022
CGCCTCACCGGCGAGAACACCATCTCCTGGCGTGACCCGACATCACGCAGCCAAAGGCCTATCTCGGGATAAAACAAAGGGAGAAAACGACCTCTTAGCTTGTTCTTTATCTACCAAGATCTTCCGGGCTTGCCGATGGCCTTGAGGGTCTCGGGGCGTTTGACGGTCTTACCGACGTCGTAGCGGGGTGCCTGGTGCTTGTTCTTGGCACCGGGTGGCCGTCCGGGTCCGGTTCCTCGGGGTTTGGGAACACGGGCCGGGCAGGCGAGGTGAGCGCGGATGTTCCTGAACCCTCGGCGGACCCGGGCCGGGGTGAGCCGGTCGGAGGTGGTCGGCTTCTCCCAGGGCCGGCGGAGGTCCGTGGCGAGGGGCCGGGCGAGCCGGAGCTGGGTGTGAGCGACGATCAGGATCCAGGTCCAGCGGTCCGCCGCCTCGGGAATGCGGAGTTTCGGGGTGGTCCATCCAAGGGTCTGCTTCGCGAATCGGAAGGTGTGCTCCAGGTCGAAGCGGCGAAGGAATGCCTGCCAGAAGCGGTCCACGTCGTCCGGGGTGGCACCGGTCTTGGAGGACCATAACCACAGCGGCGGGGCATCCCGTTCCTTCGACAGATGCTCGACCTTCAACCGCATCAACGTCCCCTCAACTAAGGGCAGTTCACCGTCGTGGTCGAGCCATGAGGAGCGGTGGGTGAGCCGGGGGTGGACCCGGTCCCATGCCTGGGTCTCGGCCTTTCCGTAGTTGGTGGTGTTCCCTGTCAAGTTCTACTGTTCGCATCGAGCGAATCCCAGCGGGGCCATGGACGCGGTTGTCTCACTGAGCTGTTTCCAACCTCAGTTTGAGCAGGTCAGATGCAGGGTGAGGACGGCCTGAACCAAGCTGGTGATGCTAGTCGTGGAACATCGCAGCTTGCGCAGGCGCCGCGCTCTTGAGGGTGGCCATGGCCTGCTCGACGAGCGCGCGGATCCTTGCATGCGAGCGGTTGACAGCCTGCTGACCTGTGGAAAGCGTCTCCCAGCGACCCCAATAGGGCAGCCGTACGGTGCCGCCTGCGCCCCGGTAACCCTTGTCGGCCCAGCACTCCACGTCGGCTTCCTCCAGGGCGTCGATGCGGTCCGCAGGTCGGAAGCCAGCGCGGCGAGGACCGCACCCGCAGCAACCGCTTCAAGCGCTAGGCGAAGAACCCGCTGCAGGCGGTCGCGAGCCGGCAGGTCGGCAACGAGAACGACGAAAGGCGGATCAGCGCGCCGGCTCAGACGTGCCTCGCGCCTGGTCGCGGCTGGCGACCACCAGGTATCCATCGCTCTCGGGGTCGAAGGTGGTGGACTGCACCGTGAGCCCGACACTCCGCAACTGCGCCACGAGGTCCTCGTACCGGTAGGGCCAGATGGACAACCGCTCCGAGCAGGCTCGCACTGCCCCATCCGGCTCGATCTGGGCGACCACGATCTCGAGGAAGTGTTCCTGCTCCCAGCGCTGCTCGATCTGCCAGTAGTAGCTGACGACCGCATCGCGGTCGTTGCGGCGGATGAGTCGATCGCGGACGTCTACCCGTGAGCCGGCGGAGCGCACGAGCTCCCAGTTGCGTGAGTGGAGCACAAGGCGTCCGCCCGGATTCAGCAGCCGCGACATCGCTTCCAGTGCGGTCAGGCGCCCGGCTGCGCCCTCGGCGTGCCCGAGCGAGTTGCCGACGCAGAACACCAGATCGAACGTGGAGTCCTCCAGGTGGTCGGGCAGCTCGTCCCAGCTCGCGCGGAGGGCTCGAAGCGAGACACCCTGCTCGTCGGCGGCCTTCTCGGTCCGGCGAACCATCCCATTGCTGGCGTCTGCGGCGACCACGTCAAGGCCAAGACTCGCAAGACCGACGGCGAGCTGGCCGGTTCCACACGCGCAGTCGAGGGCGTGCGCGTTGGGCGGCAGAGAGCCCACGACATCGCTGTAGTAAACCGCAGCTGCCTTGGCGGGGGTCAACCTGTCGTCCCCGATCAGCCACTCGTATACGTCGGAAAGCGCCCCATAACCAGCCACCGCGATGACCTCCATCACTCGACGACACGCGGGCTAGACCGCGCCTGCGATTCGGACCTTGCGCCTCGCACTGTGCCGGGCCGTGTCAGCGAAGCATTGGGCAGGACCCAACCACTTCCGGCCGCTGAGACTCCACCGGATTTCGTGGGAAACCGCGACACGCCGCACCGACGCAGGTCCCCACTCCACCGGCGCCCCATCGGCGACGATGGGGACCGCGGCCGGCAAGCGCGCGTTCACTGCGGAGCGCTTTCACTGCCTCAACTGGTGGACGCGCCGCAGCCTGCGGTGCTTAGCGGTCGGTTCTTCGAAGGGGCTCGGGAATTCCAGTCGGGGAGCTGGATCCCCCAAGGAACATGGTCGCCTCCGCGTGCGCCAAGTAATGTGACTTCGCATGATCGAATCCGAGATTGAGATCAGCGAGGATCTGGTCCGCAACCTGCTGCAGGACCAGCATCCGGACTTAGCCGCGCTACCCATCCGTGAGGTGGCGGGCGGCTGGGGCAACCAGATGTGGCGCCTCGGGGACGAGCTGGCGGTCCGGATACAGCGGATGGACACCAACCCGGATCTGCAGCTCAAGGAGCGCCGGTGGCTGCCGACCCTGGCCTCGCGCGTGCCGCTGCCGATCCCGGTCCCCGTGCGGGACGGTGCGCCGTCCGAGCGCTTCCCCAAGATCTGGACCGTCATGACATGGGTTGAGGGCACGCCGCTGGACCACGGCTCCATCACCCGCAGCGACCACGCGGCCGACATCCTGGCGGCCTTCCTCAAAGCACTGCATGTGGAGGCGCCCGCCGAAGCACCGGACGCCTCGGACCGCGGCGGTCACCCCAAGGAGTGCACAGAGGGCTTCGAGCGCTTCCTGCGGGCTGTGGACCTCGGCCGTTTCGCCGAGGACGACATCCGAGCCGTGTGGGACGACGCGGCTGCGGCTCCGGGGTGGGAGGGCCCGCGAGTGTGGGTTCACGGCGACCTGCATCCCGCGAACGTCGTCGTCGCCGAGGGGACACTGGCGGGCGTCGTCGACTTCGGCGATGTCTTCGCCGGCGACCCGGCCTGGGACCTTGCGGCCGCCTGGGTGCTGCTCCCCTCGGGCGGCGCCTCGCGGTTCTTCGACAGCTATGCGCAGGCGGACGAGGCGGCGGTCCGACGGGCGCGTGGGCTGGCCGCAATGAAGAGCCTGTTCCTGATGCTGATGGGTCAGAACGGGGACCGCGGCCTGCCGGGCGGCAAGCCGCACTGGGGACCCGCAGGCCGGTCGGCGCTTGATCGTGTCCTGAAGGGCCTTTGACACCACCGGGCCTCTCTGGCCACCGTACACTCGGCCGCCGCGCCGCTCACTCCCGCTGTCACTTCGAAGCGGCTCCCGCAGTCACGTGCAATGACAGCCCTGGGAGCCGGACGGGTTCAAGCCTTCGGCGAGCGGAACGGAACGACGTTGTCCGGTGCAGGTGGGTGTTCTGCTTGCGTATCGTCCTGTTGAGTGAGCACAGCGCTGGCGAGGGCGAGCCTGGTCACCTGCTGGCGGAGCTCTTCGATCTCGGCTCTCTGATTGGCAATGGTCTTCCTCAGCTTGGTGACCGTTTCCCGGAGTCGTTTCTCGGTCTCCGGGACTTGGTGGGTCTCGACGCGGACGCGTTCGTAGAACTCGTTCTTCAGGTCGACGTGCCGTTTGAGGAGGGCCATGCGGTGGACATCGGCCTCGGCGGCGAGGGCGACGACGGTGAGGCTGCCGTTGGAAGCGGTGGCCTGTCCGGTCAGTAGTCGATCCATGGCCTCGCGGATGCGGACGCGCTCGTCCTGGTGCTGCTGGTTCACGTGAGAGCCTCGGCAGGGTGGGCGGTGCTGTCGTGGGTGGCGGCCGTTTCGCGGAGCCGGTGGGCGTTGGCCCGCAGACGTCTGCTGACTGGGCCGGGGGTGTGGGCGGCGAACTGGTCGAGTTCGTCGGCGCGTTCGCGGAGTTGTCGGGCGTGGGTGTCGGTGCGGACGGTGTTGCCGCAGCCGGGTCGGCAGTCGTACTGCCGTGGGGCAGTCGCGCCGGGTTCTGGTTCGCAGAGTGCGTTGTCGTGCTTGAAGGCGCAGATCAGGAACGCGTCGGGGTTGTCGTAGAGCACGATGCCGTCGCGGGCGAGGAAGGCGCTGGCTTTCCTGGCGAAGGTGCGGGGGACGACGCGGCCCTCGAAGCGGGGGGCGTGGGCGGCGGCGGTCAGGGCACGGCGGGCGGCGGGCCCTGAGACGTTCTCTCCGGCGGCGACGCGGTCACGCAGCCGGGCTGCGGTGTCGGCGGCGGCGAGGGCCGTTTCGACGTCGAGGATGGCGTGGATGCCGCGGCGGCCGCGGGAGCCGTAGCCGCTGGAGGTGCGGGCATCCAGGACGGTGCGCATGTGGCCGTACTGGATGGCGAGCGCGATCAGTCCTCCGGGGCGCCGGGCGATATGCCAGGCCAGGGACCTCCTGAACCGGCTCAGTCCGATCGCGCCGTGGGGATCGTCAGGGATGGTCTCGCCGGAAAGGCCTTGAGCTTCGGCCTCGTGGTTCACCCAGTTCACGAAGGACTCGATGCGCCAGGTCAGGGTGTCCAGTTTCAGAGCGCCGGTGGAGCTGTGGCGGGAGCGGAAGGCGTGGTGGGCGACGCTGAGGAGAAGTTCGCCCTTGGGGACGATGCGTTCCAGCACGCGGATGGCGTGGACCACCGGTGTGATCGCGACCCAGGGCACTTTGCGGACTTCACCGGCGGAGATGTGGTTGCCATCGTCGTCGGTGACATTCTTGTAGTGGCGGCTGTGGATTAGGTGCCGTCCCTCGGTGCCGTCGGCGGCGGGTTCGGGGTCGGGGCAGCAGCCGGAACGCAGCCCCTGCACCTCCTGGGGACGCATCCCGGTCAAGTAGAGCAGGATGATCGTCGCGGCTGTACCCAGGTGCCGCATGAGTTCGGCGGCCTCGTTGAAGTCCACATGCTCGCGCCAGGGCTTGCCGTTGATCTTCCCGGTGACCGGCGCCCGCAACGGGCAGGGCCCTGGTCGTGCCGCGGCGATCTCTGCGAGGCCGTGCTGGTTGACGAACCTCGACACCTGGCCTCGATTGGAGCCCGTGAGAGCGGCGATGTAGGTGGTGGCCATCTGGACCTCGCGCCTCTCTGCGCTGGCCGGCAGCGGATGCCCCGCCTGCGCCATGGGCAGCAGCCACTCTTCCAGCGCGGCCCATCCGGCCGGCGAGGCCTTCGTGGCGGCGGCGACGGCGATCAGGCGGCGGCGTTCGGTCCAGGCGGCGAGGATGTCGTCGGCGAAGTCGTCGACGAACCGGATGGCCCAGATCAGCAGGGGGCCGAGAACCCGCGGGTCCAGCGGTTCCGTGGCGTTCTCCCCGCCGGCGGCTGTACCGGTTGCGGGGAGGAAGTCGTCGACTCCTTCGGTCTCCCACGGAGGCTGGGTGATACCCGACGGTCGCGCGCTGAGCTGGTCGAACGCCCACAGGTTCGCCAGCCGGACGCAGATGATCGCCGCGGTGTCGCGGGACACCTGGTGCAGACGCTCACGTGCGTAGGCCCGCCATTGCGTCTCGGTGCACGCACCCAGGGTGGTGATCTGACGCTCGTGGAGCCAGCGGGCGAGCCGCATCCACTCCAAGCAGGTTGCGAACATCTCCGGGGCCCCCGACCGGGACCGGGCCTGGACGCCTCGGGTTTGGAGGTAGGTGGGCCTCAGCTGGCCGTTGACCATTGTCCAGGCCACGAGTTTCACCTGGTCGCGCAAGGGTTCCGGACAGTTCTTCCAGTGGAGCTTGACCAGGCGGGTTGCGGGATTGTCGATCAGCGGGGCCAAGGACCAGATGGCGTCCTCGTAGCGGGAGTTCGGGTGCGTGTTGCCGGAGCTGATCCACTGGGGCAGCACCACGGGGCTGGCCAGGGCGGGCATGGCCAGCACGTAAGTGTCGTTCTCGGCAGCGGTGCCGACGGCGGTCATGGGGTGAGTTCTCCCTTTACCAGGAGGTGGACCAGGGTGCGGTCCTCGTCGTTCACGCGGGCGAGTGCCGCGGTCCAGGCCGCCGGTCCGACCTTGTCGCGCAGGTCCTCAAGGCGGAGTGCGTGCTCGCTCCAGTGCTGGTTCCAGGAGCGGTCGGGCAGGACGGACCGAAGGCTGTGCAGTTGCTGGTGCAGGTGGGCGAGCCGGGGGTGATGGCCGGGGTGGACCCGGGCGTTGGGGCAGGCCAGACAGAGCAGGAAGTCCGCGCGGCAGCCGCCCTTCGCGTCGGGCCAGGGGCTGGCCGTCTCATCCGCGCAGTCCGCGGTCACGGTCTGCTCGTGGCCGGGGGACGGGGCGTCGGCGATGCCGCCGGCGAACACCACGGCCTGGGCCTGTTCGAGAGCCTCGTAGGCACCGGCTTCGAAGACGCTCCGTGAAGCGTGTTGAACGTGCTCATCAGGTAGCACGTAGATGCTCTGATGGACGCCCTGGCTGTGCTGAAGGGGACGGCCTTCCCGTGTCACCGTCGTCCTGCGTGCCCGCTGGAATGGGGATCCGCCCAGGTCATGTGTGGTCCACCAAAGCTGGGCGTCACCGTTGCCGATCCCGAAGGCGCAGGGGCCCACTGGGCGGGGTCGTTCCGTGCGCTGGTGCCTGCGCTTGGGGTAGTGCATCCTCGCGACCATCAACAGGTTGTTGCCGGGCGCGAGACGATGAACCAGCGCCCGTCCATGTGCGGTGGCTTCCAACGCCTGAGTGATCAGCCTGCCGGAGGAGTCGGCCCCGGAATCGGTGACGTTCTCCGTGGAGAACCACCTGCCTCCGCCCTGCCTGCGCTTTTCGATCTGAACCTGATAGGTCACCGTGGCCGTCGTCCCGGCGGACGGGGCAGTGGTCGGGGCCGGCAGTCGGTCGTAGACGGAGAGGTTCCAGCCGAACCGGTCGGTCAGCAGCACGCCCAGCGCGGTGAGCTCGGAGCGAGACAGGAAGAGCCTGCCCCAGGTCTTCTCCGGGCTGGTGCCGCCCAGCAGCGTACGGTCCTTCACGAACTCCCCGCTCGGCATGATCGCGTGCGGCACGTAGCCGGTCTGCGCAAGGTGACCGAGGACCTGGCCCAGGCGCCAGTCACGGCTGCCTTCCTCCAGGTCACCGGCCCGCCACCTCTCCAGCAAGGCGGTGTTCTCGCGGATCCGCAGCAGAGCGGTCCGGAACTGCCGCTGGGCCACCCGCAGGACCCGCTCCCGCTCCTCCTTCCCGTACGACTGCTTGACCGGCACCGCCCTGGGGATGCGTCGGGCCAGTTCTTCCCCCACCGGCCCACCAGCCAGCCGCGGATCCGCCCGCAGCAGCGGCCGGACCTGACGCAGCACGTTCTTGCCGCTGTTGGTGCCGATATGCCTCGCGCGCCAGCGCTTGAGCATGGCGGGCGTCAATTCCCCCAGGTCCTGTGGGGGATGCTCCAGCTCGGCGACGAAGCGCGCGAACATCTTCACCGTGATCCAGGAAGCCCGTGCGGTCTCGTGACTGTTCCAGCCCGCAGACCGGATCGCGAAGACCTCGGCCAGCGACCGCTGCATCGCCTCGGCGGCGGGCAGTTCGGCGAAGTCGAACGTCATCTCGTATCCGGCCTTGTTGACGACCGTCACCACGAGCCCGTCGGGAGCCAGCGACGGCTCGGTGTGGTGATCGGCCGGCGGCAGGACAGCCCGCCGTCCTCGCCCGGTCACCGGGACGCCTCAAGGATCGCGTCGACGTCTTGGATGCCTTCCGACTCCCGGGCGAGCCGGGTGAATACACCGTCCAGGTCCTCGGCCTGTTGTTCCTCTTCGTCGGCCGGTTCGACCGCGGCCAAAATCGACTCCAGTTGCAGGTGCGCGACCGGCGCGAGGTAGTGCCGCTTCGTCACCTCCACGTCCGCGTGGCCGAGGAGGGTCTTCACCAGCCACCACGGATCGCCGAACAGCATGGAGAAGTCCCGTCGGTCCGCGGCCGAGAGTCCGTAGCGGGTCTCCATCAGCTGGTTCAGCAAGATCAGCATGTAGAGGGCCATCGAATGACGTGCGGCGTGCGGCGTCGCGTACGGACTCTTGCCGCGTACCTCCGCCAGACGGAAGTCCCGTTTGACCTCCCGTTCTTCCGCAGTGAGCAGGACGTCGTCGCAGCGCAGGTTCGCCGCCCTGAACACCCCGTTCCACCGGTCCGGAGCCATCGGCAGGCCCTGCTCCGTCAGCCACAACCACGCCGGCTCCGGCCCGTCCGGGCCCTCCAGGAACAGCCACTGCCGCTCACGCCATCCCAGGCAGCTGAGCTCCCGCTCACCGACGACACCATTCCGGTCGACCCACTCGACCTTCGGTCGCAAGCCCCGCGACACCTTCGAGACCAACATCATGGGTAACCGCTCATAGCGGCCTTCCGCCTGGGCACGCTGCACCGCCCACGCACGCTCCGACTCGACGTATGCCTCGGCCTGGCCGACCGCATCCACCGACACGTAGAAGACCCGGCTCTGCTTCGACCGGGTGACAGCCGCAGCAACTCGGCCATGGCAGTAACGGCCGAACCGCAAGCGCTGACTAGGCAGCTCGAAGGTGAGCAGCGAACCACCCTCCTGCCGGCGCATACCGGAGCTGAGCAGCAACTGCACGAAGCTCGTGTTGCGCAGCTCCGTCCGCGACTCCCACCCCGGCACCGGCACTCCTGTACGACTGTGGCCGCGCAGCCCGATGTCCGACCACAAGCCCCACGTCCGCGGCGTCAGCCACAACACCCGCGAACTCACCGAGTCCGCCGCCCGGTCCTCGCGCCGCCCGATGTCCACCGGCAGCGGGGACACCTTCGCCCACCGGAACAGCTTGGTGAACGCGGCAGCCTCCCGGTTCCACTTCGTCCCGCTGATCCGGCGCGGGTTCTGCGGAGCCCGGCATCTCCAATGCCGGTAGTCCGCCAGGTCCTGCCTCGTCGCCTGCCTCCAAGGAACTTCGCGCGAGGACAGGAAAGTCAACAACGGCCGGATATCCGTCGCGTAGTTTCGCTTGGTCTCCCGCTCCAGATCTCGGAATTCGACGGACCGGACGAAATCCAGCAGAGTCCGTTCCACCGTTCCGTCCGGCGCCACGAACACCGGATCGCCCGGACGCAGACCGATCCGGGCGACCTCGGCGGGCAGGTCCTGTACCCCCAAGAGCCCCTCAGACGGCAACGATCCCCACTGCCCCGGATCGGGCACCCACACCACGTGCCACTCGTGCAACTGACGCCTCCCCTGACGCTTGAACACGCTCAATCATCAGGGAAGTGGCGTCGGTGACCGTGGTGATCGCGGGCTCGGGCCAGGTCTCCGGCTTGGTGATCCGGAATTCCGGGCCGTGCTTGGGCGGCCGGCCGTTGACGCCGTGCATCCGCGGTGGTTTCGGCAGCCGCATCACGCGGTCGGAGCGGACGCGGCCGACCATCTCGACGGGGAGGTCACGCAAGACCCAGGCCAGGCGGGTGACGTCATAGCCTGCATCGCTCACGATCACGATGTCCGGGTCCCCGGCCTGCCACTGGCCGGCGGCGATGAGCCGTTCAACGACTCCTCGGAGCTGGGCGGCGGTGATCGCGGTCGCGTCGTCCGTAGGGCCGAGCCGGACCGCGTCCAGGATCGCGGTCCAGGACGTGGCGCCCGGCTCCAGCACGGCCACGAAGGAGTAGGGCCAGCCAGGAATGAACTGCGACGCAGTCTTCGCCCGGCCGTAGACGTGGCAGAACAGGCGCTCCGCCGAGCACGGCGCGTCCGAGCGAAGCCACGGCGACACATCGACCGCCAGGACCAGACGCCCGCCGTCGAAACGCGGCAGTGGCAGGCCGGCCAGCACCGTCCGCAGCTGGTCGACGTCGAGCCGGCCGTGGTTCAAGCCGCCGTACATCGCTCCGTGCCCACGCCGATGCTCGGGCAACAACGTCAAGTCCACCGGGGACTTCACAGCACCGTCCGCACACAGCACCGCGTCCACCAGCTCGAACAACTCGTCGCGCCGGGCGGTCAGACACTCGTAGAACTCTCCCCGGAAGCGTGACGCTTCCGCGAACGCTTCCCTCCGGACAGCATCAGGCAGCAGACTCACCCTCACGGCCTTCGTCGTGGTCACGTGCACCTTGGTCGGAGCACATGATCAGACGAAGTCCGCCCCCACGTCCGACGAACCCTCAGGTGAGCGACTCAGTTCGAGATACCGTTCGAGGTCGGAAGAAAAAGAACAAGCTTAGCGACCGAGGCGCGCCTTGACCATGCCGGTGACGGCGGTCAGTTCCTCGACGCGCATAGCGCGGCTCAGCACGTAGAACACCGTGAGTAGGGTCGCCGTACCCGCAGTCACCCCAATTGCGTTTCCCAACATGCCGTCGAGAAGGCGTACCGGCGCAGTAGCGGCCAGCCAGCCACAGGCACCTGCCAGGGCGCCGGCTATGAGCAGTTTGGCGTGCGTCCGTACAATCCGCGGCCCGTCTGTCATTCCTCCCAGCTTCCGGCTTGTCCTGCGCCATGCCAGCCCGACACCTAGCGCATAGGCCAGACCGTACGTGAGTGCCATTCCGGTCACCACCCACTGCACAGGCAATAGCACAGCGCACAGCACCGCACCAACGGCGTTGCAGGCAGCGACGGCAACCGTGTTGTAGAACGGAGTGCGGGTGTCCTCGAACGCGTAGAACGCTCGCAGCAGCACGTACTGCATCGAGTAGGGAATGAGACCCAAGCTGAAGGCCATCACTGCATAGCCGATATGGCGGGAAGCTTCCGCACCAGAGCTGGGATAGAGCAGGCCGGTAAGTGGCACTCCGACCGCGAGGAAGAGGAAGGCGCACGGCACGATTGCGGTGGAGGACATACGCAACCCGTACGAGACGTCGTCCTGTACCGCCGTCAAATCCTGATCATGTGCGGCGCGGGACATGCGAGGCAGCAGCGCCGTCATCACCGAGACGGTGATGATCGACTGCGGCATCTGCCACAGAAGCAGAGCATAGTTGTAGGCCGTGATGCCCGTTCCCGCATAGCCACGGTGCTCGGATACCGTGCCCGCCCAGGTGGCTACCTGCGTCACCACAATCAGACCGGCCTGATTGACCAGAACGAACAGAACAGTCCACTTGGCCAACCGAGCCGCCTTGCCAAAGCCTCGTCCTCGCCAGCCCACGCGAACCCTGAAGCGGAATCCAGCGTCACGCAGATACGGAATCAGAGCGAGAGCCTGCACTACCAGGCCGAGAAGAGTGCCAACGCCGAGAAGACGGACAGCTTCGACGCTGATCGAGTTGGTGGAGACTTTTGATGAGGACGCAGGGCCGAAAACCCAGATGAACGTCCCGAAAGTGAAGATAACGATGATGTTATTGAGGACCGGCGTCCACATCATCGCGCCGAACCTGCCACGCGCATTGAGGATCTGCCCAAGTATCACATGAATCCCCATGAAGAACATAGTCGGCAGGCAATAGCGGGCGAAGGCGACCGCAACCTCCATATGGTGCGCATCGGAGGCGATCGACGACGACATCGCAGACACCAGTACCGGCGCTGCCAGCACGCCTATCGCCGACACACCTGCCAACACGAGGATGACCAGACTGATCAGTCGGTTGGCGTAGTCCTCACCGCCGTCCTCATCTGTCTTCATCGCCCGCACCAGCTGAGGTACGAACACCGCGTTCAACGCACCGCCACCGACAAGGATGTAGATCATCGTCGGAAGAGTGTTCGCGACCTGGTAGGCGTCGTTCAACGTACCCACACCGATGGCCGCGGCCATGACCAGCGTCCGAAGGAAGCCAGTCATCCGGGAGACGATCGTGCCCGCTGCCATGAGCAGACTGGACCGCCCCACCGCTTCCGTAGGGGCCTCCGCCGGCGATTGCTCCTGCGGCTCCTTGCTAGCCGTACTGCTGTGACGTCCCATCCGACCCTCTCTCGCGGGTGATCCACCGGCTGCGGCCGAGCCCGGCGAAAGTACCTGGGCTGGACTGCATGGACATTGTCAATCACGGCCCGCACGACATTGCCACGAGGTACCTGCCACCAGAGCCACAGCGGCCCATGCCCTGGAAGGCGAAGCAGGTGGCGTACCGAACAGTGTCCGTATGCTGCCCGTCATCGTTGATAGGGCGAAAGGGGAGTGTCTACTGTAAGGGCTGTCCCGTAACTGCTGGTCACGGGTGAGATGATCTTGCCGTGTCTGGTGTGATCACGTCGTCGGAGCCCTCCTGGATAGCCCCGTTCACTGGGCTGAGCCCGCGCCAGTTCGGCAAGCTGATCACCGCGCTCCGGCGTGAGGGGGCGGATCCGGTGCGCAAGGGCCGGCCGTGGAGCCTGCCGCTGGAGGACCGCGTGCTGCTGGTCGCCGCGTACTGGCGGACGAACCTGACCCTGCGCCAACTGGCGCCTCTGTTCGGGGTATCCAAGCCCGCCGCCGACCGCATCATCGATCACCTCGGACCCGCGCTCGCCCTCCAGCAACGCAAGCGGTTCCGCAAGGACACCGTGCTGATCGTCGACGGCACCCTGGTCCCCACCCGACCACACCATCGCCGAGCAGTCCAAGAACTACCGGTACTCGACCAGCCACCAGGTCGTCATCGACGCCGACACCCGGCTCGTCGTCGCCGTCGGCCGGCCACTGCCCGGCAACCGCAACGACTGCAAGGCATGGGAGCTGTCCGGCGCCCAGGCCGCCGTCGGCAAAACCACGGTGATCGCCGACGGCGGCTACCGGGGCACCGGCCTGGTGATCCCACACCGCCGCGAACGCGGCCAGGCCGAACTCCCGGCCTGGAAAGAGGACCACAACGCCTCCCACCGCAAAGTCCGCGCCCGTGTTGAGCACGCCTTCGCCCGCATGAAGACCTGGAAGATCCTCCGCGACTGCCGCCTCAAGGGCGACGGCGTCCACCACGCCATGCTCGGCATCGCCCGCCTGCACAACCTCACCCTCGCCGGGTGACGGAAAACGAGCAGGTCACCTGCCGTGCTGTAGATCATTTACGGGACAACGCTTAGGGCTTGCAGATCATCAAGGTGTTGCTTCCCGTCCCGTGGCTCGTTGATGTGGTATGCGCATCCCGGACGAGATCCGTACCCAACTCGCTGTGA
>NZ_JBWKIR010000060.1:0-12676 GCF_056432605.1 Streptomyces sp. NPDC045022
TCGCGATCTCCCACAGCCCGTCCGGAACAATCCAACTCCACGTACCCCGCCCCATACACAGACGAACGAGCGATCACGACATAGGACACGGTCTAAGAGGTCATCTCATTTGGCCTGTTCGATAAGCTCTGGGTGTGGGGATCGTTGAGCGGCTGGTGCCGGATGAACTGTGGGAGTTGTTCCAGAGGGTGGTGCCGGAGGCGCCGACCCGGCCGCAGGGAGGCGGACGACGTCGGCACGGAGACCGGGAAGTGCTGGCTGCAATCGTGTTCGTGGCCACCTCGGGCTGTACGTGGCAGCAACTGCCGTCAGCCTTGTTCGGCCCCTCGGGAGCCACGGCTCACCGCCGTTTCGCCGAGTGGTCGAGGGCCCGCGTATGGGCGAAACTCCACCGCCTGGTCCTCGACGAACTCGGCTCCCGCGGTGAGCTCGACTGGTCTCGCTGTGCGATCGATTCGGTGAACATGAGGGCCCTGAAAAGGGGGAACTGACAGGCCCGAATCCTGTAGACCGGGGCAAGTACGGCTCGAAGATCCACTTGATCACCGAGCGCACCGGACTGCCCCTGTCTGTGGGGATCTCCGGCGCGAACCTTCACGACAGCCAGGCCCTCGAACCGCTCGTGCGGGGCATCCCGCCCATCCGCTCCCGACGCGGACCTCGCCGGCGATGGCCTGCCAAGCTCCATGGCGACAAGGGCTACGACTACGACCACCTGCGCCGCTGGTTACGCAGCCGCGGCATCCAGCACCGCATCGCCCGCAAAGGCATCGAGTCCTCCAAGCGGCCGGGACGCCACCGCTGGACCATCGAACGCACCATGTCCTGGCTCGCCGGATGCCGCCGCCTCCACCGCCGCTACGAACGCAAAGCCGAACACTTCCTGGCCTTCACCAGCATCGCGTGCACCCTCATCTGCTACCGCAGACTCGCCAAATGAGATGACTTCTTAGACGGTGTCCTATGTGGTGATCGCTCGTTGGTCTGTGTATGGGGCGGGGTACGTGGAGTTGGATTGTTCCGGACGGGCTGTGGGAGATCGCGAAGCCGCTGATCCCGCCGTCGAAGGTGCGGCCACAGGGTGGAGGAACGCAGGACACGCCTGATGAGACGCTGTTCGCGGCGATCATCTACGTGCTGGTCAGCGGTTGTGCCTGGCGGGCTCTGCCGCCGTATTTCGGGATATCGAAGTCGACCGCGCACCGCCGGTTCCTGATCTGGTCGCGGGCCGGGGTGTGGGGCCGCCTGCATGAGGCGGTGCTGCACCGGCTCGATGACGCCGGCCTCATCGACGTCTCGCGCGTGGTCCTCGACTCCGCTCACGTGCGGGCTAAAAAGGGGGCGAACTCACAGGTCCAAGCCCCGTGGACCGGGGTAAGCCGGGTTCCAAGATGCACGTCCTGTCGGACGCGAACGGGCTGCCCCTGGTCGTCGGCGTCTCGGCCGGCAACACCCACGACAGCGAAGGGCCGAAGCCTATGGTCGAGGGTCACCAAACGAGACACGACCCCCACCGCGGCCGCCACTTCAAGCCCCAGCGCCTGCACGCCGACAAGGCATATGACATCCCCCACCTGCGCAAATGGTTACGAGGCAAGCGCATCGGCGTACGCATCGCCCGCAAGGGCATCGAGTCCAGCGAACGGCTGGGCCGCCGCAGGCGAGCGCAGTGGCGTCGTCGGCGGCCGCGACGTCGACGACAAGCAGGCCCGGCTCGCTCACGTGCGTCTCGTGGATCGGGTCCATATACGGCACTACGCCCGGTCCCCCCGGAAGAGTTCCGCCGCTGCAGTGTCTTCACCCGACCGAGTGGCAGGCCGTCAGGGTTTTGTCGCCGCCCCAGTCCCAGCGGGCCGGATCGCCGGGCCTCCGGATTCGAAAACTGCTACGCGCTGACATTGGCCAAGCGGTTAAAGGGAGCGCAGCGTCCCAGGATCGATCTGGATCCGGCGCTGACCGACCTGGCGGTGTGGCGGAACCCGCCTGTGGACCGAACCTGGCGAGGGCCGTGGTGCTGACGGCGCCAGGCAGGTAGCCACTTGCTCCAGGCGAGCAACGGAAATCGGGCTTCTGCTCCACGGCAACGGATACATCAGCTTCCACAGCTGAGATCGCACCAAGCGCCGCCTTGCCAGCCTGATCGACACTGCTGTGCCGGTTGCCACGACGGCCGATACTCACTCGGATCGGCCAGGGCCAGATCCCAGGCCGAGCAAGTGGGCGGGGCCAGAACCGGCGCCACTGCCCGACCGCCGAGGCGGCCAAGCCGAAGCCCTGATCTACGTTGGTGCCGGCCTGCTCCTGGACCAGCTCGGTCAGCACGTCGATGAACGGCTGAGCAGGCGTGCCCGGTTCGATCGCGGCGGCGGCCTGCTTGACGAAGCGGATGAGCGCGCGTCGCGACCAGTGATCGGCCGCGACGCGCGCTTCGCCATGCCCCCGCGCGCCCAGCTGTAGGGCCGGGCTGTGCCAGGGCATGCCCGCTGATGTCACTCCTGCGAGCGAGGGTGTTCAGGCGGTGGTGCGATTGCCCTGGCGGGCGGCGAGCGCGGCCTCGGCGCTGGGGTAGGCGGGCAGGAAGGTGTCCATCCCGGTGACGCTGAGCAGGCGGCTCAGCCGGTCGGGGATGGCTGCCAGGGTCAGGGAGCCGTCGGCGTCCTTGGCGCAGCGCCAGATGCCGACGAGGGCTCCCAGCCCTGAGGAGTCGCAGAACGTGACAGCCGACAGGTCGGCGACCAGGTCTGCGTGTCCGGCCGCGATGAGTTCTAGGGCGCGGGCCCGCGCGGCGGGTGCGGCGGCGATGTCGAATTCACCGGACAGTGCGATCACGGCCAGGGCGCCGTCGGTGTGCGGGACGTCGATGTGGAATGCGTCGGTCATGGGCGTCGGATCTCCTGCCCGACGGAGGCGTCGGCGCGTGCGGTCGGGGCGGCGGCGCTGTGAGCGGTGGTAGTGATGCCGGCGGGAGCGGCGTCCGCGGTGGGGACGGACAGGGCCAGCAGCGCCACGTCGTCGCGTTCGGTGTCGGGGAGTGTGTCCAGGAGCGCGACGGTGTCGTCGATGAGGGCGCCGGCGCGGACCGGTGCCGGTCGCTGGGCGAGGAAGTCGGTAAGGCCGGTGTCGGCGAGCATGTGGCCATCGACGGTGCGGGCCTCGGTCAGCCCGTCGGTGTACAGCAGCAGTCCCTGGCCGGGTGCCAGGTGCAGGGTGAGTGAGGCGAAGGCGGCCTCGGCGAACGCGCCGACCAGCATGCCGCCCTTGGCGCGGGCCGCTTCGACCCGTACACCGCCGCCCTCGGCAGGGCTGAGGTGGTAGGCGGGCGGGTGACCGCCGGTGGCCAGCGTGACTGTGAAACCGCCGTCCCGGGCCGGATCGAGCAGGCCGAAGACGGCGGTGCAAAAGCGGGTGCCAACCGCCGCGTCGAGCAGCAGCGCGGTGTTCAGGGCTTTGAGCGCGGCCGTGGGGTCCGCGTCGACGAGGGCTGCGGCCCGCAGCGTGTAGCGGGTCAGTGAGGTGACCGAGGCGGCTTCGGCGCCCTTGCCGCACACATCGCCCAGGAAGAACGCCCACCGGCCTCCGCCGACGGGGAAGACGTCGTAGAAGTCGCCGCCCACTTCCTGCGGGGAGGCGGTCTTGTAGTGGCAGGCCAGCTCAAGCCCGGGTACCGCGGGCAGCGCGGGAGGCACCAGGGTGCGCTGCAGGGTGGAGGCAAACGCCGCGATGGCCGCCTTGTCCCGCTCCGCACGCTGGCGGGCCTCTTCCTCCGCCTGACGCTTCTCCTGCTCGACCTTGCGGCGCTCCTGCTCGGCGCGTATCACGTGCAACGCCGACAGCCGCAGCTCAAGCTGGTCACGCACCACCGCGGCCAGGTCTGTGAGGGTGGAGGCATCGGCCTCGCTGATCTCGCGAGGGCGGGTGTCAAGGACGTTGACCGTGCCCAGGCGGTGCCCGTCGGCGGTGATGATCGGAGCGGCGGCGTAGAACCGCACCCCCATCGGGCCGGCGACCAGCGGGTTGGAGCAGGCGACCGGGTCCAGCAACGTATCGGGGATGACGGTGGTGTCATCACGCAGCACCGCCGAGGCGCACAGGCCCGGATCCCGGCCGATCTCGCTGACACCTTCCAGCCCGTGCGCGGCCTTGAACCAGATTCGGTCCTCATCCACGATCGTCACCGTCGCCACCGGCACCTCGAACAGCCGCGCGGCCAGCGCCGCAACTCGGTCATAGGCGCCGTCCGGCGGAGTGTCGAGAATGTCGTAACGGCGCACCGCCGCCATCCGCGCCGCCTCGACCGACACGGCCAAAGGCCCGCTCGGTCCTATCGCAGGCAGGATCGCTTGTTCCGGCATGTCCCTCGTCTCGCTCATCCCCCCAGGAAGGCACCGACCAGACAGCCAGCACTCCGGAACCCTACCGAACACGGCCGGCGCACCCGATCCGACGACGAACTTCGTAGTGCGCACCAGCATCGTGGACGGCCGTCAACCCACCGACCGCAACCGGGCGCAGTGATCGGCGAAAAGGCGAACGTGACTGCCTTCGTGGTCCGGACCACAAGCTGCTCACCGACCTGAACACAAAACTCCGACGGGACGTTGCCCCCGGCCAGGTCGACCAGGTCTGCCGCCGCGAAGACCTGGCGGACCTGGCCGCCGCCGGCACCCCGCTAGGACCGGAGCAGGACGCCGCGCGACTCGATTGGATGGCGCGGCTCGGTTGGATCCGCTCGCCGCAGTCGATCGAGGTCCGCTTCGGCACCTCTCGGGTGCGGGGCCGTCGATATCACGGAGGGAGTAGGCATGAAGGTGGGGAGAAGGGGTAAGCGCGGCAGGGCGAGTCGAGGTGGGCCGGTGTCGGCATGGCCGACAAGGGGAGGAACACATGGTTACCGATACGGCAGCGGCGACGGCGGATGCGCAGTGCGCTGAACTGCCGGAAGTGGCCGACCCGTCGAAGGTCGCCCCGAAGGACGCGCGTGAGCTCACCCGCCTGTTCTTCCAGCAGCTGGACCGGCTTGAAGAGGGCACGCCGGAGTACCAGTACGCGCGCAACACGCTGATCGAGGTGAACATCTCCCTGGTCCGCTACGCGGCCTCCCGTTTCCGCAGCCGGGACCAGGAGGAGATGGAGGACATCGTCCAGGTCGGCGTGATCGGTCTGATCAAGGCCATCGACCGCTTCGAGCTGTCCCGCGAGGTGGAGTTCACCTCCTTCTCGATCCCCTACATCGTGGGAGAGATCAAGCGGTTCTTCCGTGACACCACGTGGGCCGTGCACGTGCCGCGCCGTCTGCAGGAGGCCCGCGTCCAACTGGCGCGCGCGACCGAGGAGCTGAGCAGCCGCCTGGGCCGCACGCCGACGGTGGCGGAGCTGGCCCAGCTGATGAACCTGGACGAGAAGGAAGTCATCGAGGCACGGCTGGCCTCCAACGGCTACCGCTCCTCCTCCCTGGACGCCGCCATCGGCAGCAGCGAGGACGGCGAGACGGCCCTGTCCGACTTCATCGGCAACGACGACGGCGCGCTGGAACTGGTCGAGGACTTCCACGCCCTCGCCCCGATGATCGCCGACCTCGAGGAGCGCTCGCGCAAAATCCTGCACTGGCGGTTCGTGGAGGAACTCACCCAGGCGCAGATCGGCGAACGACTCGGTGTCTCCCAGATGCACGTCTCCCGACTGCTGTCACGCACCCTGGCCCAGCTCCGCGAGGGCATGCTCACCACCCACTGACACCGCAACCTCGCAACGGCACCTCGCGGCCGTGGTGAACCCGTACACCACGCCACCACCCTGTGCGCGGTCGGTATGGAGCGGCCCCGCTCAGGCCGTTCTCCACTCGTGTGGGCGTGCCTCCGCGCCATTCCACCCAGCGCGCATCGTCCAACACTCCCTCGGGTTCGTCGACGCCAGCCGCTTGAAGGAACACCACCAGGTCGTGGTCGCTGTAAGCGGTGCCGAGGATCTCGTCCCGGCCGTGCGAGTGCACGGTGACACTCCGGCCACCGGTACGGGAGGGCTGGTGTACGACGATCGGCGCACTGGTCACGCCTCCCAGCGTGCTCCCGGCAGGGCCGTGCGGCGAGTCGGCTGCCCGCTCAGGAGGGTGCCGGACCAGTCGAAACGGCGCGGGCCTCCGGCACGCGGGTCCTACATCGCCCCGCCCGCCGGCGTTCGAACTGCCCCACGCTCTGAGGGCAACGCGGGTGTCGATCCCGCGGCCCAGGGTCATGCAAGCAGCCTGACCCGCACCTCACCGCTCGCGTGGTCCACCTGCACGGGATGACCGGCTTGCGCGAGGATCGCCAGCAGCGCCGACCGCAGAGCAGCACGAATGCCCTCGAACTCGGTATCCTCCCGGCCCGCAGGATCCAACTCGCTGCCGGGCACCCATCCCACCAGCACCGAGTCCGTATCCCTCCGCACCCGCAGACCAGGGCTGCCCTCATCACCGGCCGACGCCACATCGAAGCCAGCACGGGCCAACGTCCCGCACACATCAGCGAGCAGCTTCTCCACGGCATCAGCGGTCACCGCCAAAGCCTATCCACACACCCTGACGGTTTCGGGCACAGATGCTTCACGTACGGATGAAGGAGAGCCGGTCGCTGGTCTTGTGCGCTGCCTCTGCCTCTCCCGCTTTTGGCGCACCGTCGTGCACGAAACCGAACGCCACCTCGGCTGGGGCGCCGATCGTAAAGTGCGGCAGGCCCGACCCGACCCCTTCCCTCCGTCGCCCTCGCCTGCCGGTAGCGCGCCGCTGTTACTGGGGGCGGCGTCCGGTGACGTCTCCGCCGGGGTCGTCGGGCAGGGCAATGCGGGCGGTGACGCGTTTGCCGACCGGTTCCCGCTGGACCTCGAAGCCCTGCGCGACGGCCATGACGATCTCCAGGCCGTGCTGCCCGACCCTGCCCGCATCGGCGGCCCGCGCCACCGGCAGACCCGGCTCGCTGTCCCACACGATCACTTCCACCACGTCGCCGGAGATGCGCAGCTCCATCAGCACCGGCCCGGGAGCATACTTGCGGGCGTTGGTGACGAGCTCGCTGACAACCAGCCGGGTCAGGTCCATCGCGCGCGCGGACACCGGCAGGCCATGCTCCGCCTGGACGCGAGTGAGGAACTCGGCCGCGTGGTGGCGCGCCTCGGCGATGCAGGATCCGTCGCCGTCCAGGGCAACGGTCTCCTGTATCGGAGAGGCGCCAGGCATCAAGCTGTCCTTACCATCGGGGACTGATTTCGCCGGACCCACCGTTGTTTCCCCTGTTCACACGTCTGCGCGTACCCCGCACTATGCCTCACATGTCCCCTTGAGCTACGACGAAGAGCCGAACAGGTGTTCACCGTAGGATCGGGGCAGGCTGCCAGCGAACATCGTGTCGGGGCCCAAGCACCCATCCGCGAGCGCAGTCGAGGGAACGGTGACAGACACCCACGGAGCAGCCCAGCCCAGCCACCTGTCGGTCGACCGCACAGGCGTCGACGGCATCCGGGTGGTCACCCTGCGCGGCGAGATCGACCACGACGTCAAGGACATGCTCACCAAGGTTCTGCTGTCCTATGACGGCGCGACGCCACGGACCGTGGTGGACCTCAGCAGCGTGACCTTCATGGACTCCAGCGGCATCAACGTCTTCGTCGCCGCCCACAAAAGCATGAGCGACGCTCAGGGGTGGCTGCGTATAGCCGGCGCCCAGGCGTCGGTGCTGCGGCTCCTTCAGCTCGTCGGCCTGGATGAGGTCATCGGCTGCCATTCCACCGTTGAGCAGGCCCTGACCGCCTGACCCGCGCCGTGCCCGGCCGCGGCGTTCTAGCCGGCGTCCCCGTCTGAGGCTCCCTGCTGGCGTGACCGCCGGTGCACAGCCGCGCCCAGCTCCCGCCCCACCGGCTCCGGCAGCGGCTGCCCCAGCGCCCAGCAGCTTGATGTTGGTGCGCTGGGACACCTCACACAGCACCTCGAACCCGGCAGCCGGCGCAAGCCGGTGGATCGCGGTAAGAACACCGATGGCCTGGTCCACCGTCGCGTGCGAGTTGACGGCTTGCCGCAGCTGCGCGTTCTCCTGCTCCAGGCGGGCGATCGTGGCGTCGTCACGTGTCCCGTCGGGCGAAAACCGCGGCACGCGGGAAGTTGTCATGCTGGTCTCCGTACAGGGGCAAGGCATCCCTGTACGCCTGCTCCCAACCTCGACGGCAAGACACCCCCACCGAGGTGTGAAGCAGCACAAGGGGAATAGCTCTTCGCCGCCCAAAGGACGGCGAAGAGCCCCCAAGGGCTGTAGACCCAACCCTTGTCCAGCCGAGTGGCCACCGCGTCCACGCTCACACCCCTCACGGGCCGTACAGGCGAGGACGGGCAGCCAAGGCGGGTGCCGCAGCCGACTCGGGGATGACGACGGCACCGCCCCGGAGAACTGTGTTCAGTGCCCGCAAGAGCAGTGGAGAAACCAGGGAAATCGACCGTGTGTTCTGACATTCGCCGGGCACGAGGAGCGACGGAGGTTGATAACTATGGTTCCCCTGCTTCTCGTTCTTCTGCTGGCTCTGATCCTCTTCGGCGCGGGCTTCGCGCTCAAGGCACTGTGGTGGATCGCCGTCATCGTGCTGGTCGTCTGGCTTCTCGGCTTCGTCATGCGCTCCGCGGACACAGGCGGCCGCAAGGGACGCTGGTATCGCTGGTAACCCGCCAAGCAGCAGCATGCCTGGGGGCCCCGGATGTATCCGGGGCCCCCAGGCATGTCCCGGATCAGGACATCTCTCCGGGTAAACGGTGTAGCTACCACCTTCCCGGGAACCGGGCCTCATAGCTGGGGCCCGGTGAAGCAGTGGAACCTGCGCCTCCAAACCACCGGACCCCAGCCACCCCGACATCCGAACACCAGCTCACCAGACAACAATCCGCCACCGCAGGCCACGATGGCTCTACACCTCTCCCAGTCCCAGTTCGGCGTAGTGCCGTCCAGCCGCTGGCTCGGGTGGACATCGTCGGCGCCGTAAACCCGGCGGCGCAGCAGTTGCTCATCACCACGGTCCATCCGGTCAGCCTTGCAGGCGCCACCGACAGCGGGGTCCGGTCACGTCAGCTGCGGAAGCGCGAGATCCAGGTGCCGCCGGCCTTCTGCTCGGGCACGGCCTGGTCGTGCTCCTGGAGCGCGTGCTCGGTGTGCTCGGCTTGGCGTTCGGCGGTGATGGCGCGTTGCTTGCAGTCGTCGCACAGGTGCGGGTGGGTCTCCCGTGGGGTGTCCCACCCGGCGGGCTCGATGGCCTTCCACCGTTCGTCGGTGAACTTCGTTCCGCAGCTGGCGCACACGGGACGGCGGGCCTCCCGCTCGGCCCTCTGCTGTTCGGCCGCGCGGCGCAGCTGCTCCTTGTACTCCCGCTCGCGGGCTGCGTACTCATCCCGCTGACGGGCGTCGTGGGCTTCGCGGCGCGGGTTGCCGATCGCCTCCAGGAGCGTCTGGTTGTGCGGGCGTCCGAAGCGCCGGAAGATCGCCCCGGCCGGGCCGTGCTCCTTCAGCTGCTTCATGCCGGTGACCACGATGGGGAGCTTGCCGTCGTCCATGTGGAAGCCGTCCTCGTACGCGGTGCCCTGCCAGTGCCGCTGGGTCAGTTCGGCCAGCTGCGCGATGACGGTGTTGGGGTTGCGCGGGCCGACGCGGTTGAAGACGAGCAGCAGCGGCGGGTGCGGCTGATCGCCGTGACGGCCGTCGGGCACCCACCAGCGGGTGCGCCACATCGGCCGCTCCTTGCCGTCGACGTCCTTCACCTTCCGCTGGCCAAACCGCATGTACTTGTCGATCTTCGCCGCGAGTACCTGCGCGGACTCGTAACAGTTGTCGAGCTTCACGAACAGCAGCGGCACCCCGTCCTCGGGCGCGGTGAGCACGATGTCCGCCTGAGCGCCGCCCTTGCCGGGGTTGGACCACGTGCCCGTCGCGGGCAGCGCCACCTCGGTCGCGTAGGAGGCGATGGTGCCCAACCCATCCGGTGCATCGACCGCGGCCTGCGCGGCGGCGAGGACATCGGCCGGCTCGCCATCGAGCTGGGACAGGTCCGGCTTCGGGCGCAGCAACGCGAGCACGGCGTCGTTGACCACCATCGGGTGGGAGGCCCCAGTGCGGCCCGCGCCACGGGCCGGGTTGCCCATCTCCCCCACCGGCCGCCCCAGCTCGTAGGAGGCGGCCTTCAGCCCCATGGGCGTCAGGTTGCGCAGAGTGTCCCCACCCGAGATCTGCCCGCCGTTCTCCGCCAGGCCGTGCTTGCGCAGATCGGAGAGCGCACCCGTGTGCGAGGCGGTACGGGCCTGCTTCCGCTTCGAGGGCATCGGCTTGTCGGTGTGCCGGTGAGCGCGAGCGTCGTCATAACGCGCTCGGCACGCTGCACGAGAGGTGAGTTGCCGACGTCCGCCTCGTCACGCACCGGAGCTGCGGCATGCCCGGACGCACGGAAATGGGGGAAGGCAGCGGCTGCCATGCCAGCCCCCGAAGGCCACCACCGAGTGAAAGCTCCGAGACTCCACGAACCGGGGTCAGGCCAGACAGGTGCGTCGCCCGCCTGGTGGTATGTGGGCCGCCGCGTATTCTGCTGGCCGTCCGCTCGGCGTGCGCGGTGCCGTCGCGCCGCGGACGGGGCGGAAGGATTGGGGAGGGATACGTGGAACCGGTGAAGCCAACTGATCCGGACGCGGTCGGGGGATACCCGCTGTTGGCCAGGCTCGGCGCCGGAGGTATGGGCCAGGTCTACCTGTCCCGGACACCTGCGGGGCGGCCACTGGCCCTGAAGACCGTGCGCTCGGACCTGGCCGCCGCGCCGGACTTCGAGCCGCGGTTCGCCCGCGAGATACGCAACAGCGATCTTGTCCGCTCGCCATTCACCGTCTCCGTCGTCGACTACAGCCCGCCCGGCCATCGCCCGCAGTGGCTTGCGACCGAGTACGTCCCCGCGCCGTCGTTGGCCGACTGGGTCGTCGCGCACGGGCCGCTGCCGCCGCTCACGGTGCGTGCGCTGGCCGGCGAACTGGCTGCCGCTCTCGCCGCCGTGCACGCCTGCTTGCTGGCACACCGGGACGTCAAGCCGTCCAACATCCTCCTGGCCCGCGAGCGTTGCATGCTGATCGACTTCGGCATCGCCCGGGCGGCCGACGACTCACGGCACACCCGCAGCGGCGGAGTCATCGGTTCTCCGGGCTACCTCGCTCCCGAGCAGGTGTCCCACGGCGTCGTCACCGAGGCGGGCGACGTCTTCTCCTTCGCCTGTGTCGTCGTGTTCGCCGCGACCGGACGGAGTCCGTTCCAGCACGAGGGGGAAGATGTCTCGGCAGCCTCGCTGCTGTACCGCATCGTGCACGAGCAGCCGCACATCGACGCCGTGCCCCCGGAGCTGCTGCCCATCGTGGCGCGCTGCCTGGCCAAGCACCCGGAGCAGCGACCCACCAGCGAGGAACTGACCGACCTGCTGCCCCGCCGCCCCGGCTCTAGCTGGCCCCAGGCCCTGCCGCCCGGTCTCGGCGACGAACTCGCCACACGCCACGCGGAGGTCTCGCACCTGGTCGCGGCGCCCACCGGCACGGCGGTTCCATCACCGCCCGCCGGTACCGCCGCCCCGCTGCCCGTGGCCGTCCCTGTCTCTCCCCCACTGGTAGCGTCACACAGCCTTCCCGGCCAGTTCGGGGCTCCACCACAACCCGGGCCGAGCACAATCGGCCCCGAGGGCCCACCTGTTGGAAGAATCAGCACCGGGCATTCCACGACGCGCACGTCGCGCACTCCGTGGTTTGCCGCCGCGGCCGTGGCAGTCGCCGCGCTGGTGGTGGCGCTGCTGCACCCGTTCGGTGGTGACGGTGGCGGCAGCCAAGCGGGAACGAGCCCGAAGGGCAGCGAGCACACCTCGCCATCCACCTCGGCGACAGCACTGACGCTCCCGAAGAAGTGGGCAGGCGTCTGGAGCGGCACCGGCCCGGGCAACCCCAGGGCCGATGGGCAGCTTTCGCCCCGCACCACCTCATTCAAGGTCACCCTGACTCTGCACACCGCCACCATCGGAGAACTCGCCGGTAAGCAGGTCAGCAACGTCACAGAGGCCGGCACTCAGCGCGAAGTTGGCTGCACCGAGGCCCTCGAACTGCGCGGAGTACGCGGAGCCACAGCCACCTTCGAGGCGGTCACCAGCCATCCCACTGACCGTTTTGCCTCCCTGCTGACGTGCGAGAAGGGCCATGTGTACGTCGTAGAGCTGACGGGCAACGACACGATCTCACTCGGCGAGGAAGGCGCTCAGTCCGCCGGCGCGCCCTCCCGTCTGCACCGCGGCCGGTCCACCGGTTGACGCCATCCCATGCGGACCCCAAGTGACCCAAAGGGGAGGCGGTGGATGAGCCAGGCGCCGGCCAGGCCGATCATCGCGCCGGCGGCGACGTCGCCGGGACGGTGGGCGCCGCTGTGGACGCGTTCGACGCGGCATCTTTGTCGGGGACCGCGCACAAGGTGCCGACCGGCGGCCAGGCCGGGGTGACGGCGGCAGTGAAGGCGACCGCGGCAGCGGTGTGGCCGGAGGGAAATGATGAGGAGTCGCGGACCTGACCTAGGCGCAATGCCAGTGACTTAGCTGTCCTGCTCTCGTTGGTTGTGGTGTGGCGAGGGTGGGGCAGGTCAAGTCGCCTGCGGGTGAGCGGTTGTCGGAC
>NZ_JBWKIR010000061.1:0-11082 GCF_056432605.1 Streptomyces sp. NPDC045022
GCGGAGGGCTGTACTTCGCGGCGGAGCATGTGGAGGACGTGCTGTCGGCGTGGCGGGAGTGGACCACCACCGTCCCCGACACCATGAACTCCAGCATCGCCCTCATCCCGGTCCCGGACGCGCCCGTCGTCGCCGAACCGCTGCGCGGCAGGTACGTCGCGCACGTGCGCATCGCCCACACCGGGCCGGCCGACGAGGGCGAGCGGCTGGTCGCCCCGCTGAGGGCGGTCGCGCCGCGCCTGCTGGAGACGCTCGGCGAGATGCCGTACACGGACAACGCGGCGATCCACAACGACCCGCCCATGCCCATGCCGTGGTACGCGGAGGACGCCATGCTCGATGAGCTGGCCCCGTCCGATGTGTCCACGATCCTCAAGACCGTGGGGCCCGACGCCCCCGTGATGTGCGTCACCGAGCTGCGCCACCTGGGCGGTGCCCTCGCCCGCCGTCAGGGCGCGCCCAACGCGGTCGGCCACCGCGACGCGCAGTACCTGCTGTACGTGCTGTCGCCGCTCCTGGGGCCGTTCACCCCGGAGACCGTGCGCCCGGTACAGCGGCAGCTCTTCGACGCGGTCGCGCCCCGGACGCAGGGCCGGTTCCTCAACTTCATGGGGATCGGGGAGAACGCCGGGGCCGAGCAGGTGCGTACGGCCTACGACGCCGAGGCCCACGAGCGCCTGACCCGGCTCAAGGCCGTCCACGACCCCGCCAACACCTTCCGTGCGAACTACAACCTGCCGCCGGCGCCCACCGCGGGCGCCTAGGCATCCGGCACCCGCCGCGGCGGTCTTCCCCTTGGACCGCCGCGGCGGCGGTTGCCCGCGCGGCTCACCGGCACTTGCGAGATGGGAAGAGGCACACCGATGTCCGACACGCCGTACCCGATAGACCCCACCGGGAGCGCGCTCGCGGCCGAGGCCGCGACGCTCCGCGGGATGGGGGCCGCCGTGCCGGTGGAACTGCCCGGCGGGGTACCCGCCTGGTCGGTCACCCGGCACGACTCGGTCAAACGGCTGCTCACCGATCCGCGCGTCTCGAAGGACCCACGGCAGCACTGGCCCGCGTTCCGCGACGGCGAGATCACCACCGACTGGCCGCTGTACCCGTGGGTGTCCGTGGAGAACATGCTCACGGCGTACGGCGCGGACCACTCCCGGCTGCGGCGGCTGGTCGCGGGCGCGTTCACGGCACGTCGTACGAAGGCACTGGAACCGGCCGTCGCGGAGACGGTCGAGGAGATGCTGGAAAGGCTGTCCGCACTGCCGGAGAACGAACCCGTCGACCTGCGGGCGGAGTTCACGCATCCGCTGCCGTTCCGGGTGATCTGCCGGCTCTTCGGGGTCCCCGACGACACCGGAGCGGCGCTGATGCGGATGATGGACGACTTCTTCCGCAACCCCGGCACCATCGAGGACATCCAGGCCCGCGGCCGCACCATCTACGAGGTGCTCACCGATCTGGTGACGCTCAAGCGCTCCCGGCCCGGGGACGACCTGACCTCCGCGCTCATCGCCGTACGGGACGAGGACGGTGAGCGGCTCGGCGAGCAGGAACTGGCCGACACCCTGATGCTGATGATCGGGGCGGGGCACGAGACCACCGCGAACCTCCTGGGCAGTGCGATCGTCGAACTGCTCTCCCGGCCCGAGCATCTGGAACATCTGCGGGCCGGGCGGACGACCTGGGCGGACGTCGTCGAGGAGACACTGCGGCTGCACGGCCCGGTCGCGCACATGCCGCTGCGGTTCGCGGTCGAGGACATCCATCTGGACGAGGTGACCATCCGCCGGAGCGACGCGATCCTCGTCTCCTACGCGGCGGCCGGTCAGGACCCGGCCCAGCACGGCCCCGACGCCTCGGAGTTCGACCCGGCCCGTGAGCGCCGGGAGCACCTGGCGTTCGGATTCGGCGTGCACCACTGTCTGGGCGCCCCGCTCGCCCGCATGGAGGCCGGTCTGGCACTGCCCCGGCTGTTCGCCCGCTTCCCCGCCATGCGGCTGGCACAGCCACGCGAGGACATCCCGGGCTCCGGTTCCTTCATCGCGAACGGCCCCCGCGCCCTGCCGGCGTGGCTGCGCGGCGAGAAGTCCTGACGGCCGTACGCCACGACCGGGGGCCGCACAGGCGCCGCCCATGGCCATGACCGGCGGTGCCGGACGTACCGGAGAAGCGGTCCCCGCGGCCTGTCCGCGCCCGGGGTGCCCTGCTCGGGCCGCTGGCCCCGTCCGGCGCGTCCCGCCCGCCCGCATGCCCGCTCTCTCAGGAGGACCGCCCATGCATCATCGCCTCTTCACGTCGGAATCCGTCACGGAGGGTCATCCGGACAAGCTCGCCGACCGGATCAGCGACACGGTCCTCGACGCCGTGCTCGCACAGGACCCGGAGGCACGCGTCGCCGTGGAGACCATGATCACCACCGGCCAGGTGCACCTCGCCGGCGAGCTGACCACCTCGGCCCGGATCGACATCGCCGCGCTCGTCCGGCGTACCGTCCTGGACGTCGGCTACGACCGGTCGGCCAAGGGGTTCGACGGCGGCTCCTGCGGGGTCTCGGTCTCCCTGGGGGCCCAGTCCCCTGACATCGCGCGGGGCGTGGACACCGGCGGCGCCGGCGACCAGGGGCTGATGTTCGGTTACGCGTGCGACGAGACGCCGGCGCTGATGCCGCTGCCGGCCCAGCCGGCCCACGCTCTGGCACGTCGGCTCGCCGACGTCCGCGAGGACGGCACGCTGCCCTACCTGCGGCCGGACGGCAAGACGGGGACCGCGGTCCACGGCCACTTCGGCCGCGAGCTCCCCGAGTTCGGCTGGGAGCGCACCGACCGGGTCGACGCTCTCCGGATCGCCGCGGGACTCTGACGTGGCGGCCACCGGCACACGGATCGCGGTCACCGGCTCCATCGCCACCGACCATCTGATGACCTATCCCGGGCGGTTCGCGGACGGCCTGGTCGCCGACCGGCTGGACCACGTCTCGCTCTCCTTCCTCACCGACCGGCTGGAGGTGCGGTGGGGCGGGGTGGCGGCCAACGTCTGTTTCGGCATGGGCCAGTTGGGGTTGCGCCCGCTGCTGATCGGCGCGGCGGGCACCGACTTCGCCGAATACCGCGCCTGGCTGGAGGCGCACGGCGTCGACACCGGTGCCGTACGGATCAGCGCGTCACTGCACACCGCCCGGTTCATCTGCACGACGGACCGCGAGCAGAACCAGATCGCCACGTTCTACGCCGGGGCCATGGCCGAGGCGCGCGAGATCGACCTGTGCGAGGTGCTGGCGGGCGCCGCCGGTACCGATCTGGTCCTGGTGGGGGCGGACGACCCCGCGGCGATGCTGCGGCACACCGCCGCCGCGCACCGGCTCGGCCTGCGGGTGGCGGCCGATCCCTCGCAGCAACTGCCGCGGCTCGAGCGGGCGCAGGCGCGCGCCCTGGTGGACGCGTCGCACGTGCTGTTCAGCAACGAGTACGAGGCGGCCCTCCTCCTGGAGCGGACCGGATGGACGCAGCGACAGCTTCTGGACCGGGTGCGGATCTGGGTCGTCACCCGGGGCGCGGAGGGTGTCCTCGTCCGCGGTGCCGACGGGACCCGGCTCACGGTGCGGGCCGTGCCGGTGGCGCGGGCCGAGGATCCGACCGGCGCCGGTGACGCCTTTCGCGCGGGCTTCCTGGCGGGCCTCGTCCGGGACTGGCCCTACCGCGCGGCGTGCCAGCTGGGCTGCGCGGTGGCCGCGGCGGCCGTGGAGTCACCGGGGACCCAGACCTACCGACTGTTCATGTCCGACGTGCTCGACCGGATCGATCGCGGCTACGGCAGCGCGGTGGCGCGAGCGGTCGAGCCCCTGCTGATGGAGACGGTGTGACGACCTTCCTCAAGGCCGGCACCGCGGCACGGTCCGCGGCGCAGAGCGAGCCCGCCACCGAGAGCGAGCCCGACATCGAGACGGAGGCGGCCATCGAGACGGAGGCGGCCATCGGGACCGAGTCGCGCATCGAGACGGAAACAGCCGTCGAGTCGGAGTCGGCCATCGCGGCCGAGCCGCGCGTCGAGGCCGGGTCCGCTGTCGAGATCCCCCTGGTCGTCGAGGAAGAGAATCGTTTCTTCTTCGATCATCCGCTGGATCACGTACCGGCGATGCTGCTGCTCGACTCCACCCTGCGGGCCGCCGCACGACTCCACCGCGCGGGCGGCCTGGAGCCGACGGCCCTGCGGATGTGGTTCGACCGCTTCTGTGAGAAGGCCCCGACGGCCCGGCTGCGGGTCGAGTCCGCGCCGGACCCGGGCGGAGGTCACCTGCTGAACGCGCTCGTGCACCAGGCCGGGTCGGCCGTCTGCCGGGCGGAACTGCGCCTGGTCCCCACCCGGTTCGAGCACCGTCCCCCCATCGTGGCTCCCGCCGGAGCCCCGGTCGGGCCCGCGGACCCGGACCTGGTGCACAAGCGGTGCCGGGAACGGGTCCTCGTCGGCCCCTTGCGGGACGCGGGAGGCTCGTACACCGTCCAGGCACTCGCCCCGGCCGATCCGCAGGTGCGGGCCGTCCATCCGCTGACCCTGCTCGTCGAGACCGCCCGACAGGCCGCGACCATGGTCAGCCACACGGCATGGGGGACACCGCCGGACCGGCAGTTCATCGTGGGCTCCCTGGAGGTGTCCCTGCCGGACGAAGGGCCGTGGCCGCACCGCCCGGTCCTGCGCTGCCACCCCCACCGCGCACAGCGTCGCGAGGAGAGCGTCGTCTGCGAACTGCTCGTCGGGAACGCCCCGCGCGGTCATGTCTCCTTCACCGGCCGGACCGTACCGCCCGCCGCGTACCGGCGGCTGCGGGCGGCCGCGTCCGGGCCCGCGCCCGAACACGCGGAAGGGGCCCGATGAACGTCACCGGAGTCCGGCGGTTCCCCGCCATCCTCTTCGTGGTGGGCACCAGCGCTGTCGTCGGCGCCCTGGTCCGTGCCCTGCTGGCCGGTCCCGACCGGGCCTCGGGCATGGCGGCCGCGCTGATCGCCGCCTACCTGGGCTGGGTGTTCCTCGAGGTGGGGGTCAGCTTCCGGACCTCCGGGGAACCGGCCTCCGAGGCCGACCGGGGCAGTGAGCTGGTGTACGGCCTCGCCCGCCTCGCCACCGTGCTCGCGGCGGTCTACGGTCCCCTGCCGCGCGCACCCTGGCAGCCGTGGATGCTCGTCCCGGCGGCCCTCCTGTCGGCCGGCGTCGCCCTGCGGCTGCTGTCCATCCGTGCCCTCGGCCGCTTCTACTCGCACCGGGTGCGCACGGTCGAGGACCACCGGATCGCCGACGGCGGCCCCTACCGGCTGCTGCGTCACCCGGCCTATGCGGGCATGCTCCTGGCCAACCTCGGGATGGTGGCCTTCTTCTGCAATCCCGTCAGCGTGCTGCTGCTCCTCGGCGCCTTCCTGCCCGCGATCGTCTACCGGATCCGGGTGGAGGAACGGATGCTGTACTCGATCGACGGCTACCGGGCGTTCGCGCTGCGCCGCAAGCGGCTCGTCCCCTTCGTATGGTGAGCCGGCCCCGCTCCGCGATCCCGCATGTGGCCCTGCTCGGCGCGACCGGCTACACGGGACGTGCCTTCCTGCGGCGGCTCGCGGCGCTCGGCGAACCCTGGCGGGTGACCGCTCTGGTGCGCTCTCCCCGCAGCGGGATGCCGTCCTTCGTCCACCAGATGGTCGGCGCGCTGCCGGACGCGCTGCCGGAGGCGTTCCCGCCGGCGGACGCCACCGTGCTGGTACACCTCGCCTCGGAGCACCGCGAGACGGACATGGCACGACTGCGGGCGGTCAACGTCGACGGTACACGCGCGGTCCTGGACCGGCTGCCGCCGTCCGTGCGGAGCGTGGTGCACGGCAGTTCGATGTCCGTCTACGGGCAGGGCGCCCAGGAGTACGTCGCCGAGAGCACGCCGCCCGCGCCGGGGACACCGCTGGCCGGCACCCGGCTCACGGCCGAGCGGCTCGTCCTGGAGGCGATGCGCCGCCGCGACGGCGGCGCCTACGTGCTGCGGCCGCGGTTCCTTCCCGGAGCGGAGGACCGGTCCTTGCTGCCCTTGGCGGCGGCGCTGCGCTCCATGCCGCTGCGGCTGGCGCCCGAGCGGGTGCGGCTGAGCGTGATGGATGTCGACGACTACGCGGAGGTGATGGTCCGGCTCGTGTCCCGTGCCCACGACCGCGAGCTGCGGAGTACTCCCGTGCGGCGGGTGCTCAACGTGGCTTACCGGGAGCCCGTCACGCTCCACGAGCTGTTCGGCATGGTCGCCCCGCCGCCCGCCCGCACCCCGGCCCGGCTGCTGCCGCCCGAGGTGCTGATCCGGGCCGGCGCGCTGCTGCCGGGGCACCGGGCACGGCGGTTGACCACCGTGCTGGAACTGGCCACCCGCTCCCACTGGGCCGACGTCCGGGAACTGGAACGCGAGATCGGATCCGCGCTCACCGGGAAGTCCCCGGCCGCGGTGCTGCGTGCCTGCCGAGCGAAGTGAACGAAAGGTGACCCTGATGATCGAGACGCTCGACGACCCGCTGCGGCCCGAGCACGTGGGCTGGAAGTTCGCCCGGCTGAAGGTCCTGCATGACGCGGGCGTGCGGGTACCGCCGCTGTTCTGCCTGACCGGGGACGCCTACCGGCGTGCCGTGGGCCCCCTCGCCGCCCGGATCGACCACCTGCTCGACGGCGTCGGTCCCGAGGACTGGCACGCGCTCCGTGAGGCGAGCACGCGGATACGCGGCCTGGTGGAGGACGTACGCCTGGACGAGGCGGCGCGGACGGCACTGCGGGACGCGTTGGAGCGGTGGTTCCCGGGACCGGACACGCTGCTGGCGGTACGGGCCTCGGTGCTGGCCGGGCACTCGGACCACGGGGAGGACTCCGCGGACCATCCGTTCGCCGGGATGAGCGACAGTTTCCTCTACGTCCGGAAGGAGGACGTCGAGGAGGCGGTGCGCCGGTGCTGGTCCTCCGCGTTCGGGCCCGAGTCACTGCTGTACCGGCGGCGGCAGGGGCTGTCCACGCGCGGACTCGCCGTCGCGGTCGGGGTCCAGGAGATGGTCCTCGGGGAGCGCTCGCTGGTGATGTTCACCGCCGACGCGGCGACCTACGCCCGCCGCACGGTGATCGGCGCCGGCTGGGGTATCGGCGAGGGCGTCGTGCAGGAGAAGACCGCCACGGACCACTACTTCGTGACCCCGGGCGCGGATCGCGTGGAGCGGACGGTCGCCGTCAAGTCCACGATGCTCACCCTGGACCTCGCACGCGGGCACGGCATCGTGGAGAGCGAGGTCCCGGTGGAGCGGCGTGAGCAGCCGGTCCTCTCCGACCACGAGGCGGTCTCGCTGGCGCGGCTCGGCCGCCGGATCGAGGACCTCTTCGGCGCACCCCAGGACATCGAGGCCACCCTCACCCCCGACGGTGTCGTGCACGTGGTGCAGTCCCGGCCGATCGCGATGGAACCGGCCCGGCATCGCGTGTGGAGCAATGCCAACGTCTCGGAGAGCTTTCCGGGCACCACCACCCCGATGACGTACTCGGTGGCACGGCGGTTCTACGCGCTGCTCAACCACGACTACCTGCGCCGCTGCGGGGTCGGCGAGCGCAGGCTGGACGAGGTGGCCGACTCGACCGGCCGGCTGCTCGGATATCTCGACGGGCGGATCTACCACGACATCACCGCCTTCACGACGATGCTCTCCGCGCTGCCGATGTTCGAGGGGTTGCGCCGGGACTGGGAGCGGCTGGTCGCGGAGCTCGACACCGTGTATCACGAGCCCGCCCGGCCGTCCGCCACCCGGAGCGAGCGGCTGCGGAGACTCGGTTCGCTGACCGCCGGCTGGACCCGCGCGGCCCGGAACCACGCCACACTCCCCCGTGACTTCACCGCGTTCGAGCGCGCGTGGCGACGGCTGCTCCGTGACAAGCGAGGTCCGGGGTACGAGCCCGCGAACCGTCACCCGCTGGTACTGGTCGCGGACTTCCGCGAGGTGTGGCGGCAGGCCGGCCGGCTGTGGGGGGTGACACTGATCAACTACCAGTTCATGGTGCTGTACCACAAGGCGATCGAGCAGGTGCTCCGACGGCTGGGCAGCACCGACCACGACGTGCTCTTCAGCCAGTTGCTGTGCGGTGGACGGCAGCTGCGCGGCGCGGAGATCGCGCTCGGTGCGGTACGGCTCGCGGAGTTGGTGCGTGCCGACGATCGGCTGCTCGCCCGCATCACCGAGGCGGATCCCCGGGAACTGTGGCAGGACTTGGAGTCCGGGCGGCTGCCGGCGGTCTTCGCCTCGGCGGTCCGCTCCCATCTGCGCCGGTACGGCGACCGCGGCATCGAGGAGCTGAAGCTGGAACGGCCCAATCTGCGCGACACTCCGTGGGAACTGCTCAAGGTGGTACGGCAGTACGCCCTGTCCGGCGTGCGTGTGGCGGACCTCGAGGAGACCGAGCGGGCGGGACGGGCGGAGGGCGAGGAACGGCTGCGCCGGCTGCTGCCGGACCGCCCCCTCGAGCGCAGGCTGCTGCTGTTCCTGTTCGACCGGCTGCGCACCCACTTGTACTACCGGGAGGCCGGCCGGTACATGCGCAGTGAACTCTTCGGCTACAGCAAGCAGGTGATCGCGGCGCTCGGCGCGGACCTGCACCGGCGCGGGGTGCTGGCCGACCCGGCGGACGTCTTCCTGCTCGATCTGGACGAGTTGTTCGGCTTCGTCGACGGCTCGGGCACCACCCACGACCTCGCCGGGCTGGTGGAGGTCCGGCGCCGCGACGGGGAGCGGGCGCGACGGCTGACCCCGGTCCGGGAGTTCGCCACCGGGGATGTGGTCGCCACGTCGGTGCCGCACGTCGAGGAGCCGGCCGCGGCCCGGGCCGGGCAGGAGGTCCTCATCGGGCTCGGCTCCTGTCCCGGGCGGGTCCGTGGCCGGGCGCGGGTCGTCCTCAGCCCGGCCCTGGGCGAGGACCTGGCGCCGGACACGATCCTGATCGCGCGGGAGACCGACCCCGGCTGGCTGTATCTGATGCTGGCGGCGCGCGGGATCGTGGTGGAGCGTGGCTCGCTGCTGTCGCACACGGCGATCACCGGCCGGAAGTTCGGTATCCCGACGATCGTCGGCGTTCCCGAGGCCACGGCCCGGATCACGGACGGCAGCCTGATCGAGATCGACGGGGCCAGTGGCCGGGTCCTGGTCCTGGAGGAGGCCGCGCGGTGACGGCACTGGGCGTCTTCCGCCGGTTCTTCCGCACGCGCTTCCCGCTCGCCCAGTACAGCATCTACGTGCTGCTCCTGCCGGCGGCGGTGCAGAGCACCCTGGCCACGCCGGTCACTGCGGGCGGCCCGCTCGGGACGGGTGCGGCCGGCCATGTGGCGGGGCTGGCGGGGTTGTTGTGCGTACTGTTCTTCATGCGGGTCGTGGACGAGATCAAGGACCTCGACTACGACCGGGTGTTCAACCGGGACCGGCCGCTGGTCACCGGCGAGGTGTCGCTCGGTGCCGCCCGGTCCTACCTGGCCGGTGCGGCCGCGGCCGGCCTCCTCCTGGCGTCCGCCGCCGGGCCGGGGCCGGTCGCGGCGGCCGCCGCGATCATGGCGTACGCCCTCTTCCTGCTGGGGCTGGAAGGGCTTTCACCGCGCTTCCGGGACGCGGTGTGGGGGAACATCGTGGTGACCGTCCAGCTGAAGACCGGTGTGCTGCTCTACACCGTGCTGCTGGCCCGTACGGCGGGCGCCGCCGCACCCGCGGGCCGTTCGGCCCTGACGGTGGCGTCCTTCCTCCTCGCCTACCTGTCGTGGGAAGTGGCTCGCAAGACGGTGCGCGAGCCGTTCGCCCGGCCCGGCGAGAAGCTGTACTCCTCGGCGGCCGGCGCGGCCACGAGCCTGGCGGTGGCCTCGGCGCTGCTGCTGATGGGCTGCGCGGGCCGGGTGGCCGTGGCCGCGTCCGGGCAGTCCTGGGGGGCTCCGTGGCTGTGCGCGTTCCTGCTGCCGCCCGCGGCACTGGCCTGGGGCTGGGTGTGCTGGCTGCGGCGGCCCGGCGAACGGTACACGCCCGGAGTGCCCGCGTTGCTGGCGTACGTCGTCTTTCTCGCCATCCCGGTGGCGCACTGGGCGGCCACCGGTGGCCCGGCGGCGTGAGCGGCACATGTCCTTGGCACCGGGGTCCTGCGCCCGGGCAGTGACGCGGCGGTCCTAGGGCCCTTCGTTTGGGTCATGCCGGATCAGGGAGCGGGGTCTGGCGCCGTGCATCGCAAGGCGGAGGAGGGCGTCATGGCGGAGCCATGGCAACCGACGACAACGCGGCGAGGTGCGGTGCCAGGCCCCGCGAGCCCGGCATGATCCAAACGAGAGACCCTAGGGCCGGATGTTGTGGTTGACCCGGAACGTGTTGGCCGGGTCGTGGACGGCCTTCAGGCGGGTCAGGCGCTCGTGCACGCCGGTGTCGTAGAGGGCGGGCATCCGGTGCGCCGGAACCGGACGCCCCGCGCCGTACACGAAGCTGCCGCTGCGGCCGGTGACCCGCGGGGCGACGGCCGTGAGCAGCTTCTCGTGCACGGGCACGACCTCGTCCAGACTCCAGGGGCCGACCGGGGACAGCACCCGCAGGATGAAGGCCGCGTCACGGTGGCCGATCGCGTTGGGCGCGCCCTGGCGGCGGGCGAGGGCACCGCCCAGGTGGCGCACGTCGACGATGCACATCACGGGTGCCCGCGGGCCGGCGAGGTCGACGACGGCACGGAGGTCGTCGGGACCGAGCGAGCGCAGGAAGGCGTTGTCGCCGGCGTAGCCGTGCGGATGGACGGGGTCGTCGAAGACGGAGCCGGACGCGGTGTACGGCATCTCGCGCAGGCTGTCCATCAGCCGGGGGGCGACCGCCTTCAGCGGGGCCACCAGCCTGCGTCCCTCCATGACGCTTCCGGTGTGGGCGACGCGGACGTGCGCGACGTACCTGCCGCGCAGCGGTTCCGGGACGAACGGCAGGTGGGGGTGGACCATCAGCCCGACGCTGGAGTTCATGGTGTCGGGGACGGTGGTGGTCCACTCCCGCCACGCCGACAGCACGTCCTCCACATGCTCCGCCGCGAAGTACAGCCCTCCGC
>NZ_JBWKIR010000062.1:0-11011 GCF_056432605.1 Streptomyces sp. NPDC045022
GTTGCCATGGCTCCGCCATGACGCCCTCCTCCGCCTTGCGATGCACGGCGCCAGGCCCCGCTCCCTGATCCGGCATGATCCAAACGAAAGGCCCTGGCAAGGTCCGACACCCCCCTCGGCGCGCACCGCTCTCAGCCGCTCACGTCCACCGCCGCGCTGCCGGTGCCGCAGGGGACGCGGAGGCGGCGGCCGTGACGACCGGGGTGTGCCGGCCGTCGCCGGCGCGGTGGGGCGAACACCGTGTCGCCGGCCACCACCGCGCGGGGTTCAGCCGGCTCGACGCCCCGGATGCCGTACGACCACGTTCCGCGGGGCCCGCCCCTCGTGCCGGAACCGGGCGCGGGAGGTGCGGTCCTCGGCGTGCTCGGTCCGCACCGCCTTCACCGCGAGCCGGAGCGCCGTGCGCGACCGGGCGAGGTACACCCCGCCCATGCCGCCCGACTCCGGGTGGGCGCGGGACTTCTCACGGGCGTCGCGTACGTCCCCGCGCCCCTCAACGCCCGCTGTCGCTCGGGCCGGCCTCACACCGCCGGGACGCAGCGGCCGTCCTCGGTGCGGTAGGTCCACTTCGCGCCCTCGGTCACCAGCTCCCTGACCGCCGTGACGAACCGCTCCACATGCTCGTCCGGCGTGCCCGCGCCGAAGCTCACGCGGATGGCGTTGAGGGACTTCTCGCCCGGGGCCGCCTCCGGGGCACCGCACTCGCCCTGGGACTGGGGGTCGCTGCCGAGCAGGGTGCGGACGAGCGGGTGGGCGCAGAACAGGCCGTCGCGGACGCCGATGCCGTACTCGGCGGAGAGGGCGGCGGCGAAGTGGGAGCTGTTCCAGCCCTCGACGACGAAGGAGATCACGCCGACGCGCGGGGCGTCGTCGCCGAAGAGGGAGAGGATCCGCACCTCGGGCACCTCGGCGAGGCCCTCGCGGACCGTGCGGACGAGGTGCTGCTCGCGGGCGACGAGGGTGTCCCAGCCGGCCTCGGTGAGGGCCTTGCAGGCGGACGCGATGGAGTAGGCGCCGATGACGTTCGGGGAGCCGGCCTCGTGGCGGGCGGCGCTCTCGTGCCACTCCACGTCCACTCCCCCGTCGGTGCGCCGGGAGACCTTGCGGCTGGCGCCGCCGCCCGCGAGGTACGGCTCGGCCGCCCGCAGCCAGTCGGCGCGGCCGGCCAGGACACCGCAGCCGAACGGGGCGTACAGCTTGTGCCCGGAGAAGGCGACCCAGTCGACGTCCAGGTCACGGATGTCCACCGGGTGGTGCGGGGCGAGCTGGGCGGCGTCGAGGACGATCCGGGCGCCGTGCGCGTGGGCTGCGGCGGCCAGCTCACGCACCGGCCACAGCTCGCCGGTGACGTTGGAGGCACCGGTGACGCAGACCAGGGCCGGCCCGTAGGGGTCGCGGTCGGCGAGGGCCCGCTCCAGGGTCTCGACGGCCTGCCGCGGGGTGCGCGGGGCGTTGAGGTAGGTGACCTTCGCGTCCTGCCAGGGCAGCAGGGAGGCGTGGTGCTCGGTCTCGAAGACGAAGACCTGGCAGTCGGCCGGGAGCGCGCGGGCCAGCAGGTTCAGCGAGTCGGTGGTCGACCGGGTGAAGATCACCTGGTCTTCCTCCCGGCAGCCGAGGAAGCCGGCGACGGTCCTGCGGGCGTTCTCGAACAGGTCGGTGGAGAGCTGGGAGAGGTAGCCGGCACCGCGGTGGACGCTGCCGTAGTACGGGGCGTAGGCGGCGACGTCGTCCCAGACGCGCTGGAGGGCGGGGGCGCTGGCCGCGTAGTCGAGCGCGGCGTAGGTGACTTCGCCGCCCGTCACGAGCGGGACGGTGACATCCCGGCCGAGAACGGGCAGCGCGCCCGAGAGGTCCTGGCAGACGGTCTGGTCGGCGGCAGCGGTGGAGACGGACATGGGTGAACTCCCGTGTGAGCAGGTGGGACTCACCGCGCGAGCGGACAGGGCTCCAGCGCGGATGAGGTGAGAAGGGGTACGCGGAGGCGGGGCTCTGCGGCCCTATCGCATTCGCTTGCTCACGGAAGGCTCCCTCGACGACCAGGACCCCTGGCCCCGCGCTCGGTCAGAAGCGCGCGAGGGGTCCGCGCTTGCCGCAGACCTTGCTGTCCGCGACCTGGTCTTCACCCGGGGCACCCCGCCACGGACGGAGGGTTGCCGGACAGTCAGCCGGGGCCTCATGACTGTCACTCATGACCTGAACAGGAAACTAGCCGAGCGGATCATCGCCGCGCAACCCGTGTCCGGATGGCGGGACGGGGGTGCGGAGGGTTCGGCACCGCCGGACGCCGCCGCCATGGCTGAGCGGCGTCGCGGTGGGCAGAGGGCTACCCCCCCCCGCCCGCCGCGACGGCGCTTCCGCGGACTCGGCCCGCCGGGCGGCGCCGAACTCGCCCGCACCCAGGCCGGCTAGCGATTGCTCGCGGCCACCCACCGCTCCAGCGCCCGCTTCGCCGCGCCGGAGTCGATGGACTCGGCGGCCTTGGCCATGCCGTCCCGGAGCCGGCCGGCGAGCGGGGCGTCGGTCGGCTGGAGGGCCACCAGGGCCGCCGCCGAGTTCAGCAGCACGGCGTCCCGTACCGCGCCCTGCTCGCCGTCCAGCAGGCGGCGGGCGACCTCGGCGTTGTAGGACGGGTCGCCGCCGCGCAGGGCCTCCACGGGCACGAGGTCGATGCCGACGTCACGCGGGTCGAAGGTCTCCTCGCCGACCCTTCCGTCCCGCACGACCCAGACGCGGGACGTGGACGTCGTCGTCAGCTCGTCCAGGCCGTCGTCGCCGCGGAAGACCAGCGAGGAGTTGCCGCGTTCCGCGAGCACGCCGGCGACGATCGGCGCCTCGTGCGCCACCGCCACCCCGACCGCCTGGGCCCGTACCCGCGCCGGATTGGTCAGCGGACCGAGCAGGTTGAACACCGTCCGGATGCCCAGCTGCCCGCGCGCGGCACCCACATGACGCAACGCGGGATGGAACTTCACCGCGAAGCAGAAGGTGATGCCGGCCTCCTCCGCGACCTCCGCCACCCGGCGGGGCGTCAGGTCGAGATTGACGCCCAGCTTCTCCAGGACGTCGGAGGACCCCGAGGCGGAGGACGCGGCGCGATTGCCGTGCTTCACCACCTTCGCGCCCGTACCGGCGACGACCAGCGACGACATCGTGGAGATGTTCACCGTTCTCGCCCCGTCGCCGCCCGTGCCGACGATGTCGACGGTCCGGCCGGGCACCTCGATCACGTTCGCGTGCTCGTACATCGTGCGGACCAGACCGGTGATTTCCTCCACCGTCTGTCCCTTGGCCCGCAGGGCCACCGCGAACCCGGCGATCTGCGCGTCGGTCGCCTCGCCGCGCATGATCCGGTCCATCGCCCACGCGGTCTCGTCGGCGGACAGGTCCCGGCCGTCCAGCAGACCGTTCAGCAGGGCGGGCCAGGAACGGCCCGCCGCGGTGTCGCCTCCAGCGGGGGTCACAGCGCTCATCAGCCGCTCCTAGAACAGATTCCTGCACAGTCGTGCACCACCCTATCCAGCCCGGAGCACAGCGAAGGGCCCCGTCCGTAACGCGGACGGGGCCCTTCAGCGTGGCGTGGCGACGCGGGGATCAGTGGTGGCCGTGGCCGCTCGTGATCTCCTTGTACTCCTCGACGGTCGGCTTCGGGATCTGGTTGTCCTCGCCGTAGTAGGCGGTGGAGAGCTTCGCACGCAGCTTCTCCGAGCCCTTCACCTTGCGCTCGACACCGTTCTCGTCCACCGCCGGGCCGATCTCGGCCGGCTGGTACTGCTCGTGCGCGGTGAGCGTGTGCAGCTGCTCCTGGCTGAGCGGCTCGTGCACCTCGATGAACTCACCGTGCGGCAGCCGCTTGATGATGCCGGTCTCGCGGCCGTGCAGCACCTTGTCGCGGTCGCGGCGCTGCAGACCGAGGCAGATCCGCTTGGTGACGATGAACGCGACGACCGGGCCCACGAAGAAACCGATCCGGACGAACCAGGTGACGGCGTTGATCGACAGGTGGAAGTGCGTGGCCCACAGGTCGTTGCCACCGCCGACCAGGGTGATCATGTAGATCGTCACCCAGGCGACACCGAACGCGGTACGGGTCGGAGCGTTGCGCGGGCGGTCCAGGATGTGGTGCTCGCGCTTGTCGCCGGTGACCCAGGACTCGATGAACGGGTAGACCGCGATCGCCGCCAGGACCAGCGGGAAGAGCACCAGCGGGATGAACACGCCCAGGACGAGCGTGTGACCCCAGAAGTTGATCTCCCAGCCCGGCATGAAGCGGATCAGGCCCTCGGCGAAGCCCATGTACCAGTCGGGCTGGGCGCCGGTCGACACCTGGTCCGGACGGTAGGGGCCCATGGCCCAGATCGGGTTGATCTGCGCGATCGCCGCGATGACCGCGATGGCACCGAAGACCAGGAAGAAGAAGCCTCCGGCCTTGGCCATGTAGACCGGCAGCAGCGGCATGCCGACGACGTTCTTCTCGGACTTTCCGGGGCCCGCGAACTGCGTGTGCTTGTGGTAGAAGACCAGGATCAGGTGGCCGACCACCAGACCGAGCATGATGCCCGGCAGCAGCAGGATGTGGACCGAGTAGAACCGCGCAACGAAGTCGTGGCCGGGGAACTCGCCGCCGAAGAGGAAGTACGACAGGTACGTGCCGACGATCGGCACGGACAGGATCGCGCCCTCCATGAAGCGGACACCGGTGCCGGAGAGCAGGTCGTCCGGGAGCGAGTAACCGGTGAAGCCGGTGAACATGCCCAGGACGAACAGCAGGAAGCCGAACAGCCAGTTGATCTCACGCGGCTTGCGGAACGCCCCGGTGAAGAACACGCGCATCATGTGCACGAACATGCCGGCGAGGAAGATCAGCGCCGCCCAGTGGTGGATCTGCCGGACCAGCAGACCACCGCGCACGTCGAAGGAGATGTGCAGGGTCGAGCTGAACGCCTCGGACATCAGCTGTCCCTGGAGCGGGACGTAGCTGCCGTGGTACTCCACCTCGGTCATCGACGGGTGGAAGAACAGCGTCAGATAGACACCCGTCAGGATGATGATGATGAAGCTGTAGAGGCAGACCTCACCCAACATGAACGACCAGTGGTCGGGGAAGATCTTGCGCATGTTGGACTTGGCCAGGGAGTAGATCCCGAGCCGGCCGTCGGCCCAGTCGGCGATCCGCTCGCCGGCCGGTGCCGTCCCGCGAGAGCGACCCGCCGCGCCGGCGGCAGATGAACTCTTGTCGTTCGGTGCAGTACTCATCCGCGCTCCCAGAATGCAGGACCGACGGGCTCCTCGAAGTCGCCGAGCGCCTGGAGGTAACCCTCACTGTCCACACCGATGCGCAGCTGCGGCAGGGCGTGGCCGGCGGGGCCGAAGATCACTCGGGCACCGTCGGAGAGGTCGAAGGTGGACTGGTGGCACGGGCACAGCACGTGGTGCGTCTGCTGCTCGTACAGCGAGATCGGGCAACCCACGTGGGTGCAGATCTTCGAGTACGCCACGATGCCCTCGTGCGACCAGGCGAGTTCGCGCTTGTCCTTGATGTTGCCCGGCTGGAGCCGGACGATCATCAGGGCCGCCTTGGCGATCTCCGTCTGGAAGTCCTCGGCCGCCTCCTCCAGACCGTCGGGCTTGGCGAAGGTGAGCGAGCCGACGGCGACGTCCTCGGGACGCAGCGGCTGGTTCGTGTTCATGTTGACCAGGCGCTTGCCCTTGGCCCACAGCGTGTGGCGCAGCGAGCTGTGCGGCAGCGGACCGAGGTCGCGCAGCAGCATGACGCCGGAGAGCGGCACCAGGGTGAGCGCGCCGAGCATCGTGTTGCGGATCAGCTTGCGGCGGCCGAGCGCCGACTCCTTGGCACCCAGACGGAAGTCCTCGTGGACCTTCGCCCGGACCTCCGGCGGAGCCTCGATCGCGTGCCGCTCGTCGGCGACCTCCACGTCGGACATCAGGGTGCGGGCCCAGTGGACCGCGCCCGCGCCGATGCAGAACAGCGCCGTGCCGAGGGTCAGACCCAGCGCGAAGTTCAGGGCGCTGAGGTGGCCGATCGGGAAGACGAAGATCGACTTGTCGTGCGGGATCGCGACGTACGCCGCGATGAAGCCGATGGTGGCCAGCATCGACACCGTGAACAGCAGGGCGACCACACGCTCGGACCGCTTGGCGGCCCGTTCGTCGATGTCCTGGATCCGGTGCTCGTGCGGCGGCAGGCCGGGGTCGGAGAACGGGTTCTCCTCGTCCGCGACGCTCACGGCGCCATGCGCGTGGTCCTGCTCAGCGGGCAGGTTCTCTTCTGGAATGTCTTGGCTACTCATGACTTCTTGGCCTTTGCGGTCCGAGCGGCGACCCAGACGGCGACCGCGATCAACGCGCCCAGACCGAAGATCCAGGCGAACAGACCTTCACTGACCGGCCCGAGGCCGCCCAGCTCCATTCCACCAGGATTGTCCGTCTCGCTGCCGTTGACCGCGTGCAGGTACGCGATGATGTCCTTCTTGTTCTTCTCCGACAGGGTGGTGTCGGGGAAGGACGGCATGTTCTGCGGGCCCGTCTGCATGGCCTCGTAGACGTGCTTCGGGGCCACATCTTCCAGGGTGGGCGCGTACTTGCCCTCGGTGAGGGCACCGCCCTTGCCGGTGAAATTGTGGCACTGTGCGCAGTTGGTGCGGAACAGTTCGCCGCCCTTGGCGATGTCCGCGCCTTCCGGACCGTACTGCTGCTTGGTCGGTACGCTCGGGCCGGCGCCCAGCGACGCGATGTACGCGGCGAGCTGGTCGATCTCGCCCTGGGTGTAGGTGACCTTCTTGCGCGGGAGCTGCGCCATCTCGGAGGTCGAGGCCGGCATACGGCCGGTGCCGACCTGGAAGTCGACGGCCGCGGCCCCGACACCGATCAGGCTCGGCCCGTCGGAGGAGCCCTGGCCACCGGTGCCGTGGCAGCTGGCGCAGCCGACCTCGTAGAGCTTCTTGCCCTCCTTGATGGTCAGGGACTGGGAGGTTTCATCGGCCTGCGCCTTGCCCGCGGGCGCGAACGCGGCGTACAGCCCCCCAGTGGCCGCCAGCGCGAGGAGTAGGACGACGACCGCCGCCAGCGGATGGCGTCGTCGTGCGGAGAGCTTTTTCACGGATTACCCCGGTGTCAGGATCTTCTGCGTCGATGCTTCTGGATGTGCGGGAGCGGTCGCCGCTACTTGATCAGGTAGATCGTGGCGAAGAGGCCGATCCAGACGACGTCGACGAAGTGCCAGTAGTAGGACACGACGATGGCGGCGGTCGCCTGCTCGTGCGTGAACCTCTTCGCCGCGTAGGTGCGGCCGAGGACCAGCAGGAAGGCGATGAGCCCGCCCGTCACGTGCAGGCCGTGGAAGCCGGTGGTCAGGTAGAACACCGAGCCGTACGGGTCGGAGGACAGCGAGATGCCGTCCTTCTTCACCAGCTCCGTGTACTCGTAGATCTGACCGCCGATGAAGATCGCACCCATGATGAAGGTGAGGATGAACCAGCCACGGAGCTTCTTCACGTCGCCGCGCTCGGCCGCGAACACGCCGAGCTGGCAGGTGAGGGAGGAGAGCACCAGGATCGTGGTGTTCGTCGCGGAGAAGGGCACGTTGAGCGCGTGCGCCATCTCCTTCCAGTGAGCCGGTCCGGTCACCGACCGGAGGGTGAAGTACATCGCGAAGAGGGCCGCGAAGAACATCAGCTCGGAACTCAGCCAGATGATGGTTCCGACGCTGGTGAGGTTCGGCCGGTTGACCGACGGGTGCGCGTGCCCGGTTTCTACTGTCGTTGCTGTCGCCACGACCGACATTATGTCGGTCGCTTATCCCGCCCTCACCCCGGGGGGTGCCGTTCGGAGTGTTGCTGCCCGCAGAACCGGTGCTGACGTGGTGTTCATGGGAGTAACATCCGCCCAAACGGCCCCGTCCGTCCTGTCCGTACGACGCTGACGTCCCGGAGGAACAATGCAGCCGACCGCCACGGTGCTGGTCTACAGCGACGACTCCAACACCCGCGAACAAGTACGGCTGGCCACCGGGCGCCGACCCGCTCCGGACGTGCCCCAGGTCGAGTTCCTGGAGTGCGCGACGCCCGCGGCGGTGCTGAGCGAGCTGGACAAGGGCGGCATCGACGTCTGTGTGCTCGACGGCGAGGCCGTGCCCATGGGCGGCATGGGGGTGTGCCGGCAGATCAAGGACGAGGTGTTCAACTGCCCGCCGGTGCTCCTGCTCATGGGCCGGCCCCAGGACGCGTGGCTGGCCACCTGGAGCCGGGCCGACGCGGCTGTGACCCTGCCGGTGGATCCGGTGGAGTTCGCCGCCGCACTGGCCTCCCTGCTCCGTCAGAAGAGGTTGCTGAGCGCCTAGGAGCCCGGGGCGCGGGGTCCGTGCGCGGCTCTCGCCGTGCGTGGCTCGCCGCGCCCACGCGGCGCGGCCGCACGTCGATGCCGCCCCGCGCCCCTGAGGGGCGCTCACACGGCCGTCGGCTGGAGTCTCACCGCGTCTCCCGGCGCCGGGCCGTCCGGGGTGCCGTTGATCAGCGCGCTGCCCGTGCGCCACTTCTTCCAGTCGACGTTCCAGTCGCCGAAGCCGTTGCCGAAGGGCTCCATGGGGTCGCCGTCGGAGTTGACGACCTTGACGATGTCGCCCTGGTGGACGTTGTCGAAGAACCACTCGGCGTTGGACGTGCTCATGCCGGTGCAGCCGTGGCTGACGTTCGCATAGCCCTGGGAGCCGACGGACCATGGGGCGGCGTGGACGTACTCGCCGGACCAGGTGACCCGGGTGGCGTAGTAGACCGGCAGGTCGTAGGAGTCGGAGCTGCCCTCGGCGATGCCGACGGTGGCGCCGCGCATCCGTACGAAGTACTGCTTCTCCAGTACGACCTTGACACCGTTGCGGGTCTCGAAACCGGGCTTGCCGGTGGTGACGGGGATCTGCTCGACCTGCTGGCCGTTCTTGTAGAACGTGAGCTGGTGCGCGGAGGCGTCCGTGACGACCTCGATCCGGTCACCCGTGGTGATCTTCAGCGCTTTGGACTTGCCGCCCCACAGCCGGTCGCCGATCTTGACGCCGTCCAGGTTGCTGTGCACCTGGATGGTGGCGTGGCTGGGCCAGTACTCCTTGGGGCGGTAGTGGAGTTCCTTGTCGCTCACCCAGTACCAGGAGCCCGGCACGGCCGGCACGGAGTCCACTCTGAGGGCACGCTCCACGACGGCCCGCTGTGCCTTGTCCTTGATCTCCTGGCCGAGTTGGGCCGTGATGGGCTGCCCGACGCCGTACTGGCCCGCGTTCGGCCCGAACGTGACGGTCAGGCGCTTCTTGCTCGTGGGCTTGCTGGTGTCGAAGGTGAGGACCTTGCGGCCGGGCGCGCCGTCCTCGTCCTCGGTGCTCACCGTGACCGTGTAGTGGGCGTTGGCGGCCAGCGGGGAGGTGCTGTGCCACCGGCTGCCGTCGGCGGCGAGTTCGCCCGCCACATAGCGCCCTGTGGAGTCCTGGGCGGTGACGTCGGTGATCCGGCCCTCACCGCTCTTGGCGGTGACCTCGAGGGGCTTGTCCGGGTCGGCCCGCTTCTCTGCACCGGTGGGGCCGTTGAAGGAGATCAGGCCCGCTGCGTCGTACGGCCTGGCCGACAGGGGGTTGCCGTCCGAACCGCAAGCGGTGACGCCCGCGCCGAGGGCGGTCACCAGCAGGGTGCAGCTGACGACGGTGCGGGTCCGCGGAGTGTGGTTCATGCGATCACGCTATGAGCTGCTGACCGCACCGGCACGGCGGGTAACTCGTACGAGCGATCGGCACTACTGCAAAGGACGGACACACCGGGTGCGTCCGCAAACACGGGAGCCCGGACCCTCCTGAGGAAGGGTCCGGGCTCCCGGCGCGTGCGCTCGCGTGCTACTGGGTGCGGTTCTCACCGTGGTAGTACTCGAACACCCAGCCGAACAGGCCGATCATGATGATCGGCGCCGCGAAGTAGATCAGCCACCAGCCGACCGCGATGCTGAGGAAGGCGATCGCACCGCCGACACCGAGCATGAGCGGCTGCCAGCTGTGCGGGCTGAAGAAGCCCAGCTCGCCCGCGTCGTCCGCGACGTCGGCCTCCTTGTCGTCCTGAGCACCCGCGTCGACCCGCCGGGCGGTGAAGCCCAGGTAGAAGCCGATCATGATGGACAGGCCGAAGGCCAGGAAGAGTGCGGTGGTACCTGCCGGCTCCTTCGACCACACGCCATACACGATGGCCATGGTCAGGATGAAGAAGCTCAGCCAGATGAACATCCGGCCCTGGATCTTCACTTGCCGGCCTCCTTGCTGCCCGCGATGGCGGTGCCGTGACCGCTGTGCTCAAGCTGCTCGAGCGCGGCGATCTCGGGGTGGTGCAGGTCGAACGCCGGGGATTCGCTGCGGATCCGCGGCAGGGTGAGGAAGTTGTGCCGGGGCGGCGGGCAGGAGGTCGCCCACTCGAGCGAGCGGCCGTAGCCCCACGGGTCGTCCACGCCGACCGGCTTGCCGTACTTGGCCGTCTTCCACACGTTGTAGAGGAACGGCAGGATCGACAGACCGAGCAGGAACGAGCTGATCGTCGAGATCGTGTTCAGGGCGGTGAAGCCGTCGGCCGCCAGGTAGTCCGCGTAACGACGCGGCATGCCCTCGGCACCCAGCCAGTGCTGGACCAGGAAGGTGCCGTGGAAGCCCACGAACAGCGTCCAGAACGTGATCTTGCCCAGGCGCTCGTCCAGCATCTTGCCCGTCATCTTCGGCCACCAGAAGTGGAACCCGGCGAACATCGCGAAGACGACCGTACCGAACACCACGTAGTGGAAGTGCGCCACCACGAAGTACGAGTCCGAGACGTGGAAGTCCATCGGCGGCGAGGCCAGGATGACACCGGTGAGACCACCGAAGGTGAAGGTGATCAGGAAGCCGACCGCCCAGAGCATCGGCGTCTCGAAGGACAACGAGCCCTTCCACATCGTGCCGATCCAGTTGAAGAACTTCACACCGGTCGGGACCGCGATCAGGAAG
>NZ_JBWKIR010000063.1:0-10478 GCF_056432605.1 Streptomyces sp. NPDC045022
CGTTCCCACTCGGCATCACTCAGATCACCCCGCCCCATGTCTCCGTCAACGAGTCCGGCACGGAACAGTCACATGATCGCCCGGACAGCTCCTAGGCGGCCGCCCGCGGAACGTGCGCGGCGGTCCCGAGGCGCTCAAGCAGGGCCTTCGCCTTCGCCTCGGCCTCCGGGCTCGGCGCGCTGCCGAGGGCGGAGGCGAGCTCGGCGCGGGCCCGGTCACCTCACCGACTGGACGAGCCAGCATCTCGGGCTCGTCCTCGACATCGTCCGCCGCAGCGAGGACGTCCGAGGCTTCCAGGCACTGCCCCGCCGCTGGGTCGTCGAGCGGTCCTTCGCCTGGCTACTGCGCAGTCGGTGCCTGGTCCGAGACTACGAACGCTGCACCGAGACCAGCGAAGCCGTCATCCGGTGGTCGATGATCGCACTCGTGAACCGCCGCCTGGCCGCACGGCATCATCGGCCTGCTGCCCTGCCGGCAGAGTGAACCTTCCCGGCTTCGCCTCCACCAGCCAGCCCCGTTCCACCAGCCAGCCCCGTTCCACCAGCCTCTTCAGACGTGCTCTCGCACCCTCGACCCGCGAGGCGGAGGCACTGTCCCAGCCGAGCACCACGGCCGCCCGTCGGGCGCCCAGCCCGTCGTCTCCGGCCTCCGCCGTGGCGGCCATCACCGCCTGGTAGTCGAGCGACAGGTCTTCGACCCCGGCTGCGCTCTGCCGATGCGGCACCGCACGGCGCGGGCCTACGGGCTTTCGCCGCGACGGATCGCCGACCGTCATGGCCGGTGCTTCCTCCTCGGCCAACGCTTCCAGATACTGCTCGAGCCCGATCCCCGGCGGCTGAGGACCCGTGCCACCAAGAGGCCACCGCGCCCGGATGGCAGCCCGGGAGCACCACTCTCCCACCACGGCAGAGCCGCATCACTGCAATCCGGCGATACCGCTATGCGGAGGGACTATCCGTAACCGGGGACGGAGCCGCTTCCGTCGTGGGCGTCAAAACAGTCCCTGTGGAGATGCGTTCTTTCCGCCATGGCAGGAGCAGTGCGCTCGCCATACACAGCAGGCCGGCGATGATCAGGGCACCGCGGACTCCCACTGGGGCGGTGATGAGACCACCAGCGATCATGAAGGCGGCCTGGCATGTCTTGGAGCCGACGGACCAGGGACATGAAAGCGTCCGGTGTGGCCGCCATGCGATACGTGGTGAACGACGGGTTGAAGACCCCGGCGCAGAGGAGCAGGCCGAAGTCGGCGGCCACGATGACGAACACGCCGGGGGCACCGGAGGGCGTCAGTGGCAGCAGGATCGTCCAGAGCGTGCGCGCGACACCGGACAGCAAGAGAATGCGGCACTGTCCGAATCGCTGGGTGAGCAGTGGGACCAGGCGTGAGCCAAGCACGCCGCCCAGGCACGGCAGTCCCAGGGCGAGTCCGTACTGCCACGGTGCCAGGCCGAGGTCGTTCAGCATGAGGACGGCCATCAGTGGTGACGTCATCATGATGGATCCACCGAAGAGCAGTGCGTTGAAGAACAGCGGCCGCAATCCTGCGTGCCGCAGGAGGTACTGCCAGCCGGCAGCGATGTCGCGGCCCAGGTGGGAGGTGGCGGCGCGGGCCGGTGGCGCGGGTTCAGGCTGCCGGATACGACGGTACCCAGGGCCGATCCGAGGAAGGACAGCGCGTCGACCACCATCGTGGCGGCCGTGCCCAGTGCCCCGATCAGAAGCCCGCCCACGGGCGGGCCGGCGCTGACGCTGATCCAGTTGGTCGTCTCGAACAGGCTGTTGGCACGAAGGCGGTGCTCGGGCAGGACAAGTGCCTTCAGATGCGCGCCACTCGCCGCGTCGAACGCGACAGACGCCGCCGTCCGGACAACGCGGCGGCCGGGGCACTCCTGGACCGGCCAACCCGGCACCGCCTCACAGGCATGACCCTTGCGTTCCTCCTCCTGTCCCTGGCAGGCAGCTCATTCCCGGGGGCAGTGGCCTGGCGTCGCGCTCTGGGGATGCTGCCCTCTGGCCGTGGTGATGTCTTGATCACGTGGTTGGAGTCACTACGCTGAGCGCCTTCATACCTCGGGAGGTTCGGTTGGTACGGCGGGGCACGCTCGGGTGGGACTTCCGGCAGTTGTGGGGCGCCTACGCGGTCAGCGCGGCGGGCAGTGCCGTCGGTATGGGGGCATTGCCGTTGGTTGCCCTCCTGGTGCTGGGCTCCTCTGCGTTCGAGGTCTCTTTGCTCGCTGCGTTGTCTGCAGTGGCCAGTGGAGTGATCGCTCTGCCGCTCGGTGTGCGTATCGAGCACCAGTACAAGCGGCCGATCGCCGACCTGGCCCGCTGCGTTCTGCTGGCGAGCGTTCCGGTCACCATGGCTTTCGGCAAGCTCACCTACACCCAGCTGTGCGTCGTCGGCGTTCGCCAACCGGCGGGCCCCGTAGGCGAGTTCCGTGGCTTCCCGGTCCGGCTGCTGGGGTAGCCTGCTCGACAGCGTTCGTGGCGTTCCCTCCGCGCCGCCTGCGGCGGGGCGCCACGCATGCTGCGGCTGCCCGCACCCGCACCCGCACCGGCCAGCAAACCTGGCCACCGACGACGCACCCCCTGGGCCTCTGCGAGACACCGGTGCTCTCGGCAGAGCAGGCGCGCGTACGCCTCCCGGTCCTGCCCGAACGCACCGACGATCGCCTGCCGCCGGCCGCACATTCAGCAGACCGCCCTGCGCCTGCGCCGGCAACAGGGGACCGGAATGGCCGCGAAACGTACTTCGCGCGCATCTATAGCGTGTTTTCCGCGTGCCGCTGCCGTCCCACCGTCCCACCGTGCCACTCGGCGACCGCCACGGACCGGGCTCTCGCAGCTGCTCCCTCAGCGGAGCCGGACCAAGCGGTCCACGAAGGCTCTCGCCGAACGCCTGGGCGTCTCGACCCGCACCGTGCAGCGCTACCGCGCCGGACAGCTGAGGAAGCCGCAGAAGCGCCTCCAGGCCGCGCTCGTGGAGGAGACCGAATCCCAGTGGCAACCGCAGGTCAGAGCACAGGCGAGGGAACGAGCGGCCACCTCTAGCGGGATGATGGTGGAGGTGACGGCCTACTTCGGGTTCACCTGCACGGGCAGCTCGGACGACGGCCGCGAGCGCACCATCACCACGCCGATATCACCCACCTACGTCTCCCAGATCCTCCAGCTCCAGGAGGCCGGTGCGACGTAGGAGGAGCTGCATCCGATCGTCGCGGAGGCCATCACCGAGTCGTATTTCACGGATTGGGGCACCCGGGCTGACGGGCTGCGCGCTGATTTCACACACGTTCGGTCGATCGAGTTCCAATTCTGACCCGGCCGGAATTCAGGGCCTGCTATAAACCATATTGAGCCGAAGCAGGATAGTTGTCACATAGGCAGGCTTGTTGTCACCGGCCTGGTAGCCGGCTGCTGTGCGAGACGGCGGGTGGCCGTGCGAGCGGGGGTATCTCGGTGGTGAATGAACGTCGCCGCTGCAAGGGTGCCCCCGTGCGGGATCACCGCGGGCCTGAAGGGGCGACCGTGGTGCGGGTATGGGGGGTGCCTCATCTGAGGAACCGGATTTGCGGGTAGCGGAGTGAGGGGTGCTGGAGCAGGTGGATGTCGAGGTGGCGTAGATGAAGGTCGAAGAATGCTCGTATGTAGTCGCGTTGGGCGTGGATGGCGTGGTTCGGGTCGAGGGTGCCGATTGCTTGCGTCACCTGGCTGGGCGTCACCCCGAGGATGGGCGCGGCCTGGGGTAGCAGTGTTTCCAGGTCGGTGAACGAGGTGTGGGTGGAGCCGATGAGGGCCAGTTCGCGTTTCCAGCCGTACTGGCTGGTCCAGAACTGATCCCAGCTGGGATCCTCCGGGCCTGGGCCGGGGTCGCTGCCGAAGAGAAGGAATGGCCGGTCGGTGCCGGCGGTGACAGGTGGTAGGAGGCTGCCGTCCAGGTTGACTCCGGCGCGCAGGCGCCGGTCGGCGCGGATGGCTGCGGCGGCTGTGGCGCCACCGAGGGAGTGGCCGAGCATGCCGATGCGGGACAGGTCGAACGCGCCGGTAAGGGTGGGTGGCAGGGGTCGCCGTCCGGCGTCGGTGTTGTGTCCGGCGTTGAGCGCGGTGAGCTGGTCCAGCACGAACCGGGTGTCCGCGGTGCGGACAGCGAGGGCCTTGGCGATCAGGGCATCGTCGATGTCGCCGGTAATGGCGAAGGTTTCCACCCGGCCGTCGGGAAACTCGACTTGGTCGGCGTCGTAGGTGTGGTCGATGGCCACGACCAGGTAGCCGTGGCTGGCTAGTTCCTCGATCAGAACCGTGCCGAGGCTGCGGTCGCTGTGCAGGCCCGGTGAGTACAGGACGACCGGTTTCCCGCACCGGCCGCGGTCCACCGGTGCGGCCAGATGGGCGTGCGTGGTGGGCAGCTGCAGCCTGCCGGACGGGATGCCCTGTTCCCGCTCGAAGAAGGTGCCGGCGCCGGATGTCATCCACGGCGCCAGCAAGTGGCCATGGGCGGTGCGTGCGGGGTACCAGAGCTGGATCATGAGTTCCCGAGCCGGGCGGGAATCCTGCCAGGGATCGACGCGCGACCGGTCGACCAGGTGCACCGCGAGCGTGCCCAGGGGATGCGGACCGGTTGGTGCGGGCAGGGTAAGCCGCACCGGAGTCGGCGTGGGATCGGCGGCGACCGGCGAGTCGGCGGCGGGTCGCGACTGGGCGAATGCCGCGGTGGCCAGCGGAACCGAAGCGAGGGCTGACGCCACGGCGGTACGGAGCAGCGCTCGGCGGGTCAGGAGCCGTCTCTCGTTTAACATGGCCAAAACGTAAGGTCTTCTTTCCATCTAGTCAAGGAGGCTTGACTAGATGGAAAGGAGACCTTACATTCACCGCATGACAAAGCAGGTACAGCAGGACCAGGTGACGCGCGCGGCCCGCCGCGCTGTGCTCATCGACGGCATACCCGTGTCTACATTGGGCGTGATAGCCCTGGCACTGGGCAGCAACCCCCATCAGAGCACCGCCCAGAAGGCGTGGTGGATCGCAACCACCGCCGTCTTCACCCTCGCGATCGCCTGGGTGCTGCTGCGGGCATTCCGGCGCGCGGACGAATACCTGCGCAGGATTCAGCTGGAGAGCATGGCCATCGCCTTCGCCGCAGTCCTGGTGGGGCTGCAGGTGGCTACCCTGCTCGATGCCGCGGGCATCATCCAGCTCCATCAGCTCGCGCAAGTGATCCTCCTCGGCGGCGTGGCCATCTGGATGACGATCGCCGACCTGCGTACCCGACTGAACCGGTGACGGCGCACTTTGAAGAACCGACTACGCGAACTGCGGGCAGCTCGCCGGTGGAGCCAGGCCGACCTGGCCGACCGGTGCCAAGTCTCCCGGCAGGCAATCAACGCCATCGAAACCGAGCGGCACGATCCCAGCCTGCCTCTGGCGTTCACCATCGCCGACGTCTTCGGCCTGACCATCGAGGAAATCTTCCGTCCCGACCGGACGGAAACAACGGGCAACCCGGCCTGACATTGAGCCTTTCCAGCCGAACCCTTCGGGGAGCATTGCCGACCAGGTGAGCCGAAGGGCGCCACTTGTCACCAAGATCTCCGTGCAAGGGGCGCCGGGCTCTCCGCCGGACCCGCTGGGCAGCTCAGGCGAACGGCGGAGCACCGTCCCCGGTGTGACCCTGCTTCACACGCCACCCGTGACAGATAGCGCGCCCACCTGGTGACAACTACCGTGCTTCGACCTCACCGAAGCCGCATGTCAGTGGAGGCTGATGGTGACACCTATCGTGCTTCGGCTCAGCCCATCAACCGCGACAAGAGCCCGCTGTTCGACGCCGACCACGACCCGGTCCGCGTCGCCGACGCGCTGCGCCGCAGCCCGCACTTCGCGGCCGCGGACGCCGACCCCGGCGGCGACACGGTGTGGTTCACCACCGAGGCCGGCATCAACTACACGCTGACCTTCAAGGCCCCGGAGCCCAGCGACGACGACCTGCTGCCCGAGCCGGTGCTCACCGAGGCCATCGCCGCGGCGATCCTCAACCACCCCGGCTTCGTCAGCGCCGATGCGGACTCGCCGCGCGAGGACACCATCACCATCCAGTCCCGCAACCAGGTGCGCCACCTCCTGGTCCTGGACGTCGACCGCGGCAACGCCCTCGCCCCGGAAGACCTGTCCACCCCGGCCGTCGACGTCGCCCTCGCCGCCGACAAGCTGCTCGCCAGCGACCCGAGCGACTCGGAGCGCGCCACGGCCGAACTCCTCAACTACGTGGCCGCCACCTGGGACAAGCAGGACCTGCCGCTGCGCGAGCCCGCCCAGGCCGTCACCCGCTCCCTGCGCACCCAGTAGGAGGGGATCCGTCCATGCCCGCATCCACGGCCACCTGGCGCGCGTACGGTGAGGTGACGACCCGCCGCCAGGAGGACCAGCCGATGAGTGCGCAGCCCGACCACGCCCCCCTCACGCCGCATGCCCCCGCGCCCGGGGCTCCGGCCGAACTCCTCGCCCAGCTGCGCGCCGACCGGCGGGCCGCGCAGTGGGTGCCGGCCTTCGAGCGGGAGTGGGCGGCCGCGCTCGAGGAATCACGGCGCACGTTCTCCCTCGCGCCGCTGTACGAGGTCGTCCAGGACTGGCAGGGCCGCCTCGCCTCCGCCCCGGCCGTCGACGCGTTCGTCGCCTCCGGCTACGACGACAGCGACTTCATCGACATGGCGGAGCTCCGCGGGCGGCGCCGGTGACCGCACAGCCGTACGCGGTCCGCTTCTCCACCCCGGCCGCGAAGATCCTCACCACCCTGCCCGAGCACGTCGAAGACATGGTGTGGGACGTCCTGGACGCCGCCGCCGGCGACCCGTGGGGCTTCCGGCAGTGGAACACCGACGACCCCGAGGGCGAGGACATCCGCCACGCCTCCGTCGGCCAGCTCTCCCTCACCTACTGGGTGAACCAGCCCCTGCGCCGCCTGTCCGTCCTCACCGTCACCTGGCTCGGATAGCCACCGGCGACAACGCCCTGACCCCGGCATCGCAACTGCCGGGTCAGGGCGTTGTCGATCGTAGCCACCGCCATATCCGCGGGCAGCCACCCAGGCGGCAAACGTGTTGCTGAACGGCAGCTCCCGAAGCGCAGTGAACGTCATCGTTTCAACGCCGCCGACCACCCTCGGATGACACACTCGTGAAAGCGACAGGCGGTGCTAGCCCACAAGGCAACCCGAGCATCATCGACGTGGCCGTTCGACTACACCTGCGGGCCCTTGGGGTAGTACATGACAATCGGATTCGACTAGCGAGAGTTGGAGCAGGCACGCGACCGGGCCCCGCCTTGGCGTGCCGGTCCACCCATGTTCGAGTCTGCTCTGCATCTCTTGCGTTCTGCCTTACCGGAGTTCGTCGGCAGCGTGATGGCGACGTCCGTCATCACGGTTGTCGGATGGACTGCCAACAAGGTCCGCCGTCGGCGGACCGAGCCTGTGCGGCCGCTTGCCGACAGCACAGGCGAAACCCGCTGCTCCCTCACGACACCGGCCCAGGAGGTCGGTCGTTCTTGAGGTAGCTGCCTCCGCCGGGCCGGCAGCGGTGCACGCTGCCAGCCCGGCGGCCCTTTCAGGGCTAGCTCGAGCCGTTGCGCTGCTTGGTGTCGTCGGCTCTCGCGGCCGCCGACTGTGCCCGCGGGGAGAAGCCGGTCTGGGCCGTCTTCTCTGGAGGGATCCTTCGCGGCCCTGGACTGGATCCGTGCGGCTGCCTCCGGTGTCATCGGCCCGTGGTCTTTGCCGTCTCCGCCCACGCCGCAGGTGATCGACCGGCCAAGGTCCTCCGGGGCCCGCGTCCCTTCGGTATGTCTTTCGTCCGGCGGGAGCGTGGGAGACCGTCAGGAACGAGCAGCAGTTGCCCAAGAGGCAGTCCACCGATGCGCAGATGGCCCGTCTCCGTCAGGCCGGGACGGGCGAGAAGTACACAGAAGCGCTGCGGTTCGTGCAGTCCGGCCGATCGGACCGCTTCGTAATGTTCCGTGCTCGCGGGGCGGGCTGGGACCCCATCACCAAGCGCGCGGTCCAGCAGCTCCGGCGGATCTGGCCCGAGGCACCCGCCCCTCACTGGGAAGAGAAGTACGGCGAGCTGTGCTGGAAGACCTTCCCGTGGCTGGACGCTCCGAAGGATGCGGCGGCGGTGGTGCTGAAGGCGTTCACCGAGGCGGCGACCACCTGCCAGACCTGCCCATCGCCGGGGCGTAAGCGGGTGGTGTGGATCTGGGATGCTGAGTACGGCTGGATCATGCCGTGGGTCAAGACCTGCTGTGACCGCTGCTACTTCGCACCGCGGCACCTCACGAATGATCCGCAGTACCGGGATCTGGTCAAGGAGTACGAGGAGCCCGGCCCGTTCCGGTCGGCTGCTGTGAGGCGCTGGAGGAAGTGGCCTCGGCAGTCCGCGCGCAGTTCGACCAAGGCGGGGTGCCGGCGCTGCTGGCGAAGCTGCAGGAGCTGCGCGAGTCGATGTGGCGCCGCAGCCCGCATTACGACGTCTTCAGCGGTCACGCGGTCGTGATGGCCGTCGAGAAGGCGTGCGTGCCGCTGCTGCACCGGGCGGGACAGGCGGGCGTCTGGTCCGAGCCAGTGTTGCCCGCGGCAGAGCGGCGGCAGGTTCTACAGGCCATCGACAGCCTTCTGAAGGTGCTCAATGCGATGGTCGAGGAAGAGCACCGCGGCTGACGGGAGCGCTGTCGCACATGTGCGAGAGGTGCGACAGACAGAGGGCCGGCAGTCGACCACTACCGGCCCTCTGGGTTGAGCTATTCGCCCTGCTCCTGTTCGGCTCGGGCTTCCGCCACGCACCGCGCGCAGTCGGGGCAGCGCTTGGGCCAGCCCTCGGGCGGCACGATGACAGCGTGCGCGCCCGGGTGGCCGCACGTTCCGCACTCCACCACGGCAATCACCTCCTTCTGCCTCTTACGTGCTCTCGCCCGGTGCCGGACAGGATCGACGGTGCCGGGCGAGTTGCCGCACGTGTGCGAGAGGTGCGACTACTGGCCCTTGATCCGCTGTTCCACGGCGGGCAGCTGCTCCAGGGCGACGGCGACGGGGCGAAGGTACCGACCCCGAAGGATGATCCGGATGCACACCATGCTCGCCTACGTCGTCGACCAGGTCGAGGAACCGCCGAACGCCATGCTCGCCGCCGTGGTGGCGGCCCTCCTCATCGAGGGTGTGAAGCGGCTGCTGCGGTGACCCTGTCGTCGCGGTCCCTCTCCGCGCCGACGCGGACAGTCGACGGCCTGCATCAGCCCGACTGCGACGGGCGGTCGAGGGGGATCTGCCGTTACAGGCCGAGTTCCGTGTCCGGCCGACAGTGGACACATGGTGGGACACCCTGGCGCAGGGCATCCAGCGCCTGCTCCCGGCCGGCCGACCGGCACCTGCCGCTTCTGGCTGCCACCCAGCAGCCGCCGGTGTGGACGAAATCCACGTTCGTACGGTTCAGGCCGTGCTGGATCAGCCAGGCCGGGGGCTGCGGCCGTCGCTCCTCGCCCTGCCGATGTTCGGCCTCCCGCCGCTCCTCGTCGGCGATCCAGCGGTCGATGACCTCCAGCTGCTCCACGATCCGGCGGGCGAAGCGCAGGGCGTCGAGTCGGGACATCTGCTCGCCACTCACCTGTCCTCCTCCTGTCCGTGACCTGGTGCGCGTGTCTCCAGCTTGCCTCGAAAACCGAACGAGCGCTCTAATCGGGGCATGCGCCGCGTTGGCTACCTCACCGCCACCCGGGAGCGCATCCTCCGCGTTATCCGCCAGTACATCACCGAGCACGGCCAGGCCCCGACTATGCAGCAGATCGGTGCGGCGGTCGGTATGCGCAGTCGGGCTTCCGTGCACTACCAGCTGGGAGAGCTGGTGCCAAGCACGCGATCGTCCGGGAGCCCGGCCGATCCCGAGGGATCCGCCTCGCATGACCGGCTCCCCCCGTCACCACCTGCTGCTCGCCTTCGGCGACAGGCCGGGGCAGCACGGCTGGTGGAACCGGGACGACACCCCCATGAGAAGTTCCGGCGCTGGGTCAAGCAATACGGGGGCACGCCCAACGTCCGCATCACCCTCACCCACGAGACCACCGCCGGCGTCTGGCCACCTGGCCCGACCCGCAGTAAGCCCTACGGCTACTCGGCGGCCGGCGCCTCCTGGCCGTGCCGCACGGCCCCGCAGTAGAGCCAGCGGCACCGCTGGGCGTCGTACTCCCGCCCGGTCAGCCCGTCGAGCCGCACACGCTCTTCCTCGGGTGCCCTTCCCAGAGCACGAGGCTTACGGGGCTCTCCCGACATTCCGACGATCGGACTTGGCCCTGCTCAAACTGGCCGACAGCCTCCGCCGCCCACGCCTCATTCCGAAACGATCCCTTACTGATCTTTTCGTTAGTTCAGTGGGTATGACGGGCTTGTTGGTGGGAGCCTGATGTTGTGTCTTTCAAGCCTTCGCCTGTTGTCTCCAGAT
>NZ_JBWKIR010000064.1:0-9487 GCF_056432605.1 Streptomyces sp. NPDC045022
AAACGGGCCGAGCACCGCAACCGGACACCACCCGCACGGAACACCGTGACCATCACCCGACAAGGCACAACCTAAGTCACCGGCATTGGGCCTAGGCCGACATGGGCCGCTGCACCTTGATCGACTGCAGGAGTCCGACCGCTATCCATACCGCGAACATCGACGACCCTCCGTACGACACGAACGGCAGCGGGAGGCCGGTGACCGGCATGATGCCGAGGGTCATGCCGATGTTCTCGAAGGACTGGAAGGCGAACCAGGCGACGATGCCGGCGGCGACGATCGTCCCGTACAGCTCGGTCGAGTCACGCGCTATCCGGCAGGCGCGCCAGAGGACGACCCCGAGCAGGAAGACGATCAGGCCGGCGCCGAGGAAGCCCAGCTCCTCCCCCGCGACCGTGAAGACGAAGTCCGTCTGCTGCTCGGGCACGAACTGGCCGGTGGTCTGCGAGCCGTGGAAGAGCCCGGCTCCGGTCAGCCCGCCGGAGCCGATGGCGATGCGGGCCTGGTTGGTGTTGTAGCCGACACCGGCGGGGTCCAGGTCGGGGTTGGCGAAGGCCGCGAACCGGTTGATCTGGTACTCGTCCAGGATGTGCAGCTGCCAGATGGCGACGCAGCCGATCACGCCCGCGATGAGCAGGCCGAAGACCCAGCGGTTGGAGGCACCGGAGGCGAGCAGTACGCCCAGGACGATCGCCACCATGGCGAGCACCGAGCCGAGGTCGGGCATGAGCAGCAGGATCAGGACGGGTACGGCGGCCAGGCACAGGGACTGGAACACGGTCCGGTGGTCCGGGTAGGGCTTGTCGCCCGCGTCCACCCGCGCGGCCAGCATCATCGCCATGCCCAGGATGATCGTCACCTTGAGGAACTCGGCGGGCTGGAGGGAGAAGCCGCCGATGACGAGCCAGTTGCGCTGGCCGTTGATCGTCGCGCCGAGCGGGGTGAGGACCACCAGGGCGAGGAGCACCGACAGGCCGTACAGGATGGGCACGGCGTTGCGCAGGGCCCGGTGGCCGAGCCAGATCGTGCAGATCATCAGGGCGATGCCGATGCCGAGGTTCATCAGGTGGCGGACCAGGAAGAAGTACGGGTCGCCCTGGTTGATCTCGGTACGGTTGCGGGTCGCCGAGTACACCAGCAGCGAGCCCAGCAGGGACAGGGCGGTGGCCGCGAGCAGTATCGGCCAGTCCAGCCGGCGGGTCAGCGAGTCGCGGGCGAGGATCCTGGTCCAGCCGGCCCGCTCGGGGCCGTACCCGGAGACGGAGAAGCTGTTCACGCCGGTCATGAGGGCATCCTCCGGCTTCCCCTCCTGCGAGGCCGCCTGCGGGTGTCACGGTTGCCGGTGGCCGGCGAGGCCGTGGTGGCCGGCGGCTGCTGGTCGTCGCCGTTGCCGGTGTTGTCCTTCTGGGAGGCCTCGACGTCCTTCGCCGGGTCCCCGGTGACCTTGGGGTTGACGACGGTGCCGTCCGGGCGGACCTTCGGCAGGCCCTTCTGCGGCTGCGGCAGCAGCGCCTTCTTGTTGTCGATGGAGCCGTCGCCCTTGACGCCGTAGAGCGCGCTGTAGATGTTGCGCACGGCCTCACCTGAGGCGCCGGAACCCGTACCGGCCTGGGCGATCGTCATGATCACCGTGTAGTCCTTGGAGTAGGTGGCCAGCCAGGACGTGGTCTGCTTGCCGTAGACCTCGGCGGTACCGGTCTTGCCGTGCAGCGCGATCTTGTCCTGCGGCCAGCCGCCGAACTTCCAGGCGGCGGTACCGCGCGTGATGACGCCCGCGAAGGCGTCGTCCATGCCCTTCAGGGTGGCCTGGCTGACCGGCAGCTTCCCGTTCTTCTTCGGCGCGATCGGCGTGACGGTCTTGCCGTCCGCGCTGATGATCGCCTTGCCGATGGTCGGCTGGTACATCGTGCCGCCGTTGGCGACGGCGCCGTAGATCACGGCCTCCTGGATCGGCGTGACGAGGGTGTCGCCCTGGCCGATGGAGTAGTTGATCTCGTCACCCTCGCGCATCTTGTTGCCCTCGAGGCAGTTCTCGTACGCGATCTTCTCGACGTAGGAGCCGTCCTTCTTCCCGGACTTGCACCAGGCGTCCTTGTTGGCCTTCCAGTAGTCCAGCTTCCACTGGCGGTCGGGGACGCGGCCGGTGACCTCGTTGGGCAGGTCGACACCGGTCTCCTTGCCGAGGCCGAACTGGTGGGCGGTCTTGAAGAACCAGTCCTTGGGCCGGCCCTTCTTGGGGTTGATGCCGCCGTCCCTCTTCCACTCCCTGTCGGCGAGGCCGTAGAAGACGGTGTCGCAGGAGACCTCCAGCGCCCGGCCGAGCGAGATGGGGCCGAAGCTCTCCCCCTCGAAGTTCTTGAAGACCTGGCCGCCGACCGAGTAGGAGCTGGTGCACGGGTAGCCGCCGTCCCACGGGTAGCCGGCCTGGACCGCGGCGGCCGTGGAGACCACCTTGAAGGTCGAGCCGGGCGCGGCCTGACCCTGTATGGCCCTGTTGAGCAGCGGGTAGTCGGAGTTCTTGCCGGTGAGGGCCTTGTAGTCCTTGGCGGAGATGCCGCCGACCCACACGTTCGGGTCGTACGTCGGCGCGGAGGCCATGGCGACGATCCGGCCGGTCTTGGCCTCCATCACCACGACCGCGCCCGAGTCGGCCTTGTAGTTCTCGCCGGTGATCTTGTCGAGCTGCTGGCGGGCGATCTTCATCGCCTTGTCCAGCTCGTACTCGGCGACCCGCTGCACCCGGGAGTCGATGCTGGTGACCAGGTTCGAACCGGGCTCGGCGGCGTCCGACTTGGCCTTGCCGATGACCCGGCCGAGGTTGTCCACCTCGTAGCGGGTCACGCCGGCCTTTCCGCGCAGCATCTTGTCGTACTCACGCTCGAGGCCGGAGCGGCCGACCATGTCGGAGCGCAGGTAGGGCGAGTCGGTGTCCTTGGCCTTCTGGATCTCGAAGTCGGTGACCGGCGAGAGATAGCCGAGCACCTGCGCGGAGTTGGACTTGCCGGGGCCAGGGTAGCGGCGCACGGCCTCGGGCTCGGCGGTGATGCCGGGGAAGTCCTCGGAGCGTTCGCGGATCTGCAGGGCCTGCCTGGGTGTCGCCTCGTCGGTGATCGGGATCGGCTGGTAGGGCGAGCCGTTCCAGCAGGGCTGGGGCGTCTTGGAGTCGCACAGCCGGACCTTCTGCCTGACCTCTTCGGGCTTCATGCCGAGGACGCCGGCCAGCTTGGTGAGGACGGCCTTGCCGTCGTCCTTCTGCTTGAGCAGGTCGGTACGGGAGGCGGAGACGACCAGGCGGGTCTCGTTGTCGGCGAGGGGCACGCCCCGGGCGTCCAGGATGTCGCCGCGCACGGCGGGGTCGACGACCTGCTGCACGTGGTTGCCCGACGCCTGCTTCTGGTACTCGGCGCCTTCCCGGATCTGCAGGTACCACAACCGGCCGCCGAGGGTGCCGAGGAGGGAGAGGACGAGGATCTGGATCACGACGAGCCGGATCTGGACCCGTGGGGTCCGACCGGTCTCGGGAATGTTGGTCACTGCGGCTGTCTCCCCCTCTCAGTGCACGGATGTGCTGGATGCGTCGGCGCGTACGAATGATGAACGACCAGCCTGTGAACGCGCGTTCCGCGAAAGCTGCCCCGTTCGGGTGAACTCTCCGGCGCTCACAGCCGCTTGACCCCCTTGATGCGGCCGACCCGGGCGGAGCGGGTGCGGGCCTTGGCCTTCAGGGCGCCGAGTCCGCCGCGCTGGCTGCCGATGCGCAGGCCGGTGCCGGAGGAGAGCCAGCCGGAGGAGATGTCGCCGGCCTTCGCGGCGGGGCCGGCCTCGGCGAGCGGGTCGTTGTCGGAGCGGCGCGCCAGCCACATGATCCCGGGGACCACGAACGGAGCGAGCAGCAGGTCGTACAGGGCGGCCGAGATCAGCAGCCCGGTCAGGCCGACATGGCGGGCGGCGGTGTCGCCGACCAGGGCGCCCACCCCGGCGTACAGCAGGGTGGAGCCGATGGCGGCGGCGACCACGACGGTCATCGGGCCGGTCGCCGACTTCAGCCGGCCGTTCTCCGGCTTGATGAGCCCGGCGAAGTAGCCGATGACGCACAGCACGAGCGCGTAGCGGCCGGCGGCGTGGTCGGCGGGCGGGGCCAGGTCGGCCAGCAGGCCCGCGCCGAAGCCGACGAGAGCGCCGCCGACATGGCCGTACACCATGGCGAGGCCGAGGACGGTGAGCAGCAGCAGGTCGGGGACGGCGCCCGGCAGGTGCAGGCGGGCGAGGACGCTCACCTGGATCACCAGGGCCACGACGACCAGCGCGCTGGAGAGCAGGATCCGGTTGAGGCGCATGGGGAAGTCAGCTCCTACTGCTGCTGGCCGTCGGCGGATGCGTCCGCCGAGGGGGTCACCGTGACGGTCACCGTCGGCCTCGGGGTCGGCTTGGGCTTGCCCGGGAGCACGGTGTCCCGCGGGTCCTTCTTCGGTGCCTCGACGACCACGCCGACCATGTCCAGCTTGGTGAAGCTGACGTAGGGGGTGACGTAGAGGGTGCGGGTGAGGCCGCCGCCGGAGGGGTCGACGCGCGAGACGACACCGACCGGGACACCCGGCACGAACGGCTTGTCGGCCTGCGAGCCGAAGGTGACGAGCCGGTCGCCCTTCTGCACCTCCGCCTTGCCGTTGAGCAGTTCCACCCGCAGCGGGCGGTCGCCCTGTCCGGAGGCGAAGCCGAGTTCGTCACTGCCCTCCATACGGGTACCGACGGTGAAGTCGGGGTCGTTGGCGAGCAGCACGGTGGAGGTGCTGGGGCCGACGGTGGTGACGCGGCCGACCAGCCCGTCACCGTTCAGCACGGTCATGTCCCGCTTGATGCCGTCGTCGGCACCGGCGTCGATGGTGATGGTCCAGGAGAAGCCCTGAGCCGACCCGATGGCGATGACCTGGGCCCCCTTGATGCCGTACTGACCCTCGCCGGCGATCTTCAGCATCTTGTCCAGCTGCGCCAGGCGGCTGCGGTTGCGGTCGTCGCTGCCGAGCTTCGCCTTGAGGGCCGAGTTCTCCTTCTCCAGTGCGGCGAGCCGGTCGTGGCGGCTGCCGGAGTCCCGGATCGCGGAGACGGCGTTGCCGACCGGATCGACCGCCGAGGACAGTCCGTTCTCGACCGGGCCGAACGCCGCGGCCGCGGCGTGCCGGGCACCGTCCACCGGGGAGTTCCGGCCTCCGCGGATGTCCACCGTGATCAGCGCGAACGCGATGGCGATCAGCAGGACCAGGAGCAGCCGGCTCTCTTTCGTGTCCCTCACGTGCGGCGGCCGTGCCCTTCCTCGAGTAGGAATTCGGGGGCCTTCTGGCAAACGCGAATGGTGCGGCGCAAACCCAAGAGGCCCATTCGGGGGAGCTTATGCCTCGATATCAACGATCCGCCGCACGAGAGGAGAACGTCTCGTACGGCGGAATCGAAGAGTTACGTCATCTGCGCGGCTGGGCGTCCAGGACCTGCTGCAGCGCCTCGAACTCCTCGACGCACTTGCCGGAGCCGAGCGCGACGCTGTCCAGCGGGTCCTCGGCGATGTGGATCGGCATGCCGGTCTCCCGCCGCAGCCGCTCGTCGAGCCCGCGCAGCAGGGCTCCGCCGCCGGTCAGAACGATTCCTCGGTCCATGATGTCGCCGGACAGCTCCGGCGGGCACTTGTCGAGGGTCGTCTTGACCGCGTCGACGATCGCGTTGACCGGCTCCTCGATCGCCTTGCGGACCTCGGCGGCCGAGATGACGACGGTCTTGGGCAGTCCGGAGACCAGGTCCCGGCCGCGTACTTCGGTGTGTTCGTCGGCGTCGAGGTCGTACGCCGAACCGATCGTGATCTTGATCTGCTCGGCCGTGCGCTCACCCAGCAGAAGGCTGTACTCCTTCTTGATGTACTGGATGATCGCGTTGTCCAGTTCGTCGCCGGCGACGCGGATGGACTGGGCGGTGACGATGCCGCCGAGCGAGATGACCGCGACCTCCGTGGTGCCGCCGCCGATGTCCACCACCATGTTGCCGGTGGCCTCGTGGACCGGCAGACCGGAGCCGATGGCCGCCGCCATGGGCTCCTCGATGATGTGCACCTGGCGGGCGCCGGCCTGGGAGGACGCCTCGATGACCGCGCGGCGCTCGACGCCCGTGATGCCCGAGGGCACGCAGACGACGACCCGCGGCCGGGCGAGATACCGCCGCTTGTGGATCTTCAGGATGAAGTAGCGGAGCATCCGCTCGGTGATCTCGAAGTCGGCGATCACGCCGTCCTTCAGCGGCCGCACGGCGACGATGTTGCCCGGCGTCCGGCCGATCATCTTCTTCGCTTCGGCGCCGACCGCGAGGATCCCACCCGTGTTGGTGTTGATGGCGACGACGGACGGCTCGTTGAGTACGATCCCGCGACCCCTGACGTACACCAGCGTGTTGGCGGTCCCGAGGTCGACAGCCATGTCACGGCCGATGAACGACATTGAGTTCCCCATCCGGATTCATCTGGCCTTCCCGAGCTTTTGAGGGCATGTCAGGTCGGCGAGGCGGGTGCTGTGACGTGAAGGCTTCCATCGTAAACGCGCCTTCACGAACACTGCGCGAGGGTCTCCGCCATTGTCACCAGATGGCGGGCCGCCTCGCTTGTGGAGACGGGCGTTCGGGGGCGCTCGTTCCCTCAATCGCCGGTACCCATGCCGGGAAGACGGGGGTCCGGGAGCACATGTCCCGGACCTTCCGCCACCGCTGCCTGGGCGTTGGCGTTACGCGTGGGCCGGGAAGAAGATCTTCACCTCGCGCTCGGCGGACTCCTCGGAGTCGGAGGCGTGGATCAGGTTCTCACGGACGATGACGCCGTAGTCGCCGCGGATGGAGCCGGGGGCGGCGGCGATCGGGTCGGTCGGGCCGGCCAGTGCGCGTACACCCTCGATGACCCGCTCGCCCTCGACGATCAGGGCGACGACCGGGCCGGAGGACATGAACTCGACCAGCGGCTCGTAGAAGGGCTTGCCGACGTGCTCGGCGTAGTGGTGCTCCAGCGTGGCGCGGTCCAGGGTGCGCAGCTCCAGCGCGGTGATCTGCCAGCCGGCCTTGCGCTCGATACGGCTGATGATCTCGCCGGTCAGGCCACGACGGACGGCGTCGGGCTTGAGGAGGACGAGGGTGCGCTGGCTCACGGGAGGCTCCTTTTCTGCGTGTGCGGTGGGATGAGGCTACAGGGCGTGTCCGCGGAGCCGTTACGCAGTGTCAGCTCGGGCAGACGGCCGAAGCCGGGGCTGCCGCCCGGCAGACCCCGGGGACGGCCCGGACGGCCCGCTCTCAGGCGCCGGACGGGCTGTTCTCACCGCTCTGCGCGGCGAAACGGGCCTTCGCCTCGTCCACCTTTCTGCCGAAGTGCACCGACGCCCACCACAGCGCCGCGAAGATCGCGCCCATGAAGTACATGGTCGGGATGAAGACGCCGGAGGCGATCAGCGCGATCTGCAGGGCCCAGCCGAGGGCCACCCCGCCGGGGCGGGTCACCATGCCGCACAGCAGCACGCACAGCAGCATGGCGATGCCGCTGACCAGCCACACCGTCGAGGTGGACAGATCCGGGTCCTTCATGGCGACGAGCCCGGCGAACCCGATGACGAAGAACTCGCCGATGAGCGTCGATGCACAGAGCGTACGCACAGGAAACCTCAGCCCTTCCCCAGCAGCAGCCGGGCCTCTCCGACCGTGATGACGGAACCGGTGACCAGCACGCCACCGCCCGCGAACTCGCCCTCCTCCTCGGCCAGCGTGATCGCGGCCTCCAGCGCGTCGGGCAGCCGCGGCTCGACCTGCACCCGCTCCTCGCCGAACACCTCCACGGCGATCGCGGCCAGCTCGTCCGCGTCCATGGCGCGGTGGCTGGAATTCTGGGTGACGACAACCTCGGCGAAGATCGGCTCGAAGGCCTCCAGCAACCCACGCACGTTCTTGTCGCCGCTCGCGCCGACCACACCGATCAGCCGGGTGAAGTCGAACGCCTCCCGCACGGCCTCCGCGGCGGCCACGGCGCCCGCCGGGTTGTGCGCGGCGTCCAGCACGACCGTCGGGGAGCGCCGTACGACCTCCAGGCGGCCCGGCGAGGAGACGGCCGCGAAGGCCTTGCGGACGGTGTCGACGTCCAGCGGCTCCGCGCGCTGGGAGCCGACACCGAAGAACGCCTCGACGGCGGCGAGGGCGACGGCCGCGTTGTGCGCCTGGTGCGCGCCGTGCAGCGGGAGGTACACCTCGTGGTACTCGCCGCCGAGGCCGCGCAGGGTGAGCAGCTGCCCGCCGACGGCGACCTGCCGGGCGACGACCCCGAACTCCAGGCCCTCGCGGGCCACGGTCGCGTCCACCTCGACGGCCTTCTTCAGCAGCACCTGCGCGGCGTCCACCGGCTGCTGGGCCAGGATGACGGTCGCGTCCTGCTTGATGATGCCGCTCTTCTCGGTGGCGATCTCCGCGTGCGTCTCGCCGAGGCGGTCGGTGTGGTCCAGGCCGATCGGGGTGACCACGGCGACATCGCCGTCGATCACGTTGGTGGCGTCCCAGGAGCCGCCCATGCCGACCTCGACGACGGCGACGTCCACCGGGGCGTCCGCGAAGGCCGCGTACGCCATTCCGGTGAGCACCTCGAAGAAGGACAGCCGGTACTCCTGCTGTCCGTCCACCATCTCCACGTACGGCTTGATGTCCTGGTACGTCTCGATGAACCGCTCGGCGGAGATCGGGACGCCGTCCAGGCTGATCCGCTCGGTGATCGACTGCACGTGGGGGCTGGTGTAGCGGCCGGTGCGCAGCTCGAATGCGCCCAACAGGGCCTCGATCATGCGGGCGGTGGAGGTCTTGCCGTTCGTGCCCGTGATGTGGATGGACGGGTACGCCCGCTGCGGCTCCCCGAGCACGTCCATCAGCGCGGAGATCCTGCTGACCGAGGGCTCCAGCTTGGTCTCGCCCCAGCGGGTGGCCAGCTCCGCCTCGACCTCGCGCAGGGCCTTGTCGACCTCCGGGTCCTGCGGACGGCCCGGTACGTCGGCCTGCGGCGAGCTGCCCTGGGTGCGCAGGGTGCGGCTGCCGGCCTCGATGACCGCGAGGTCGGGGTCGCGGTCGGTCTCCTCCGCGACGAGTTCTTCGAAGGCGTCGAGGGGGTCGGGGGTGTCACTGGTGCCGGGGTGCTCGCTCACGGTGCCAGTCTACGGAGCGGGCGGGGGCTTGGCGGCGCCGGTATGGGGTGGCTTGTCTCGTCGGCCGGCTGCGGGGTGCGCGATTGCCCGGCGGGGGCCCGGGATGGCTGGTCACGGCCGGCCGGCTGCGGGTGCGTCGTGGCCGATCGCGCGGTTCCCAGCGCCCCTTGGGGGGCGCACGAGAAGGCCCCCGGTGCCCATCCTTGAGTTCTAGTGGTCGTCGCAACACCCCAGCTCAAGGGGTGCGATGTTCGAGATCCGCAAGACCCGGACGGTGGCCCAGGGCCGCAGGA
>NZ_JBWKIR010000065.1:0-7770 GCF_056432605.1 Streptomyces sp. NPDC045022
CACGGTGAAGGTCGCCGAGGTCGACCTCCAGCGTCACTGGGTGCGGCTGGGTGCCGCTGACGGAGCGGACGCATCCCACGACTGGTCGCAAGAAGTGTGACCATCAACAAGCACGTCCCGCTGACCAATAAACGCCAGCTCGCCCAGTTCTGTTGGTTCCCGCTATCGCGTCCTGGCTCAGGTGGCGAGCTTGGCAGGAGTTTGAGCAAGTCAGGCGTGAGTGGCGTCCCGCAGACGACGCAGCGGTCCGGTTGGATGCCCCGGGGGATGTCCCCGGCCGGCTGAGGCAGGGGTGGGAGACCGCGGTCGATGCGTCGATTGATGTAGGACCAGCAGGCGCAGCGCTTCGAGCAGTAGATCTGCAGGATCCGGTGGGTCCTGGGCGGTCAGCTACGCCAACGCCGAGAGGCAGGTGACCGGCTACGGCATCGGCGGTCTCATCCTGGACGTGCCCGCCAAGTCCCTGCCCGCCCTGGTGGAGTGGACGCTGGCCGAGGCGCAGCTCGGGGCCGGAAGGCTGCACGGCTCGGGCAAGGACGCCGACCCCCTGCTGGTGCTCACCCCCGCTGCGTGCGAACGCTACGGCCTGCCCGTGGAGCTGTCAGAGCAGGAGCGGCTCGCCGGGCGGCTTCCGGAGGGGCACAAGGCCATCAAGCAGCTGGAGCGTGCGGACTGGCAGCTCACCAAGCGCGGGTTCGGGCCGTGGGCGCGGATCTACCGCCCCGCCCAGGGGGGCCGTCGGCGCTGCGTGCAGCTGTGCATTCCGTCGTGGCGTGCCCTCGGCGGCCGTGCCTGGGGGCATGCCGGGCAGCTGGCGCCGGCGGAGCTCGCCCGGGTGCTGGGGTGTACGCGACCCGGGTGATGGTGCCGGTGGGTTCCACCGCGGTGACGGGGCTGCATCTGATGACGGCGCTCAACCCGCCGACCCGCGCGAGCGAGCCGGATCAGGACGGCAGGCGGCATCGCGAGCACCGGCCCGGGTCGCTGGGCACGGAGCCGATCGACCCGGCGCCTTGTGAGGCGACCGACGGGCACCCCGTCCTGGCCCACCTGCCCCGGTTCCATGTCCGCGGCCCCGACGAGAAGCTGTCCGAGGAGGCTTATGACTGGGCACGGGATTTGACCGACACCGAGTGCATGCGGCGCTACCTGGTCGGCCTGGATGTGAACCTCCCCTTCGGCGCGGGCGCCAATGGTGGTGTCGTCGGCCTGGCCTCGCCGCCCGTGCACGTCACCAGCCCTGCCTTCGATGCGGCGCTGCCCGGCTCCTGGCTCGTCGACCTCTCCCACGTCGACCCGTGTCGGGTGAAGGTCGGCAAGCAATGGCGCGACCTCTTTAGAAGTCATCTCATTTGGTGAGTCTGCGATAGCAGATAAGGGTGCAGGCGATGCTGGTGAAGGCGAGGAAGTGCTCAGCCTTGCGTTCGTAGCGTCGGTGGAGCCGGCGGCAGCCGGCGAGCCAGGCCATGGTGCGTTCAATAGTCCAGCGGTGTCGGCCGAGTCGTTGTGAGGTCTCGACGCCGTTGCGGGCGATGCGGTGCCGGATGCCGCGCTGGGACAGCCATTGCCGCAGGTGGCGATAGTCGTAGCCCTTGTCGGCGTGAAGCTTGCCAGGCTTGCGTCGGTGGGGGCCTCGGCGGGACCGGATGGGCGGTATGCCCTTCACGAGCGGAACCAGGGCCTGGCTGTCATGAACGTTGGCGCCGGAGATCCCGACTGACAGGGGCAGACCGGTCCGTGCGGTGACCAGATGGATCTTCGAGCCGTACTTGCCTCGGTCGACAGGATTCGGACCCGTCAGGTCCCTCTTTTCAAGGCGCGCATGTTCACCGAGTCAATCGCGCATCTCGACCAGTCCAGGTCGCCTCGGGAGCCGAGTTCGTCGAGGACCAGGCGGTAGAGCTTGGCCCACACCCTGGCCTTCGTCCACTCGGTGAACCTGCGGTGGGCCGTGGCACCGGACGGTCCGAACGACGCGGCAGGCAATTGCTGCCACGTACAGCCCGACGTCGCCACGAACACGATAGCCGCCAGCACCTCCCGGTCACCGCAGCGGCGCCGGCCACCACCCTGCGGCCGCGATGGCGCCTCCGGCACCACCCGCTGGAACAACTGCCACAACTCATCCGGCGCCAGCCACTCAACGATCCCCACGCCGGCAGGCTACCGACCTCAAGGAGAAGACCCGCAGTCAGCGGCCCATTCGGCGCTGCTCGTCGAACCGAAGCAGCACCCGTATCAGACGCCACATTCCGGCCGTCGCTCCGAGCATTGCACCCCCCACCAACACGCCCTTCTTCGCTGGACCCGAGATGCCAAAGGCTAGTGCGAGAGTCAGAGCGACGGCGAAGACCGCCGCAGCCAGCGCGACGGCAGTCACCAGGGCGAAAACGATCTCCACCGTCATTGCGTCCTTTTCCCACCGCGACTCACGCCCCATGTCCATCCTGCAAGTCTCACATCACGGTCAAGCCATGGCGCCTGGGCCGAACAGCCTAGGTACGGAGGCGCACTTACCAATTGAGATGACTTCTTAGACCGTGTCCTATGTGGTGGAGATGAGGCTGCAGGCGATGGCGGTGAATGCCAGGAAATGTTCGGACTTGCATTCGTTGCGGCGGTGCAAACGGCGGTAGCCACCCAGCCAGGACATCGTGCACTCGTCCGCTATTACCTGACGTCCAGCGGGCCGCCGGCTACGGACGTCATGCGGCCCGGCGCGTATGCCGGACGACGACGGCCGGATACCGCCGCGGGCCGGAACCTGACCCGACGGTCAGGTTCCGGCATCACCTATGGCGGACGAATGACCGCACCCCATGGAACACGCGGGGTCAGTTTCGGCTCAACGCGCCGTCCATTGCTGGTTGGTTTGGCCGTTGCGGGTCCAGATGTCGATGAGCGCTCCGTTGGCCGTGTTGTTTCCCACGACGTCGAGGCACAACCCGGATTCGACCGAGGTGATGGTGCCGTTGGGGTTCACGTTCCACTGCTGGTTGCCACCGCCGTTGCAGTCCCGGAGTTCGACCTTGGTGCCGGGAGTGCGTTGGTCGGCGTAGACATCGAGGCACTTGTTCATGAACCGCAGCGTGCCCCACTTGTGGGTGAACTTCTGGTTGGCGCCGCCGTTGCAGCCCCACAGATCCATCTGGGTGCCGTTCGCGGTGCTCGACCCCGGATCATCCAGACACCTGCCCGACTGCGTGCTTACCAACTCGGTCGCGGGCGGGTTCGACGGCGTGCCCGACCAGGTACCGCTGGAGGTGTCGAGCGACCAGTTGTCGTAGTAGTTGGGCAGCGACACGCTGGTGCCGTTGACGGTCAGGGGCAGCCACACGTAGGTGGAGGCGCCGAGGTTGCCAGCATTCCACCGGTCGCCGGCGTACATGTACGTCGTTCCGCCGCTTCCGGAGACCGGCAGGATGAACGTGGTCTGGGAGTTGTAGGTGTCCGAACCGACGGGTACGAACGTATTCCAGGAGGACCAGCCGCCGGACAGCGACGTCGACGTCGTGTAGACGTTGTCGTTGAAGTTCCAACCCGTCAGGTTCGACCCGAACAGGAAGTAGCGGCCGTTGGCCTTGAACATCGCCGGTGCCTCGTAGTTCGGCGTCAGCGATGCGACCGAGCTGGAGACGCTCAGGTAGTCCGACGACAGCTTGTCGATGTGCAGGTGGTTGTCGCCGGCGTGAGTCAGCAGGTAGCCGGTGCCGTCGCTGTCCTGGAACAGCCCGATGTCCCAGCTCTGCAGGCCGAGCGGCAGAAAACTGCCGCGGTAGGTGTACGGGCCGCACACACTGGAGCTCGTCGCGACGCCGACCCTGCCGGTTCCATAGCCGGGCGTGTCGATGTGCATGTACATCACGTACTGGCCGGTGCCGGAGTTGTAGATCACCTTGGGCCGCTCGACGATGCGGTTCGGCCCCAGATCTCCGCTGGGCTGCGGTGACAACGCCTCGGAGACGAAGGTCCAGTGCGACAGGTCGGTGGAGGAGTAGCAAGGGATGTGCTGGAAGAAGGCGTTGCTGTCGTTCTCGCCTATCTTGTCCTCGCCCATCCAGTAGTACGTCGAGCCGACCTTGATGATGGAACCGCCGTGGCCCTGGACGTTGTTGCCATTCTGGTCCGGCCACTGAACACCATTGGGGATGGCGGCCGGCGATGCCGTCGCGGACGTCGTCCCGAGCATGACTCCGAACACGCAGAGCGCCCCGGCGAGGACGACACGCAAGAGATACGAGAGGCGATGATGCGACCTTCCTGGCGCGATGCTCATTCGAGGTCCTCCTGTCCGAAAGGAATTGGGTGTTTCCGCCGTAGCGAGCGACCAACCCAGGCAGTGCAGCGTGGGTGGCGAACCAATGTCGCGGGCAGCCGTCTGCGTGAACCGGTGGTGACGGGCGCCAGCCCCCGAAGAGTCGTCTCCGGTCACGCCGCGTCGCTCTCCCGCGCCACCGGCGCGGAAGAGATCGCGACATGAAAGAAGAACGAGGATGTTAGATCTTGAGAGAAACTGTGATACCTTGATGGAAACTGTGATCTCTTGAGGGGACTGTTTATACCTTGAGGGATCGGGCGTCAATAGTTACGACTTCGTACGGTCGAGTCGCGTCATGCAGGGAACCGAGAGGGACTCAGCCGTCAACCCGCTTGGACGGCGGATGCCGACACGGCCGGTCGGCCGTCGGCACCGGCACGCGGGCGCGCCGCCCCGCAAGGGTCGATGCCGAGCCCCAAGGTTGCGGCGGTCTGCCGCCAGGTGTTCTTGGTGTGGGCCCAGGCGTTGTGGCTCAGGACGCGTTCGACGCTGATGCCTCGGGCGGCGGGCCAGGCGATGGCGCGGGTGAGGAAGGCGGCGCTGGTCGCGGCGATCTCGCCGGGCAGGTCTTCGGTGTAGCCGTCGGGATACGGCCGAGTTTCTTGCCGTGGATGTGGACCAGTTGGCCGGGCCGGAAGCGTGCGTAGCGGCGGACGGGTTCGCCGGTGGCGCAGTCGCGAGGCGGCCAGAACGGGCGGCTGGTGCCGGGCCAGGGTGCGGTGGGCGGTGGACGCGGCGATGCCGCAGCGGGCTGTCAGGCGCACTGGGCCGATCCGGTGTTCGCGGCGTAGCCGCACGACCTGGGCCTCGATCGCGGGCGGTGTGCGGCGTGGCGGATGGGGGCGGCCCGGAGCGGTAGTTCATGCCCTCGGCGCCCAGTTGCGGATAACGGCCGACCCGGCGTGCGGCGGTGCTGTGGATGACCTGGAAGCGTTCCGCGGTCCGACGCACCGGCCGGCCATCGTCCATGACACACCCGGTCAGGCGCAGCCTGCTGGTCGGCGTCAGCGGGGCATTGCGGTGGGAATCGAGGGCCTCCTGAGTAGGGGTCGTGGATGTCGCGATTCACACCGACCCCAAGAAGGCACTCATCCGGGGCCCAGCAGGACGCCGTCTGGGCCCGCGGGCAGGCCCGCAACAAGCTTCGCTCCCAGCTCAGAGAGTTCTATCTGGCTATCCTTGACGCCCTCGCCTGACGTCGCCGCCGCACTGACGCGGACGGCGCGGCGGCCCCAGGCAAGGAGACCGCAAAACCAGTCGCTGAAAATGGGGCATGCCGGGTGAATCTCCGAATCCGAGTACGCCCGCGTGAACTTCCGCATCCCTCGGTACACCCGCCGCGCGCCCCGCCCGCCCCCTGAAGATCCACAAGCGGTCAACAAAACGAGCAAACCGGCATCTACGCCAGCCGGTCACAACGCGTCGACAGACCGCAGAGGTGCTTTTGCGTGGCCCTGTCTACGAGAAGCGCAGCCTGGGTCACAGGCCGAAGGCGCCCCCCCTGGATGAGGATGAGCAGGCCGATGGCGATCAAAACCAAGGGCAGCAGGATGTGGCCCCAGCGGGCGAGAGCTTTTGCGATGACGGGTCGGGTGGCGAAGAACTTGCCCGCGAAGCACCACACGGCCACCAGCGCGAGGAACACCGCGGCGTACACCGTCATGCCGCCGATGCCGGCGGTGGCGAAGACGGGCACGTAGACGCCGATGTTGACGCCGCCGTTGGCGAAGGTCGCCGCTGCGACCTCTAGTGCCGCGGCAGGCAACGTTCGCCCCGTCGCGACGCCCGGCACGCACTCTCGCCGCACCGGCCGAAAGCCCAAGTACATCCAGTACGAGGACTTCCGGCCGGCACGCCGAGAGCACGCACCGGACGCCGCTCCTTGACGGGCAAACGTTGCCTGCCGCGGCACTAGGTCCTGTCCGGCGGATCATGTGACTGTCGGATTGCTGGCTCGTTGATCTCGGTATGGGGCGGGGTGATCTCACGAATGCCGAGTGGTTCCGGTTGGAGCCACATCTGCCGTCGTCCGGGCTTCGAGGCGGACGTTGGAACGATCATCGCAAGGTGATCAACGGCATCCTGTTCCGTGTCCGAACGGGCATACCGTGGCGGGACCTTCTGAGCGTTTCGGCAGCTGAAGACCGTCTATGAGCGGCACCGGCGCTGGTCGGCGGACGGCACGTGGGACCGGATCCTGCGTGCCGTCCAGGCCGACGCCGACCTCGCGGGCCGGATCGACTGGAGCATGATCAGTGTCGACTCGACGTCCTGCCGTGCCCATCAGCACGCGGCCGGGGCCCGTAAGAAGAAGCCGCGTGTGCCGAAAAAAGCACGACGCCCCGGCACCACCGCCCCGACGAAGGACTCGGACGGTCCCGGGGCGGTCTGACCTGCAAGATCCACCTCGCCGGTGAAGGCGGGTGCCGGCCGATGGCCTTCCTGGTCACGCCGGGCCAGTGGGGCGACGCACCGCAGATGATCGAGGTCCTGGAGCGGATCCGGGTGCCCCGCCCACAGGGCGGTCACCCGCGAACGCGGCCCGACCACCTCGGCGGCGACAAGGCATACAGCTCACGCCGCAACCGCCGCTACCTGCGAAGACGCCAGATCAAGCACACGATCCCCGAGCCGAAGGACCAGCGGGCCCACCGCAAACGCCGCGGCAGCAAGGGCGGCCGGCCCACCGGCTTCGACAGCGAGATCTACAAACGCCGCAACGAGGTCGAGCGGACGATCAACCGGCTCAAGAACTCCCGGGCTGTCGCCACTCGCTACGACAAGAGGGCCTACGTCTTCCACGGAACCGTCGCCGCAGCCGCGATCCGCTTATGGCTTCGGCCGTGATGCGCCAGCATCCTTCAGACGTCTGAGGGAGCGGCGTGGTCCGGGTTTCGGCGGAGCGGCAGCAATTGGCTGAGAGCAATGAGGAGGAGCCCAGCGAACAGGAGGGCGTTTCCGCCGAAGAAGCGGACCTCCCAGGAAACGCTCGGCAAGATTCGAAAGTAGAAGAGGCCCTGCAGAAGGACCGAAGTACCCGTGAGCAGGGCACCGCGGCCGTGAAGTTGGGGCCTGGTGACGTGACGGCGCGCCGTGGGCAGGATCCACCCTGTCCGAAGCGTCACAATTCCCAATGCGATCGCCAGCAGCCCCACGAACGCACCCGTTCCTACTACCCAAGCCATGTTGCCGCTCCGCTCTGACCGCAAGAGGCCCGGAACGCGATAACGCCAGGCCCGAAGATTCCCACATTGTCGCTGGACCCGGCGGTGCCTGACCATGCCGGTGACCGGCAATCTCCGCACTTCTCCTCTGCCGTATGTGCGCTGGGTGCCCATGATCCGCCGGACAGGACCTTGAATCGCTCCGGGATCGGTGGAGGCTCTATGCGTTGACTCCAGCCGCCGGTTGGGGCTGGTGTTGAGCGTAGTGGTTGGTCTCGTACTCGTGGG
>NZ_JBWKIR010000066.1:0-7217 GCF_056432605.1 Streptomyces sp. NPDC045022
CGCCTCACCGGCGAGAACACCATCTCCTGGCGTGACCCGACATCACGCAGCCAAAGGCCTATCTCGGGATAAAACAAAGGGAGAAAACGACCTCTCAGTGGTGCCCCCGAACGTCTTCTTCACTCCGTCGCAGCGCTGGGTGAGGCCCACGTTGCCCTGTTCCTGGATGACACAGACGACCTTCTTGGCGCCGGTGGTGTTGAGTTTCTTGCCGAACGCCTCGCCCGCCACGCTCTCGTCCTGCCCGAAGAACTCCAGCAGACCGAGCTTCTTCCAGTCGCTCAGTCCGGAGTTCAGGCCGACGACCGGGATGCCGGCCTGCCGCGCCTTGCCGACCACGTTCTTCATGGCGTCCGGCTTGGCCAGGGTGACCGCGATGCCGTCGACCTTCTGGTCGATCCCGTTCTGCACCAGGCTGGCCTGGTTGCCGGCGTTCGGGTCGGCGGAGTAGACCAGCTTGATGTTGTCCTTGGCGGCCGCGGCCTCCGCACCCTTGCGGACGGTGTCCCAGAACGTGTCGCCGGGTGCCTGGTGGGTGACCAGCGCGACGGTCATCCGGGGGGTGTGGGCCTTGCCCGCGGAGGCGTTCGCCGCTCCCTCCTCGGCCTTCTTGCCGCCGGAGCCGCTGGAGCAGCCGGCGAGGGTGAGGGCTGCCGCAGCGGCCACGGCCACGAGGGGGGCCAGTCTGCGGGAGCGGGGGCGAGAAGAGCGGTCCATCTTTCCTGCACCTCACTGTGCGACGGGGGAGGGGACGCTGTTGCGTCGGCACGCTGTCGCGTTGACGGGATCCAAGTCCCTGACGAGCCCACTGTCAATACTTTGTTAAGACATCATTTCACAAGCAGGTTCGAATGTTAGGACAAATCTCCGCACGGCGGCTCGTCCGATTCCTGTCTGCCCAGTACACCGCAGTCGACGCCGGACGGCATCGGCCGTTCGAAGTGGCAGGCAGCGGTGACGATTACGTTTCGGGCAAGAGACCCCCGACGGCGACCGCGCCTATTGACGCATGCGCGGACATGGGGCTGTTATTACGCCACGATGTTCGGTCGAGTTGGTTTCTGAGCGGTTTCGAAGACCTTTCGCTGATCAACTCATCCCCTTGACCGAACCCTGTATTCCTCAGGAGCCGCCATGCGCCCCTCCCCCTCCGGTCTTGCCGTCCCGGGCCCCAGCCGTCGTTCGCTGCTGCGCGGAGCGGGCGGTGCCGCCCTGCTCGCCGGCGCCGGCATACCCCTGCTGTCCGCCTGCGGAGGCAGCGGTTCCTCCTCCGACCCGAAGACCGTCACCCTCGGTTCCAACGCCTCCGACGCCGTGCCGAAGAAGGCCTTCGCCGAGATCTACGCGGCCTTCAAGAAGCAGTCGGGCATCTCGGTCGACGTGAACACGAAGGACCACAACACCTTCCAGGAGCAGATCAACTCCTATCTGCAGGGCACGCCGGACGACGTGTTCAACTGGTTCGCCGGTTACCGCATGCAGTTCTTCGCGGCGAAGAAGCTGGCCACGCCGATCGACGATGTCTGGGCGAGGATCGGGGGCAATTTCCCCGACGCGATGAAGAAGCTGAGCAAGGGCGAGGACGGCAAGTACTACTTCGTGCCGCTGTACACGTACCCCTGGGCGATCTTCTACCGCAAGAGCGTCTTCCAGCAGCACGGTTACGAAGTCCCGGCCACCTGGGACCAGTTGGTCGCTCTCTGCAGGCAGATGAAGAAGGACGGGCTCGTCCCGATCGCCTTCGGCGACAAGGACGCCTGGCCGGCGATGGGCACCTTCGACCAGATCAACTTCCGTCTCAACGGCTACGACTTCCACGTCGAACTGATGGCGGGCAAGGCCTCCTGGACCGACTCCAAGGTGAAGGCCGTCTTCGACCACTGGAGCGAGCTGCTCCCCTACCACCAGGACGGTGCGATGGGCCGTACCTGGCAGGACGCCGCGCAGACGCTGGTGGCGAAGAAGGCCGGCATGTACCTCCTGGGCTCCTTCGTGGCACAGCAGTTCACCGACCAGGCCGATGCCGAGGACCTGGACTTCTTCGCCTTCCCGGAGCTGAACTCCGCGTACGGCCAGGACACCGTCGAGGCGCCCACCGACGGGTTCATGGTGAGCAAGGGCCCGAAGAACCACGCCGGCGTGGTGAAGCTGCTGGAGTACCTCGGCACCCCCGAGGCCGAGGCGATCTACCTGAAGTCGGACCCGAGCGTGGTGGCCGCCTCCAGCAAGGCCGACACCTCCTCGTACACCGCGCTGCAGAAGAAGGCGTACACGATGATCAGCGGCGCCAAGAGCCTCACCCAGTTCATGGACCGCGACAGCCGCCCGGACTTCACCTCCACGGTGATGCAGCCCGCGCTGCAGAAGTTCATCCAGAACCCGAAGGGCGTGGACGGCCTGCTGTCGTCCATCGAGCGCCAGAAGAAGACGATCTTCGCGTCCTCATGAGCAGCCCCATGACGACGGACACGACGACCAAGAGCCCGGAGGCGGCCACCGCGCCGCCCCCGGGCACCGCGCCTGCGCACAAGCGGGTCGCGCGGGGCCACCGGCGCCTGCTGACCCGCCGTGACCGGTTCACGCTCGCCGTGATGGCGGGCGTGCCCACCCTCCTGCACGTGGCCCTGGTCTGGGTCACCGCCATCGCCTCGGTCTTCCTCGCCTTCACCACCTGGGACGGCATCGGGTTCGACTCGATCAAGTGGGTGGGCCTGGACAACTTCCGACAACTCTTCACCGACAACCCGCAGTTCTGGCCGGCCGTCCAGCACAACGTCATCTGGTTCGTCGTGCTGATCCTGGTGCCGACGCCGTTCGGCCTGTTCCTGGCCGTGCAGCTGGACAAGAGGATCCGGTTCAGCAGGGTCTACCAGACCGCGTTCTTCCTGCCGGTCGTCATCTCCATGGCCTGCATCGGCTTCGTCTGGCAGCTGGTCTACAACCCGGACACGGGCCTGATCAACAGCATCATCGGGGCCAACGAGCCCGGCCACTACATCGACTGGATCGGCGATCCCAAGCTCAATCTGTGGGCCGTCCTCATCGCCGCGTCCTGGCGGCACACCGGCTATATGATGATCCTGTACCTGGCCGGCCTGAAGAGCGTCGACCCGACGCTGCGGGAGGCGTCCGCGCTGGACGGCGCGGGCGAGTGGCAGACGTTCAAGCACGTCATCTTCCCCACCCTGCGCCCGACCAACACCATCGTCCTCGTCGTCACCATCATCGAGGCCCTGCGTGCCTTCGACCTGGTCTTCGTCTTCAACAAGGGTGCCCAGGGAACGGAGTTGCTGTCGATCCTGGTCACCAACAACATCATCGGCGAGTCCAGCCGCATCGGGTACGGCTCCGCCATCGCCGTCGTCCTGCTGGTGATCTCGCTCGTGGTGATCATCCCGTATCTGATCGCCACCTTCCGGAAGGAGCGGCGCGCATGAGCGGCACCACTGTCCCGTTGAAGCGGCGCGCCCCGATCCGCCCGGCCCGCGTCCTGCTGCACGTCTTCCTCTCGGGAACGGCCCTGGCGTGGCTGGCGCCCCTGCTCTGGGCGATCTTCTCGGCCCTGCGCCCGTACAGCGAGACCAGCACCAAGGGCTACGTGTCCTGGCCGGACAAGCTGAGCCTGGACAACTTCACGAACGCGTTCCAGCAGTCGGACATGCCGCACTACTTCGGCACCACGCTGATCATCGCGATCCCGGCCGTGCTGCTGACGCTGTTCCTGTCCTCCTGCGTCGCGTTCTACGTCAGCCGCTTCGACTTCCGCCTCAACCTCGCGCTGCTGCTGGTCTTCACGGCGGGCAACCTGCTGCCCCAGCAGGTCATCATCACCCCGCTGTACCGGATGTACCTGCTCACGGATCTGCCCGGCATCACGGCGAGCGGCAAGCTGTACGACTCCGCGCTCGGCCTGGTCCTCATCCACGTGGCGTTCCAGTCCGGCTTCTGCGCGTTCGTGCTGAGCAACTACATGCGCTCGCTGCCGCACGAACTGACCGAGGCCGCGCTGGTCGACGGCGCCTCGGTGTGGCGGCTGTACTGGCAGATCACGCTGCCGCTGTGCAAGCCGGCGATGGCGGCCCTCGCGACCCTGCTGTCGATCTGGATCTACAACGACTTCTTCTGGGCGCTGGTGCTGATCTCCACCGGTGAGAACATGCCGATCACTTCGGCCCTGAACAACCTCTCCGGCCAGTACTTCACCGATCCCAACCTGGTGGCCGCCGGTGCCCTGCTGACCGCGATCCCGACCCTGGTCGTGTACTTCGCGCTCCAGCGCCAGTTCGTCAGCGGCCTGACCCTCGGCTCCAACAAGGGCTGAGACACGCAACGCATCGAGGCTCTGTTCCCACGCAGGGAACAGAGCCTCGAACTCGTCGACCGGAGCAGAGCTCCCGTCGGGACGACAGGATTTGAACCTGCGACCCCTTGACCCCCAGGAGTAGGGGCTATTCCATTTGTCAGCATATACGGCCAGAAATCAGGGTACACAGCGTGCGGTGCCGTGCGTGCCGTTCAGGTGCGCGGACACCGTCTGGTTCCCAACTGGTCCCCACGGGCCACGTCCGTAACGCGCGCGTTGAGGGCCGCCGCCGGGTCGAGAGGCTGGATCGCCAGGGCCTGTCGCGGCGTGAGATCTGGCGGCTCTGCGCCTCTCTGAGGTAATCAGGTGCAGCCAGCGACCGTGGCTGCTCCGTCAGCTTGGTTACTGGTTTGAGCGGCTTTTAGTCTCCAACGCAGCATTGATCGCCTGAACGGTGTAGCCGTAGAACCGGCCACGGGTGATCTCGTGGAAGCCGGGGCGCCCCGCCGCGGCCGTGGTCGACGACCTCTTTCTTCAGCCCGCGGTAGTACGTCTGGGCGCCGTCCAGGGTCTGCTGGAGCGTGAAGACGACCTCGGCCCAGCGGGCCGCGAAGTCCTGGCCGTCGGGGAGGATCCGGCCTGCATGATCACCGGGTGACCCTGGGACGGCCGGGCGACGTTGAGGGGACCGCGGACCTGGAAGTGCTCTCCCGGTGACCGAGGATGTGCAGCTTGTCCGGGTCGAAGAAGCGGCCGGAGGCCTTGCCGTAGAGGAAGGCGTCGTCCTCCCAGCTGTCCCACAGCCCGGTGACGACCCCCATGAACTCGCGTGCCCGGCGGTAACGGGCCGCGTGGTCGGGCTGCCGGTCGAGGTTGAAGTTGCGGGCCTCGGCGTCGGTCGCGGAGGTGACGACGTTCCAGCCGGAGCGGCCGCCGCTCAGGTGGTCCAGCGACGCGAACATCCGGGCCGCGTTGAAGGCTCGTTGCAGGTGGTGGAAGCCGTGGCCGTGAGGCCTATGTGTGTGGTGTGCACGGCGAGCGCGGACAGCAGTGTCAGCGGCTCGAAGTGCACCATGCGGCCCTGCCGGCTCAGCTCGTCGGCGTCCCGGTACTTCGTGCGCACCCCCCGCTCCGTCGGAGAGGAAGACCATGTCGAACAGGCCGCGTTCGGCGGTCCGCACAAGGCCGCGGTAGTAGTCGAAGTCGAGTCCGCCGTCGGGCCGGGCATGCGGATGGCGCCAGGCGGCGACGTGGTGGCCCGGCGCGGGCAGGAACGCGCCGAGCTTCATCATGCGGCGTTGCTGGCTCACGTAGATCTCCAAGGTGCAGGGGTGGAGACTTCGAGAGGCGCCCGTGTGCCCGGCCGGCCACCGGCGGGTGGCCGGCCGGGGCATCCGGTCAGCCGAGCCGGCGTACCGGTTCGCCGGCGAGGAACGCCTGGATGTCCTCGACGGCGTGGCTGTAGTACGCCGCGTAGTTGGACTGCGAGACGTAGCCGAGATGCGGGGTGGCGAGCAGCCGGGGCGCGGATCGCAGCGGGTGGCCGGCGGGCAGGGGCTCGGTGTCGAAGACGTCGAGGCCGGCACCGGCGATCCGGCTCTCGTGCAGCGCGTCGAGCAGTGCGTCCTGGTCGACGATGGCCGCTCGTGAGGTGTTGATCAGGTAGGCGGTCGGCTTCAGGAGGGCGAGTTCGGCCGCACCGACGAGGCCACGGGTGCGGTCGCTGAGCTTGAGGTGGATGGAGACGAAGTCGCTGCTGCCCAGCAACTCCTCCTTGGACGCGGCGAGTTCCACGCCCACCTCGTCGGCCCGTTCCTTGGTCAGGTTCTGGCTCCAGGCGCTGACCCGCATGCTGAAGGCCAGACCCACCTGGGCCACCCGGCTGCCGATCTTGCCCAAGCCCAGCAGACCGAGCCGGCGGCCGTGCAGGTCGGCGCCGACGGTGGACTGCCAGGGGCCGCCCGCGCGCAGCGCGTTGTTCTCGGTGACGAGGTTGCGGGCCAGGCCCAGCAGCAGTGCCCAGGTCAGCTCCACCGGCGGGGTGGAGGAGCTGGCGGTGCCGCACACGGTCACCCCGTTGCGCTCGGCGGCCGCGTAGTCGATGACCGAGTTACGCATGCCGGAGGCGATGAGCAGCTGGAGCCGGGGCAGCCGGTCCAGCAGCGTGGCCGGGAACGGAACCCGCTCGCGCAGGGTGACCACGATCTCGAAGTCGGCCAGGCGGGCGGCGAGTTCGTCCTCGTCGGCGATGTGTTCGCGGAAGATGACGACCTCAACACGGTCCTCGACCGGACTCCAGTCGGCCGAGTCCAGGGCCGTGTTCTGGAAGTCGTCGAGGACGGCACAGCGCAGTCGCATGTCAGTTGTCTCCGTAGTCCGTGTTGATCGTGGTGGCGCCGATCACACCACGGTCGACGGCCGCGCCGGTGAACGGGTCACCCACCAGTCCGAGATGGCCGTCCAGGTCCAGTTCGTCGGCGAGCGGCGCCAGTGGGCCCATCGCCGTCACACCGAGGGCGCTCTCCAGCTTGCAGCCCAGCATCACCCGCAGCCCGGTGCGGCGGGCGAGTGTCACGGTCTCGCGGGCGGCGAGCAGCCCACCGCACTTGACCAGCTTGACGTTGACGCCGCTCACCCGGCCGCGCAGCCGCGGGATATCCTGCGGTCCGGCGCAGTCCTCGTCGGCGTAGACCGGCACCGGCGAGCGCTCGTGGACGTACCGCAGGGCGTCCGGATCGCCGGGCGGGACCGGCTGTTCGAGGAGTTCTACGCCGTGCTCGTGCAGGGTGCGGGCGACCCGCACCGCCTCCTCGGGGCTCAGAGGTCGTTTTCTCCCTTTGTTTTATCCCGAGATAGGCCTTTGGCTGCGTGATGTCGGGTCACGCCAGGAGATGGTGTTCTCGCCGGTGAGGCG
>NZ_JBWKIR010000067.1:0-6879 GCF_056432605.1 Streptomyces sp. NPDC045022
CGGGCGATCTTGGTCGAGAACCCGTCTACCAGGAGCTTCGTCGTTGCGCAGGACTGTCCAACTCGCGGTCAACACCGCCAGCTTGGAAAAGGCTCCTTGTTGGGCGACTGGGGGAACCCGCCCGATTCGTCTCCAGCACCGGCCACAGGCGCATGCAGCGGCGCGGGAAGTCCTTCATCGGCTCCTTGTCGCCCTTCATATGCGCGTCGAAGGCGTAGCGGGCCTCGTCAAGGACGGACGGCTTCAGGCGTTTCGCCCAGTCGGCGTCACACCGGACTCCGGCGAAGAGGTCGGCCACATGGCCGCCGATGAAACATGAAACCGCAGCGTGATCAACGAAGGGTGCCGCGTTTCACAGGCGAAGAACGGATGCAGCTCATGCGGTCCTACCGCTTGATCCGCGCTTGAACCGCGGATACGCGGTCCGCTCGATCGAGGTCGCAATAGAGAGGCCTGTCCCTGACCTCAGACCGTCTGCGAGGCAATGGAGATCGGCGGCCGATCATCCAGTTCGCGCAGAGCCAGCGCAAACGCCGCCGCTGACCTGCACCAACAACTGTGGCCGGCCACCCTCACGGGAGGTCGGCCACACATGGGAAGCAACCCAGCCTGACATGCCGTCACTGACACCGAACCGGCACATCGCACACAATACCGATCCATCGTCCTTGTCAGCCGTTGTTACCGTCCTGAGTCGGGCCGACTTTCCGGGCCGCGCCACACAGATGACACGGCCGGGAACGCTTACCGCTGGCGATCAGGGATTGAACAGGGCCCAGCCCTGGTTGGCCGACCCGTCACAGGCGAACTGGGCGGCCTGTGCACCGTTGGCGGTGCTGGCGCCGGAGATGCCGAGGCACAGACCGCTCTTGCGGTTCTTCATCGCGAAGTAACCGTCGGGGTAGCCAGAGACCGGGACGAGCTTCCAGTCCTGGTTGGCGTCGCCGGAGCCGTTCGCGATGATGGCCCCCGCACCGGCCGACGTGCTGGCACCGTCGACGCCGAGGTTTCTCCCGGCGGCGACGTTCTCGAAACTGGTGTAAGGGCTGTCGTTGACAGCATCCCAGTTCTGCAGCGTGTTGGCCGAGTTCCCCGGCTGCTGGACGACTCGCGCACCGTTGGCCGTGCTGTTGGCCTGGAGGAACTTCTTGGACTTGAGGTTCCCGATCCCAATGCCGGAAGCCCTGAGGTTTAAGAGGCTGCCGTCGAGGACCTTCGAGGTCGGTATGGGCTGATCCCAGTCGACGCTCTGCGACGACTGTGCGTGAGCGACCGCCGGACTGGCCACCGCCAGCAGCGTGCCGGCGAGCACCGCGGTCACGGCATTCCTTGTGCGTGTTGTGCGCATGACACGTTCCCCTGTGTTGAGTTCTGTCGTTGCGTCGGTAACTCAACCAACCCGGGGTGAAGGTTCGCTAGATCATTTGAACATTTCGACTGGAAGTGACTGCTTGACGAGGGGTGGCGGAGGTGTCCGCAGGGGCGTTGGCGCTGATCACCGCGTCGCGGGGGATTCGCGCCTGCGACATGCTGCGGCTTGTACCCGGAGTTACAGATGGGCTACGCCTGGCCTCCGGCCGTTGGCGTCGACTTGAGTTCGCCCTCCCTGCGGGTGGGTGGCGGGCTGTGGGGTGAGGTCCGAGCCGTCGGCGGCGGCCCTCCATCCATGGGTCGCCGGCTCTGGGAGCAAGCCGTGGTGCCCAGACCGGGGAAGGCCGGGGCATCACGGCGGCGTATGCGTAGAACGGCTCAAGCCAGGACCAGGAGCACCTCAGTGGGGAGCACGCCGGAGCATTCGTGTGACCGCGTGCCGCTGGAGGTGCTCACGCCCGGGATGCCGAGGCACAGGCCTCTTGCGTTCACCGGGGAGGCTCACTCGGCTGGAGCGAGCCGACTGGCCCCACACCGCTGGACGGCGTCGGCAAAGCCGCGAACCGAGCCCATGGCGGTCGGCTCGTTGCATCACCAGGCCCAGCCCTGGTTGGCTGATCCGTCACACTTGAACTGGGCGGCCTGTGCGCCGTTGGCGGTGCTGGCGCCGGTAATGCCCAGGCACAGACCGCTCTTGCGGTTCTTCAGTGCGAAGTAGTCCCCGTCGTAGGCGGTCCAGTCCACCGCCCAGTCTTGGTTGAGGTCGCTGGACCCGTTTGCGATGATGGCCCCCGCACCGGTCGACGTACTGGCACCGTCGATGCCGAGGTTTCTGCCGGCGGCCACGTTCTCCAACGTGTAGTAGCCGTCGAAGGTGTAGATGTCCCACTGCTGCAGGGTGCTGGGACCGTCATAGGTCTGCTGGGTGACCTTGGCGCCGTTGGCGGTGCTCGCGGCCTGTAGATATTTGCCGGACTTGAGGTTCTTCAGGTGGGAAGACCCAGGCTTGATCTCGGACGACGCCGGGTCACTCCCTTGCGACGACTGGGCGTGAGCGATCACCGGACTGGTCACCGCCAGCAGCGCGCCAGCGAGAGTGACGGTCAGCCTTCTGGTGCTTGTTGTGCGCATGACAGTTTCCTTTACATGATGTGTTGCCATCGCCGGAAGTACTCAACCAGCCCCCAGCGACGATTCGGTAGATCCATCGAGCAGTTGGGCTGGAAGTAACTACTCGACGGGTACGCCGATTGCGTCCACAGAGGCGTTGATGCTGATCATTGCTCATCGGGCGGACCGGTTCCAGGAGCGATCCCCTGGCTTGTTCTTGTGGCCCGGATTGAATCCCCTCTACGCGAGCACAGGTCCACCCGGCGACACGAGGATCATGTCGGCTTGGCTTTTGAACTGCCCGACCGGACGCTACGTACCAGTCACTGCGGGCGGCACCGTGCCGCCTGGCGTACTGCCAGGGAAACAGGTCGGCGGGCACGCGCCGGTCGCGGGTTGCATCGTGCGGCGACCGCCGAGACGTTGGTGGTGTGTGATACACAGTGCCCATAGAAAGGGTCGAACGATTTCAGTGGATTCGAGCCGTCCAGTCAGCAGTGCTCTCGACGGAGCCGCCCCAGCGGGACAGAAGGAGAGGACGAGCCGGACACGCGTCCGTCGGCAAGTACCGGGTTTGGATGGCCTCCGCGGACTGGCGGCACTGTATGTGGTCCTGTTCCACTGCTGGTTGTATACCTTCCCGGGCTTTCCCAACAGTTCGGCGCCTGCGTGGCTGGACGGGTTGAAGTTCGGGCGCCTCGCCGTCGTCTTCTTTCTGGTGCTGTCCGGCTTCTCCCTGGCGATCTCCCCGGCGCGTCACGACTGGCGGTCGGGTGGCGTCGGCGAGTTCCTGCGCCGGCGCGCCTGGCGCATCCTGCCTCCGTATTGGGCAGCGCTGGCCATGAGCCTGATCATTTCCTGGTTCGTGGTGTCGGCTTCGCACTACGGACGACCGACCGGCGCGTCAATCCTGGTGTACGGCCTCGTTGCTCAGGACATGTTCACCGCCCCCACACCGAACGGCGCGTTCTGGTCGATCGGAGTGGAGGTCGAACTCTATCTCCTCTTTCCGCTTTTCCTGTTCGTGCGGCGGCGGTTGAGCGCGACGGCACTGATCGTCTGCGTAACACTACCGGTGATCGTCCGTGGGCTGATGGCGGCTGACGCATCTCCCGTGGAGAGCAACAACTGGCTCGCTCCACATCTCGCTCCCGTGTTCGTTGCAGGCCTGATCGGCGCAGGAGTCGTCGTTGCGTCGGAACGAGTTCAACGCCTGCCGTGGGGATGGTTCGCCGGACTGGCCGCCATGCCCGTCCTGGCTCTCGGCCTCATACAGGGTTCCGTTTGGACCGTGAACCACTACTTCTGGGTGGATCTCGCCATCGCTCCCGCCATGACGATGCTGCTTGCTGCGGTTGCCACCGGCAGGCCCGCCATCCTCGTACGGCTCCTGACCGCGCGCCCCATTCAGAGTCTCGGTAGCTTCTCCTACAGTCTCTACCTGATCCATCTGCCGATCGTCATGGCCGTAATTCGCCGAGTAGCCCCGCATTTCGTGTCGCCCGGTCTGCCGACATTCTGGTTCACGCTTGTCCTGGCCCTGCCGGTTTCGGTGCTCGGGGCGTGGCTGTTCTCCCAGATCTTCGAGATGCCCTTTAAGCAGAACAGATCCTGGAAATCCTTGATTGCGCAAGGTCGTCACCGCTGGTCCGGTAAGAGTACGAAAGACGGACAACGGCTCTGCGAGGAACCCGCGCAGAATTGACGACATGTCAGTCCATCCTATGACCGCCAGGCGGCCGGGCGGGCCGGCACGGGATAGCGAGTCGGCGCTCGCAAATGATGCTTCTGCTCGCCTGACAGGCCACCGTCCGCATGTGGGTGGGCGTCTGCCCTCCGTCGAGCGAGCACGGTGATGGTCAAGACTGCGTCATGTGATACCAGCGGCTGAGAGCCCGGTGAGTCACCCCACGTAACAAGGGAGTACGTAAATGCGACTCCCGACGAAGGGTGAGCCCTTGATCCCGCAACGCATCGTCCTTGCCTCAGCCGCGGGGCTCGTCTCCGCTCTCCTGTTGGGAGCGTGCGGCTCTTCGAACGACAACGCGTCCGGCACCAATCCCGGCAGCGCCGCCCCGGTCGCCACGGCCGCGTCGGATCCCGCGACCCCCGCACCGGCCGCCGGCGGCAACTCCGGGAGCGGAAACATGGCCGTGACCGCCATGGTGAGAGCCAAGGCGATGAAGGGCATGGGCAGTGTGGTCACCGACGACAAGGGGATGACCCTGTACCGCTATGGCAAGGACCGGCCGGCTCCCTCCAAGTGGACGTGCGCCGGTTCGTGCACGCAGACGTGGATGCCCGTCATCGTGGACGACTCCGTACAGACCTCGGGGGTTGAAAAGAGCCTTCTCGGCACGGTCCACCGCAACGGCATGAAGCAGCTCACCCTCACCGGCTGGCCGCTGTACCGGTACGTGGGCGACACGAAGGCCGGCCTGATGAAGGGCCAGGGCAAGGACAAAGAGTGGTACGCCATCACTCCGTCCGGTGGCAATCCCGTGATGACGGGCTGACGCCCACCCTCCTGGTCATCGGTGGGAGACCAGCCGTTTGTGCAGCTCACGAGCACGTGCGGGTCACGCGGCGCCCTAATCACAGGACTCGTTGGTCCGCCATCTCAGTAGCCGTTCGCGACACCAGCGCACCCCAGGGGCTCGATCTGTCTGCAGAGCTCGCGGGCTCGCGGATGGAACAAGAGGTCGACCCTGGGGCGGGCTCGCGCCGTGACGATCAACACCGGTCAGCGGCTGCGGGTTTCGCGGTGGCCACGAAGGCACCGGGCCGTGCCGCTCTTGACCGAGGCCTGGAACGGCCAGGGGAAACGGAGGCATCAGCCCGGAGCCCGCGTCACCCCGCGAAGCTTCACGGCAAGCGTGGACTCGTGGTGGTGCGCAGACGCCGGGCTGCCGCTCTATAGGGAGGCCTCGCGGCCAGGGTCGGTTCAGGCCTTCCCGGCGCCCACGTCACCACCACGGATCCATCGGTGGGCAACGGCGCCGGTCTCAGAGTGAGCCTCAGGGGCTAGAGAGGGCCAAGGCGTCCGCTGCCCAGGCAAGCCGCCCGCCGGCTCCTTGCGGGGGCCCGGTACGAGCTGCTTACACCCTGGATTAGGAGAAACGCACGGCCCAGGCAGCCCCCTGCCGGCCTGGTCAGGGGGTCACGGTCGGCCCGGATCGGACCCCCAGCGCAGCGACGAGGATCCGCGCGAGCGCCGGTGTGGCGCGGATGTGGGCGGCGCCGGCGAGAATCTCGGTGCGCCAGCGGGTCCGGGGCGGCCGGGCTTGTTCGGGTGGCGGCTTGAGCAGCGCCGTCGCGACGGCCGCCGCGACGAACGTGGCGGCGTCCAGCAGGGCCACGGCCCCACCGCCGAGCCAGGTGAACAGGCCTGCACCGGACAACGGCGAGACCAGACGGCCGGTTTCCTGCATTCCCAGGCGCACGCCGTTGATCCGCTGACGCAGCGACGGCCGGAACGTATGGGCGAACAGCGCGGTCTCGGCACGATCGATCAGGACCAGGGAGGTGCCGTAGGCAACCATCACGGCGCAGATCACCCACACGTCCTCTTCACCGTTGACGAACAGCAGGCAGGCGACCGCGATCGCTGTACACAGGTTCACGGTGATCAGGAAGCGCTGCCGCGGAACGCGATCCGCGAGCAAACCCGCCAGTGGCCCGAACAACGACGGGATGTAGATGCAGGTTTGGGTCAAGCCGGCAAGCGCGCTGCTCCCTGTGAGTGACTTGGCCCAGATTCCCGCCACCAGGCTGAGTGCGGTGTCGCCAATCATGGAGAGACCGAGCCCGGTGAGATACAGGCGAGCGTTACGACGCTCCATTGCCGTCGACTGCGACTCCTCGGCTGTGCTCATCGGCTCAGAAGTTATGTCCCGCCCCGCCGTGGTCCTGGGCGTGCGACAGAGACATGGTCGTGACATGGCCGACGGAACATGGGCCCCCGGAGACACGGCGCTCCCTGGCGGTGCGTCCGGATTCTCAGTCAGCACCTGTAAAAACACCTCGTCCTTCTCTGACGGTGCACGCCACCTCCGCTAAGGGCTGTCCCGTAACTGCTGGTCACGGGTGAGATGATCTTGTCGTGTCTGGTGTGATCACGGCGTCGGAGCCCTCCTGGATAGCCCCGTTCACCGGGCTGAGCCCGCGCCAGTTCGGCAAGCTGATCACCGCGCTCCGGCGTGAGGGGGCGGATCCGGTGCGCAAGGGCCGGCCCTGGAGCCTGCCACTGGAGGACCGCGTGCTCCTGGTCGCCGCTTACTGGCGAACGAACCTGACTTTGCGTCAACTTGCCCCACTGTTCGGGGTGTCCAAGTCGGCGGCCGACCGCATCATCGACCACCTCGGGCCCGCGCTCTCGCTCCAGCAGCGCAAACGGTT
>NZ_JBWKIR010000068.1:0-5620 GCF_056432605.1 Streptomyces sp. NPDC045022
GCGGAAGCTCCGCTGCAGCACCAACCGAATCACCAACGTGGTGAAGGCCGTGCTCGTCCTTCACCACGCATCAGCGTGAGGTTGGAAAGAGCTCAAGGTGACGGACGGGTCGCAGTGCGCCCAGCTCTACACCGACGCCGTGTCCGGCGGCAACACCGCTTTCGGAATGCTGGCAGATGTCGGGCAGCAGCCAGGCGGACTGTCCACTCACGAAAAATTCGGCCGAGCCAATCTTCCGGCGGACCAGAACAGCGGGGCTCTCCGGGGCTATCCCGTTCCTGACTGGCGCATGCTCGACAACGACGGCTTCTTTGTCGACACTCCTGGTTTCGACCACTGCAAAAAGGATGTCGTCACGTGTGACTGGGAAAAGATCGGATAACGCCACCCAAGCATGAAGCGGCAGGAGGACGCACAGCCGGCGTTCTCCCGCTCTTCGCTGTCACACCGGACGCCAGTCCTCGTCCCCGTACGCACCGGACTTCCACACGACAGCGCCATCCAGCAGACCGGGCCTGTCCTGGGCGAGGGCGGGATACTCCAGAGCATCCGCCAGCCCCTCCAGGTACGTCACCAGCGAGTCCTGTGGGTCGTCGGGACCGGGCGGGACGTACGTCTCGCGCGTCCACCGCCACAGCAGTCCCGTCCCGACATCGAGATATGTGCCATACAGCGTGTCGTACGCGCTGGACGAGAACACCGGAATCCACCCCGGCTGCCACACGATCACGTCGCCCTCACCGGGCACCCCCGGCACCTCGTACCCCGCGTCGAACTCCGCTTGCGCCTCCATCTGCGACAGGTAGTGGTTCACCACCTCGTCCAGGCCGAGCAGCGCGGCGTTCCCCTGCCACGGTCCACTGCCATCCACATTCCCGCCCGAGACGAGCCCCCACAGCGTCCGCAGCTCGACCGGCACAACGAGCCCCAATGCGGCTTCCATCCACGGCGAGGACGGCTGCGCCGGGTGTGATGGCAGCCGCGGCCCGGCCGGGCACGACTGGCTGGCCCGGATGCGCACCATCACCGAGATGCAGCCGAACATCAGCAAGTGGTTCGACCGCGACGTGTGGACCCGAGCCGTCAACGACGCGGGCTACGCCGTCACCCGCCGCTGACGTAAGCGCGCAGGGACGGGCAGGACGCCACGGCGACTTACTGCTCGCCGAAGCCCTTGAGGACGGGGTCCAGCTCAGCGGCAGAGCCGCACAGCGAGCACAGCCGGACGCCCGGCTGCTACGCCACGCCCAGGGCCCGCTCCAGCGTCAGCACCGACGCCCCGGCCGGGGCCTCTTCGCAGGCGACGGCGTGCACGACACTGCCGCGGCCGGGGCCACGGCCGCCGGCCTTCGCCAGGACCCAGCCCGACGGGCGGCGCGGCCCGAGGACCTGGTCCACGACGGACGGCTTCGGCAGGTACTCGGTGGGTACCTGGTCGTACGAGACGCCCTCCACGGGCTGTACGTGTTCCGGCGCCCGCGCCCAGACCCGGTCCTCGGCCTCCTCCACGCTGTCCCGAGAGCCGTTGCGGTAGGCCGGGATACCCACGTCGTAGCGCCAGCCGTCGGGCAGTTGACGGCGCGCCCACAGCCGCGCGACGACCTCCTGGCCCCCGGGCAGCAGGACCCGCACCGGGACCGGGCCCGGTGCGGGCGGAGGAGACGTCGACATGCCTCCACCGTAGACACCACCGCCCAGGGTGGGGCCGACATGGTGATGAAGCCCGGCGTCAACCACGCCAACGGCGAGCCGCTGCTGCTCGCCGAGCTGGCCACGCAGGTCTTCACCGACTCCGGCACCAAGGGCGGCGAGTTGCGCAGCATCTTCATGCAGTCCGTTCTGCAGGAGGGCTTCCAGCTCATCACTACGGAACTCGATGCGCCCTGGCTCGATCAGTGGGTCGCGGTGCTCACCCTGCACGGCAGCGACCTGGCGCCGAGCTTGAGGAGGCTGCATGGCATTGGATGTCGGAGCCGAGCGCGAGGTCGACGCGATCCGATTGCCGCATTGGGGACAGGTCGCCCGCGTTCCGGACGCGGTCGTGTCGTTCGTGGTCATGGACGATGGTGGTCTGCCGGTCGAGCCCGTCCTGCTGTTCCTGCGTGCATGGTTGGCTCGCTACTCTGGCCCGATGGCCGGGATGAGCAAGCCAACCGACACGCCAGCGCCCCGCGTGCTGGCCTGCGCCGCCCGCGAGAACCTCGGCGAGTTCGAGCAGCGGGTGCGCCGCCGCCCCGGCCTCGGCGGGGCGCTGGCCTGCCTGGTGATCCTCGTCGTCGTCATGAACTTCCTGGTCAACGGGCCGGAGAACGTCTGGGGCCGCGGCGTTGTGGTGGTCGGCCTGCTGATCATCATCACATGGGGTTATGTCTGGTTTCAGCGCATGCGTGGTGGGCTCTGCCTGTTCTCGGAGGGTTTCGTCGACGCCGCCGGCAGGCGCGTGGTCGTCGTGGCGTGGTCGGAAATCCGGTCGATCGAGGGCCAGAAGACGCAGTTCGCCATTGGCTCGCTTCCGGCGGGCAGCGCCTTCGCCTACGAGGTGGCGTTCACGGCGCGGGTGACCGGCCGCGAAGCCGTGTGGAGGTTCAACACCACGTACAGCGGCGTACGTGAGCTCGCCGGACTGATCTCCCGGCGTTCCGGTGTCCTGGTGACCGGCCTCACCGACCCGTACCAGCTGTGAAGTGGCGTCGGGCAGGCCGTACTTGGCGATGACCTCGGTGGCCGGCTGGTTCTCGATCAGCACCGTGCGCAACCGCTGCGCGGCGGACCATGGGACGCTGTCGGGATCGGTCCGACCAGGCCGACGCCGTGCTCGCGGCCGACTTGCTTCTTGAGTGCGACGGAGAGGTAGCCGCCGTCGACGAAGTGCTCCTTCGACAGGAGGTCTCGATGGTGGAGGTTGGCGAGGATGCCGGGAAGGGCCTTGGTGTCGTGGACGGCGGCCTTGGTGGTGGTGACGTCGGTGATCACGCTCGGCGTGTCCGGGTCGCAGGTCTCGGTGAGGTGCGCCAGGAAGCCCTTCCAGCGGGTCTGCCCCCGGCGCGCGTAGCGGGCGGTCAGGTCGTAGGGAGAGACGAGGGCGACGGCCGAGGGGGTGCCTCTATGTCTTTCGTCAAGCAGGTTGTGGGGTTCTGGGTTCGTAGAAGGTTCCGTCGCGGAGCATGGCGAACAGGACGCTGATGCGGTGGCGGGCGAGGCGGAGGAGGGCCTGGGTGTGGGTTTTGCCCCGGGCTCGGCATCGGTCGTAGTAGGTGCGGGAGGCGGGATCGTGGAGGGCGGCGAACGCGGAGAGGAACATTGCGTGTTTGAGCTGCCGGTTGCCGCCTCTGGGGGCGTGTTCGCCGTGGATCGAGGTGCCCGACTGCCTGGTCGTGGGTGCGAGGCCGGCGTAGGAGGCCAGGTGGGCGGCGGACGGGAAGGAGCCGCCGTCGCCGACGGTGAGCAGGAGGACTGCGGTGGTCCTGACGCCGACGCCGGGCATCGAGGTCAGGACCTTGGAAAGAGGGTGGGCCTCCAGCAGGGCTGCGATCTGGGCCTCGAGAGCCCGGCGTTGTTCGTGGACGGCGGCCGGCGACTTGGCCAACGAGGGCACGATCACATCGAGGGTGCCGGTCCCGGGGACCACGACTGTCTGCTCGTCGAGGGCGTCGAAGATGTCGTCGACCAGCCGTTCGGCCATGCGCGGGGCCCTGGGGCGGATGACCTCGACGAGCCTGCGGCGGCCGGCCTTGCGTAGAGCGGCCGGGGAGCCGTAGCGCTCCAGGAGCCAGGAGATGGCGGGGTGGTCCAGGCGGGGCCCCAGGACGCGTTCGAGGCTGGGGTGGAACTGGGTGAGCAGGCTGCGGATGCGGTTGGACGTGCGGGTGGCCTCGGCGGCGAGGTCCTGGTCGAAGCCGACGAGCACGGTCAGCTCGGCGGTGATCTCGTCGGTGAGTTCCAGCGAGCGCAGGGTGTGGGGCATGGTGCGGGCGGCGTCCGCGGTGACGGCCGCGTCGCGGGCGTCGGTCTTGGCCTCGCCGGGGTAGAGGTCGGCGATCCGCCGCATCGCGAGTTCGGGCAGGTAGGCGACCTTGCAGCCGGCGTCCCGCGCGACCGTGAGGGGCAGGGCGCCGATGGATGTGGGCTGGTCCACGACCACCAGGACCTGGCCGGACGTGTCGCGGAGTTTGTCGAGGACGGACCGCAGCTTGGGCTCGCTGTTGGGCAGCTGCTTGTCGAACACCTTCTTCCCGGCCGGGGTCAGCCCGTGGCCGTGATGTGTGCTCTTGCCGACGTCCAGGCCAAGGAAGACGCCCACCCCGTCGATCTCGATCACCGTGCTCCCACATCGTTCGATCCGGTGCCGGCCCCGGCGGTGGGTCCGTTCGCGCGCATCCACATTATGCAGACCTGCCGCCCGCATTTGGCCGGGCATTGCGCCCGGCCGGGCGGCGGTCGGGCCTCTGATCAGCGTCTCCGACGGCACCCTCGAGCCCGGTGACACCACCCCCCAGGTCATCCGTTCGACAGGGGGCAACAGTCATGCCGGGCCCGGAGGCCAGCGGCCCTCTTGCAGGACCGCGAAGAAGATAACGGGGCAGGCCGGCATCTTCCGCTTCCCGCCACTTCGGGCGGTCCTGGGCGTCGGTGCAGTAGTTCTGCACGAAGATCTGGCGCAGGGCCTGGACCTGCTCGCCGTCGTGGAGGGCGGGCAGGTAGTGGTGGACGTAGCGCAGGAGCAGGCGGACGTCCTCGCCGGTGTCCTTGATCCGGGTCTTGGGTTTGGAGGGGTTCTTGCCGAGCCGGGCGGCGCCGCCGTAGCGCTTGCCCCAGTCCTCGGTCACCAGGCCGACCAGCTCGTGCGGCGCCCGGCGGGCGAGTTCTTCGAGGGCTGCGCGCATGGCCTCGGTGACGAGCTCCAGGCGGGTCAGGTCCCGCACCGCGGCCAGGACGTGGGTGGAGTCGGTGCGCTGCCGGCCACGTTCCCAGACCAGGCCGACGGCCCTGATCTTCTCCAGCGCGAGGCTGAGCAGCTTGTCGGCCCGGCGCTCCTCGGCCAGGCGCTCTCGGAAGTCGGCAAGGAGGCTGTGATGGAAGCCGGGGTCTTCCAGCTCCATGCCAAGGGCGTACTTGAAGTCGATGCGGTTGCGCACGGACTCGGCGGCCTGTCGGTCGGACAGCTCCAGCAGGAACTGCAAAACCGACACAGTCGCCAACTGGGCTGGCGACAGGCCCGGCTTGCCGTCCCGCGGGTACCACTCCTCGAAGTCCTCGTCGGCCCACAGGCCGTTGCGCGCCGCGCGCCGGGCCGCGACCCTCGACGCCGCGCAGCAGCTCGCCGCGCTCGGCCTCGGCGACGACCTGGCGGGCGAGGGCGACACCCTGTGAAGCGCGGTGAGGTCTGGACGCTGCCCGACGGCCGCAACGTCCTGATCATCAGCCTGACCGGCCTGGAAGAGTCCTACGGCGCCGTCCTGGTGATCGTGCTCCACGAGAGCGGCCGGTTCCCGGACACGGCCATGTCGGTGGTGATCGACACCCCGGTCCCGTGCACCGCCGTCGCGGTCAACATCGTCCAGCTGCGGACCGGCCGGTTCGACGGCGCCAAGCTCCTCGGCCCCGTCGACGCTGCGGTCAT
>NZ_JBWKIR010000069.1:0-4600 GCF_056432605.1 Streptomyces sp. NPDC045022
TGGTTGGCGCGGACGTCGAGTTCGCCGTACGTCATCTCGTGGCCGTCCGAGACGAGGGCCACCGCCTCCGGAGCCCGGTCCACCCACGCCTCGAAGCGGTCGACGAGCCGCTCGGCAGGACGCAGTTCGGGGATCATTCGATTCATCTCGGAATTCCTCAATTCCAGTCGAGGGCCACGCGCATGCTCTTGTATCCCTGTACCAGCAGGCCACGGATCCACTGTGGTTCATCCGTGATCGATATCGATTTCACTTCCCGGCTCAGCACACGCAGCAGGACGCCGATTTCGATCCGGGCCAACGCGGCCCCCATGCAATGGTGTAGACCGTGTCCGAACGCCATATGTTTGTTGGGGGTGCGCTGTGGCCGAAATTCATCGGGCCGGTCGAACACCTGGGGATCGCGGTTGGCCGCCGGTAGCCACGCCACCACCGGGCTCCCGGTCGGAATCACCCGCCCGCCGACCGAAAACTCGCCCGTGGTGACCCGCAGGACATGAAGTGCCGGGGAAGTCCACCGCAGCACCTCTTCCACGGCAGGTGCGAAGGCCGCCGGATCTCCACTGAGCAGGGTCAGGGTGTCGGGCGCCTGGGCGAGGGCGTGGAAGGTGCCGGCAATGGCATGCCGCGTTGTCTCGTTGCCGCCGATCAGCACGTTGTCGCAATTCAGCAACACGTCTTGGTCGTCGAGTTCCGCATCGGCGAGGAGCGCGCTCACGAGGTCGCCGCCCGGGCGCCGCCGGCGCTCCGTGATCAGGTCGTAGAAGTAGGTGAGGATCTCGGTGTGCGCCGTGGACGGTGTCATGCTGTCGTAGCTGCTGTCCTCACCGCCGAACGCATGCCCGGTCAGCGTGATGAGCCACTCCCGGTCAGCGGCCGGCACGCCGAGGATCTCGCAGACGGTGGCCGCCGGTATGTACGGCCCGATCCCCTTGGCGACGTCGAGCGCGTCCCCCTCGTGCCCGCTCTCCCGCGCGGCGCGCAGCAGGCCGGTCACTTCCTGCTCGATGCGTTCGCTGAAGGAACCGGCGGCGAGGCGGGAGAGGAACGGGCTGACGATGCGACGCAGCTTCCGGTGCCGCTCGCCCTCGGCGGTCACCAGCATGCGGCCGCCGGAGAGGTCGGCATGCTCCCGGTCGAACCCGATCATCATGCCGTATTCCGACGTCATCGGAGCCGACGGTGAAAGTACCTTGCCACATGCTTCGTGCGAGAAAACTGACCAAAAACCGGCGTGTGTCGGACCGGGTTCGCTCCAGTGCGGTTCTCCGTCTGCGACCAGAGACCGCCAGTGGGCGTATCGATCGCCTGTTGCGTAAAGGTCCGGATTTCCCAGATCCATCGTCATACCTTCTTCCTGAGGCCGTGGATACGCTCTGCGCGAGAGCGGTTGACATCGAACGGCCCTCGCCTATGTCATGACGCCATGGCAATCGAATCCGTACGAAAAATCGTCAGCTCATCGCCCTACTGGCCGGTGGTCCGGCATCCGGTTCTGCGGAAAATCCTGCCCGGCGTGGGACTGTCCTACATAGGTGACGGAATGAGCACCGTCGCCATCACCTGGCTGGCCCTGGAACTGGCCCCCGAGAGCGACAAGGGCACATGGGTGGCGGCCGCCGCGGTGGCGTACATCCTGCCAGGGGCGCTGGGCGGAATTCTGTTCGGGCGAGTGCTGTCGGCCCGTAGCGGAGGCCAGCTTGCGGGCTGGGACGCGGTTCTGCGGGCCATCGCGCTCGGCCTGATTCCGGTCATGTACGTCCTCGATGCGCTGACCATGGGGCTCTACATCGCTTTGCTGGCTGCCTCCTCCTTGCTGCACGCCTGGGGAACGGCCGGGCGGTACACACTGCTCACCGAAGTCCTACAGGAGCGACACCACTTGGCGGGGAATGCGGTGATCACGATCTTCAGTGAGTTCGCCACCGTCGTCGGGCCGCCCGTCGCCGCTCTGCTCATCGCCTGGGGAGGCGCGGCGACGGTCATCGCGGTCGACGCGGCCACCTTCGCCCTGCTGGCCCTCACCTACCGCCTGGCCGCCCCCGGCGCGGCCGGCTCCGGTACACCGCGCGACCAGGCGTCCCGCTCGGCCGGCTTCCGCGCCATCCTGAGTGACCGTAGGCTCTCCGGACTGCTGGCCCTGACCTTCGGATACTTCTTCCTCTTCGGCCCCGTACTGGTCGCCCTACCGCTTCTGGTCTCCGAAGACCTCGGTGGCTCGGCGGCCACTCTCGCCTGGTACTACACGGCGTTCGGCGTGGGCTCGGTCGTCGGCGGACTGGTCACCGGCTATCTGCGCAACTGGTCGCTGTGGCCGACGACCATTGGCATCGTCACCGGGTTCGGCGCCGCGCTGCTGCCCATGGGGCTCGGCGCACCCACCGCCGTGGTCCTGGTGTCTTTCGGTCTGTCAGGCCTCATCTGGGCCCCGTACGCGGCCACTTCGACCGTGCTGTTCCAGCGTTCCGCCACCCCGGAGCAGCTGTCGCAGGTGCTGGCGGCCCGGGGCACCGTGATGATCGTCTCGGTACCCCTGGGCAACATGATCGGCGGACCGCTGAGCACGGCGATCGGCGCACGCCAGACGCTCCTCGCCTCGGCGGTCGGCACTATCCTCCTGGGCGCCGTCGCCGCGGTCGTCGTACTCCTTCGGCGTGGTCGGCCCGCCGTGTGACCGCACGTGCGGTGACATGAGGGGTGTCTCGCTGGCGGGACATGCCGTCCGGCTCAATGCCCGTACCGCTCGCTTTACTCACGGCAATTGGCATGGGAAATCAACTACGTTGACGGTGGCGCAAAGTCATCCAAGACGGCGCGTGGATTTCCCTTACCACAGCAGAATGCCAGGGAGCGGCAGTGAACGACTTCAGCATCGAACAGCTCGAACTCATTCAGCAGCGGCTTCGTGAGGCTGCGGTCGATGGAGTCGAAGAGCAGCGGATACCGCGTCGCGCCACCCCGGAGAGCAATCGGGCGCACGCCTCGTTCGCGCAACGCCGACTGTGGTTCGTCGACCAACTGCAGCCGGAATCCCCTGCGTACAATGCCGATTATCTCTGGCGTCTGCGTGGCGACTTCGACGCCGCCGCCTTCACGCGTGCGCTTAATGACCTGCGTACGCGTCATGAAATCCTGCGCACGCATTTCGAGAACGTCGCCGGTGAACCCGTCCAGGTCATCGCCGATCCGGCGCCGCTCGACGTGGCCATGGTCGACTGGTCCGGCCAGGACGCAACCGTGGCCGAGAAGGAGGCCGTCGCATGGACCCGGCGGGCGGCTGTCGAGCCGTTCGACCTCACCCGCGGGCCGCTCCTGCGGGTCCGGATCATTCGTCTCGCGCCGGACTGCCACCTGCTGATGCTGATCGTGCATCACATCATCGTCGACGGCTGGTCGATGGACGTGTTCTGGCGAGAACTCGGCGCCCTGTACGAGGCCGCCCGCGGCGGGCCGGCTCCCGCGTTGGAAGCGCTGCCCATCCAGTACAGCGACTATGCCGAGTGGCAGGAGTCCTGGATGACGTCGGACGCGGCACAGCAGCAGCTGACGTACTGGAGGGACCAGCTCCGCGGCGCGCCCGAGGCCATGGACCTGCCCACCGATCACGCCCGCCCCACCGTGCTCAGCGGTCGCGGCGAGCGCGTCGACTTCTCCGTGCCACCGGCCACCCTGGCCGCCCTGCGTGTCCTCGCCGAGGCCAATGACGCGAGCCTGTTCATGGTGCTCCTGGCGGCCTGGGACGTGTTCCTGGCGCGCTGCACCGGCACGAGCGACATCGTCACCGGTACCCCTGTGGCCGGCCGCACCTCCGGTGACCTCGAAGGCCTCATGGGCCTGTTCGTGAACCAGCTGCCGCTGCGCGTGAAGTGGGACGGCGACCCGACGTTCACCGAGATGGTGCGACTGGTCCGGGACGTCGCCCTGAGCGGCTACGCCAACCAGGACATCCCCTTCGAGCGGGTGGTGGAGGCGGTGGCCCCGGAGCGCAGGGCCAGCATGAACCCGATCTTCCAGATCGCCTTCGACGGTGGTCGTGAGGACCAGAACCCGCGGCTGGGCGGTCTCGGCCTGGAGACGGTCAGCGCCGAGGCCAGCTCGACCGGTTTCGACCTCGAGATGAGGCTCGCCGTCGAGGGCGACGCGATCGCGGGTTCACTCCGATACAGCCCCGACCTGTTCGAGCGCCGCACCATCGACCGCTTCATCGCCCAGTACTGCCGGATTCTGCAGTCCGCTGTTTCGGATGCGGAGTTGCGTGTTTCTGAGTTTGTGTTGGTTGATGGGGTGGAGTTGGAGCGGGTGTTGGTGGAGTGGAATGCGACGGATGCCGGTGGGGGAGGTGAGTTGGTTTCGTCCTTGTTCGAGGGGGCGGTGGCTGGTTGTGGTGCGGGTGTTGCGGTGGTGGATTCCTCGGTGGGTGTGGAGTTGAGTTATGAGGAGTTCGGTGGGCGGGTGTTTCGGTTGGCGCGGTATTTGCGGGGTCTGGGGGTGGGGCCTGAGCGGGTTGTGATGGTGGCTGTTCCGTCGTCGGTGGAGCAGTTGGTTTGTGTGTGGGCGGTGTTGGTTGCGGGTGGTGTTTATGTGCCCGTTGATTTGGGGC
>NZ_JBWKIR010000070.1:0-4458 GCF_056432605.1 Streptomyces sp. NPDC045022
GGACTGACCTAGGACCAGGCCGCCGTTCACGGGATGACTGAACGGTGACCTGCTCGCGCCGCACCGTGGGGACGGGGGCGGCGCGCACCCCCCGGGGGGGGGGGGGGGGGGGGGGGGGGGGGGGGGGGGCCCCCCCCCCCCCCCCCCCGCCGAAGGGGCGGAGCCCCTGGGGACGGGACGGGCCGAGACGGCGGGGAGTCTAGGCCGGTCGCAGCCACACCGTCGCCAGGGGTGGCAGGGTCACCCTGATGCTTGCCGGGCGGCCGTGCCAGGGCTGGGGTTCCGGCTTGATGACGTCCGGGTTGGTCACATCGCTGCCGCCGTAGCCGCCGGCGTCGGTGTTGAGCACCTCCAGCCAGGCCGGTACGTCCTCCGGGACGCCGAGGCGGTAGTCCGGCCGGACCACCGGGGCCAGGTGGGAGACGGCGAGGAGCGGGCTGCCGTCGGCGTCGAGGCGCAGGAACGCGAAGACGTTGTCGTCCGCCGCGTCCCCGGTGATCCACTGGAAGCCCGCCGGATCGGTGTCCCGTTGCCACAGGGACGGGGTCGCGCGGTACAGCCCGTTCAGGTCCCGTACGAGGTCCCGGACACCCCGGTGATCCGCCTCGGCGCCGTAGGACGGGTCGAGCAGCCACCAGTCGGGGCCGTGCGCCTCGGACCACTCGGCGCCCTGGGCGAACTCCTGCCCCATGAAGAGCAGTTGCTTGCCCGGATGGGCCCACATGAAGCCGAGGTAGGCACGGAGGCCGGCGCGCTGCTGCCACCAGTCACCCGGCATCTTCGAGACCAGGGACCGCTTGCCGTGGACCACCTCGTCGTGGGAGATGGGCAGGACGTAGTTCTCGCTGTACGCGTACACCATCGAGAACGTCATCTGGTGGTGGTGGTACCTGCGGTGCACGGGATCGTGGCTCATGTACTGGAGGGAGTCGTGCATCCAGCCCATGTTCCATTTCAGGCCGAAACCGAGGCCACCGAACCCGCTCGGGCCCTTGTGGTCGGTCGGGCGGGTGACGCCGTCCCAGGCCGTGGACTCCTCGGCGATGGTCACCACACCGGGGCAGCGCCGGTACACGGTCGCGTTCATCTCCTGCAGGAAGGCCACCGCGTCCAGGTTCTCCCGGCCGCCGTGCTCGTTCGGTGTCCACTGGCCCGGCTCGCGCGAGTAGTCGAGGTAGAGCATCGAGGCGACCGCGTCCACCCGCAGGCCGTCGATGTGGAACTCCTCGCACCAGTACACCGCGTTCGCCACCAGGAAGTTGCGGACCTCGCGGCGGCCGAAGTCGAACTCCAGCGTGCCCCAGTCGGGATGGGCGGCCCGCAGCGGATCGTGGTGCTCGTACAGCGGACGCCCGTCGAAGGCGGCGAGCGCCCACTCGTCGCGCGGGAAGTGGGCCGGCACCCAGTCCATGATCACACCGATACCGGCCTGGTGCAGCCTGTCCACCAGGTACTTGAAGTCGTCGGGGCTGCCGAGGCGGGCCGTCGGGGCGTAGAAGCCGGTGACCTGGTAGCCCCAGGAACCGCCGAAGGGATGCTCGGCGACCGGCATCAGCTCCACATGGGTGAAGCCCAGCTCCGTCACATAGGCGGTCAGCTGGTCCGCCAGCCGGCGGTAGCCGAGGCCCGGGCGCCAGGACGGGAGGTGCACCTCGTAGACCGAGAACGGAGCCTCGTGGACGGGGGTGGCGGCGCGGCGGGCCATCCATTCGGCGTCGCCCCACTCGTGCCGCGAGACGTCCACGATCGAGGACGTTGCGGGCGGAATCTCGGTGCGGCGGGCCAGCGGGTCGGCGCGCAGGGTGCGCGAACCGTCCGGACGGGTGATCTCGAACTTGTACAGCTCGCCCTCGCCGATGCCCGGCACGAACAGCTCCCAGACCCCGGTGGAACCGAGCGAGCGCATCGGGAAGCCGGTGCCGTCCCAGAAGTTGAAGCTGCCGGTGACCCGCACGCCCCGCGCGTTCGGCGCCCACACCGCGAACCGGGTGCCGGACACCCCCTGGTGGGTCGTGACGTGCGCGCCGAGCGCCTGCCACAGCTGCTCGTGCCGGCCCTCGCCGAGCAGATGCAGGTCCAGATCGCCGAGCGTGGGCAGGAAGCGGTAGGCGTCCTCGGTCTCGTGGACCGTGCCGTCGTACGTCACGAGCAGCCGGTAGACCGGGTTCTCGGCCAGTGGCACGAGCCCGGAGAAGAAGCCGTCGCCGTCGTCGTGCAGTTCCGCGCGCAGGTCGCCGGAGACCACGGTGACTGCCTGTGCGCAGGGGCGGAAGGCGCGGAAGGCGACACCGCCCGGGACCGGGTGGGCGCCGAGGACGGCGTGCGGGTCGTGGTGGGTGCCGTCCAGCAGCCGTTCGCGGTCGCCGGCGTCGACGGCGGGGGAGACGGCGACCTCCAGCACCGGTGGTGCCGACTGCGGGGGCACCTGAGTGGCCGGCGTCCGCTTGACCTTGTTCTCCGTCCCCTTCTCCGTGTCCTTTTTTTCCGAGCCCTTTTTTTCCGTGCCCTTCTTCTCGGTCCTGCTCTTGCCGGACTTGTTCTTCGGGGTGGCTGACTTCTTGGACGTCACGAGCGAGTCTCCCGGCGAGGATCAGATCGGTTCGGACGTGGCGAGGCGACGGACCGCCGACAGCGGAACGGGGAGCCACTCGGGGCGGTGCCGGGCCTCGTAGACGACTTCGTAGACCGCCTTGTCGGTCTCGTAGGCCCGTAGCAGCACCGGATCGGTGCGCGGGTCGCGGCCGGCCACCTCCGCGTACCCGGAGCAGTAGGCGGCCCGGCAGGCGCGCGCCCAGTCCGGGGCGGGCGGAGTCGCCGAGTGGGCCGCGTAGTCGAAGGAGCGGAGCATCCCCGCGATGTCCCGCACCGGCGGCTGCGCCATGCGCCGCTCGGCCAGCGGCCGGGCCGGCTCGCCCTCGAAGTCGATCAGCGACCACTGCCCGGACGGCGAGCGCAGGCACTGCCCCAGGTGCAGATCGCCGTGCACCCGCTGGGCCGTCCAGGTGCGGCCCTCCCAGCCGAGGTCGGCCAGCGCCGCGTAGGCGGACCGCAGCCCGCGCGTGTACGGGCGCAGCGCCGGCACCGCCTGCACGGCCGCCTCCAGCCGCTCGGTCATGCCGTCGACCAGCTGCCCCAGCTGGGCGTGGCCGAGGGTGACGGTCGGCAGGGCGCGGGCGAGCGCGGTGTGCACCTCGGCCGTGGCCCGGCCCAGCGCCCGCGCCTCGGCGACGAAGTCCTCCCCCTTGGCCAGCTCGCGCAGCGCCAGCTCCCAGCCGTCGGTGGCGCCGCTGACGAAGGGCTGGAGCACCGCCAGGACGTACGACCCGTCGGGTTCACCGTCCAGCTCGGCATGGAGCCACGCCGTCGGCGCGGGCACCCGGGGGCAGCCCTCGCGGGCCAGGGCGAGGGGTATCTCCAGATCGGGATTGACGCCGGGGAGGACCCGGCGCAGCAGCTTCAGAATGAACGTATCGCCATAGACGATCGACGAGTTCGACTGCTCGGCGGTCATCAGCCGGGCCACGAGACCCTCGCGGATCTCCTGGCTCGGATCCCGCTCGAAACGCAGCCCGCCGACGCGGGCCTGGGTGCGCAGGGCCTCCAGGAGTACTTCGGCGGGCCGGGGGTCGTGCAGGGCCTCGTACACCGTGCGTCCGGCGAGCGGCCCCTCTTCCACGTGTCCGATCAGCGCGGGCGCCAGCCGGGGCGGCAGCGCCTCGCGCACGCCTATGAGGAGCTGGTAGCAGTCGCCGGGGTGCGGCGGTGCGCCCAGCGCGGACGGCTGGTGGACACGCAGCAGCAGGTGGTACAGCCCCAGCCGGCCGTCCGGGGGCAGCAGTTCGGTGACGGCCACGGGAGTGAACCCGGTGACCGGGCGCCCCTTGCCCGCGAACCAGCGCTGCCGTGGCAGCCACGTACGCAGCAGGGGTTCGAGCGAGGTGAGGAGGTGACTGGTGGTGCTGGTGGTGCTGGTGGTGCCGGAAGAGGTGACCGTATCCGCCATGAGGCGTCACGTCCTTTCCCCGGAGCGCGAGGGGGTGTCACTGTTGCGTGCCCCGGGTGAGGCGGTGGAAACCGCCTCACCCGGCGGCATTACGCCGCGTCCCGGCGCAGCCGGAACCAGTAGAAGCCGTGCCCCGCGAGGGTGAGCAGGTACGGCAGTTCGCCGATCGCCGGGAAGCGCACCCCGCCGAACAGCTCGACCGGGTGCCGCCCGCCGAACCGGCTCAGGTCCAGTTCCGTGGGCTGGGCGAAGCGCGAGAAGTTGTGGACACACAGCACGAGGTCGTCCTCGTACTCGCGCAGGAAGGCGATCACCGCCGGGTTCGACGACGGGAGTTCGGTGTAGGACCCCAGTCCGAAAGCGGGGTTCTGCTTGCGGATCTCGATCATGCGGCGGGTCCAGTGCAGCAGACTGGACGGCGAGGACATGGAGGCCTCGACGTTGGTGACCTGGTA
>NZ_JBWKIR010000071.1:0-3915 GCF_056432605.1 Streptomyces sp. NPDC045022
GTCCCGTGCACCGCCGTCGCGGTCAACATCGTCCAGCTGCGGACCGGCCGGTTCGACGGCGCCAAGCTCCTCGGCCCCGTCGACGCTGCGGTCATGGCCCGCGTCGATCAGGCCCTGCGCGCCGTCCAGGACCTCTGAAGCACCCGCCCCGTCCAACGTGTTTCCTCGCACCCCCGGGGGATGGTCCCGCGATCCCCGCACGTGCTATATCGCCCGATAAAGCCCGCACGGACGCGCCGTGGGGGACGACGTCCCTGGAGCCTGGGTAGTCACGCGGGTTGTCACTCAAGTCGTCATCTGAAGCATAAGGAAGTTCATCCCTCGGCGTGCTTCCGTCGGTAACGTGGAATTCCCGGATTCCAGGGTCGGCGCAAGCAACTGGGGGAGTCACTGTGGCGGATGATCACGGGCAGCAGCCGGAATCCGGTGAACGGGACGAGAGTGATGCCCCGCCTCCGCCGCCCCGCCCCTCCCAGCCGCCCGCGGTGCCTCCGCCGCCGCCCCGGCCGCCCCACCCGCCGCAGTCACCCGCGGTGCCTCCGCTGCCGGCTCGAACTCCCACGGCGGGTGCGCCGGCCGGGTCCCCGCGAGCGATTGCCGGGTGGTTACGGCAGACGCGTGCCCGGTCCCTCATGGCCGCAGGGGTCGCGCTGGCCGTACTGGCGAGCCTGCTGTACGTGCTGTGGCCCAGCGGGTCGAACGGGGCGAACGGGTCCGGGGACGCCAAGCACGAGGCATCGGCCCCCCGCGTGTCACCAGCCCAGCAGGGCGCGTCGGCTGCGCAGGAGTTAAGCGCCCTGCCCGCGGTGAACCTGTCGATGGTCTACGCCCCGGTCGAGCACCAATCCATGACCCGGGCAAACCTGACGGTCACCAGCACAGGGAAGGCGTCGGGAACCCTCAGCGAACCGGTAGCCGGCAAGTCCGCCCTCGCGTGGTCCGGCGACCATCTCTACCTGAAGGGCGACTCGGCCTTCTGGGCGCAGCAGGATCCCCAGTTCGGCCACGATCTGACCAGCAGCGGTCACTGGGTCGCCGCGGAAAAACGCTCCGGCTACTACATGCTCGACAGCTTCGCGGTGAACGCCGGCTCGCTGACGCCGGCTTCGCTCGCCACGCTGGTCCGGCAGGTCACCTCCGATCCCGAGGCGGTGCGGAAGGACGGCGCAACGTTCCAGGGGCGCAAGGCGGTCTCGTACACCTCCCAGGGCTGGACGGTCGTCCTCGCCAGCCAGGCGCCCTACTCCGTCCTCGCCGTCGGCGGCGACCCCGGCGGCGACAGTCCCGTCAAGTCCGCTGTCTGGCACCCCGCGCGGCGCACCGGTCCGGTGGCGGAACCGGCGGACTACCGTGCGGACGCCGTGCCGACCGACGACAGCGACTACAGCAGCTACCTCCTGATCGAGCCGAAGCCGGCCACCGCCGAGCAGGCCACCGCGGTCCGTAACACCGCTGCCTCGGCCGTGGCGACCGCCGTCCCGCCCGCGACGTCGGCCGAGGCGGTCTCCATGACCATGGGGCCCGCCTTCACCATCACTAGCAATGACGCGTCCCTGTGCACCACCAACCCGTGCTCGTACTCCTACACGGTCACCAACAGCGGCGACCAGGCGGGCGCGGCCACCCTCTATCTGACCCTGCCGAGAGTGCCCGACCAGCCCCACCCGCTGGGCACCCTGCAGCCCAAGCAGTCCAAAACGGTCAGCGGCACCCGCCCCAACATCGCGTGGGGCACCGGGCGGACCGTGAACCACACCGACTACGCCTGGGTGTACTCCACCGCCGAGTACGGCTCCGACCCCAAGGTCGGCAGCCGGCTGCACGCCCGCAACCTGCGGCCGGACGACGTCTCGGTCGGCACCCCCTTGAAGCCCACCACGGCGAAGCTGCTGGACCTGATGACGAAGGACCGGCCGACCAGCGACACCGAGGCGGGCAGCAAGGCGGTCGACGCGGTCGAAGGGGCCAACAGCCAGGGCGAGTTGCCCGACCTGGGGGAGATAGTCGACTCCGGCCGGCTGGACAACCCCCAGGACCTGCGCGAGATCCTCCCCACCACCGAGAAGGTCGACAACCAGCGCGTGCTGCAGCAGATCGCGCTGCTGCTACAGACCGACCATCATGCGCACGTCACCTGGACCGCGCCGTCCACGGCCGGAGGAGCGACACCCCCGGCGGACTACCTCTACACGACCACAGAGCAGGGCAAGCAGGTCAAACGTGCCGTGAAGGCAGAAACGGTGCGAAGCCCGGCGGAACTCCGGTCGCAGGCACGCCTCGGCGCCGCGCAACTCAACGGCGAGCAGCCCGATTCCGGAACCGGCGCAGGCCAGAAGGTGCGGCCCGGATACGAACGGGTACTGCGGCTCGACCTCGAACCGTTCGTCGGCCCGCTACTGGACCTGGCCACCACACAGGACCTGGAGCACTCCGTCGACGGGACAGCAGTTCCAGCAACTGCGGGACAGCCTGTGCGAGCCGGATGGCGGCGGCCCCCGAGTCGACCGCCTCGTCATCGTCAACGCGTCCGGCACCCACCAGTGGACCAACCCGCGCCAGCTCAGGGCGCGCTGCGATTCCGGGAGGGCCTCGGCGTCGCCGGACCCGTCGAGCAGCAGCGGGCCGGACGGCAAGCCGACCTGTCTGACGCAGAGTCCGCCGGCCGGCGTCGTCGAGACCAGCGGGGCGGGTTGGATCTACTACGCCCCCACCGGGTCGCACAAGCGGGCCACTGCGGCCACCGCGTGCCTGAAGAATCCGCTGGGTGACGGCACGGCCTCCGATTCCAACAGCCCCGGCATGGACACTGCCCGCAACCGCGCGAAGGCACTGCTCCCGGGTGTGCCGGGAACCCTCGTAAACAGTTGCCACCTGATACCCAAGGAGTTCGGCGGCCGCGGCATACAACGGAACCTCACGCCGTGCTGGGTCACACCCGTGAACGTCGGTGAGATGACGGACATCCAAACCGCGGTCCGCAACTTCCTCAACAAGGGAGGAATCGTGCGGATGACGGTGACGGCCAAGTACAAGGACACTGCGGCCGAGATCCCGTACGCGTTCACCTTCCAGGTCACCGCCTGGGACTCCCGCGGGAATCCGTATCCGCTCGTGATACCCCGCGGTGGCACGGTCCAGAATGTGAAGGGCGGGAAGAACCTCAGTCCCTGACAGGGGTGGTGCGGTGGTGCGGGACGACATTGTCGAGTTCGCGCGGATCACCGGGGTCGCGCCCCGGACGGCGGGGCCGGTGCTGCCGTGGGGCGACACCCGGGCAGCGTTCGGCCTCGACCTGCCCGCCGACTACCGGGCGTTCGTCGACGCCTACGGGCCCGGGACGGTGGGCAGCCGGCTCACACCGGTCATCCCCCTGCCCGGGTACGACGCCGGCACCGGGGTCGCCGCCCTGGGGCCCGTGCTGGACGTGGCTGCCGAGATCGGTGCCCTGCTGCGCGGTCTTCGGGAGAAGTACCCGGAGGCGTTCCCGTACTTCTTCCATCCCGAGCCCGGCGGTCTGCTCGCCTGGGGCGGCGGCGTCGGTGGGGAGCAGTGCTTCTGGTTGACTGAGGACGCGGACCCGGACGACTGGCCGGTCGTGGTGTGGAACAAGGAGGACTGGCGCCGTTACGACATGGGCATGGTTGCCCTGCTGAACCGCGCTCTCAGCCGACAGGACACGTTCCTCAACGAACTGGTCGGGCCCAGGCCTGGGGAGCCGCTGTGGAACCCCGAACGCTGAGCCGTGCATGTTGGAGGAAACAGGAGCGGGGAGGGAGCGGCTGTGGCGGCGGAAGAGAGGGGGAGCGTGGCGCTTCCAGGGCGTGTGCTGTTCGTGCTGTTCCGTTGTGTGATGGTGCTCCTCGTCGCCTTCTTCGCCGTGCGGACGTACGAGGAGACCGCGATCGCCGTGGCCCG
>NZ_JBWKIR010000072.1:0-3559 GCF_056432605.1 Streptomyces sp. NPDC045022
AGTCATCGCAGACGGCGGCTACCGGGGTACCGGCCTGGTCATCCCGCACCGCCGCGAGAAGGGGCAGACCGAACTCCCGGACTGGAAGGAGGAACGCAACGCCTCCCACCGCAAAGTCCGTGCCCGCGTGGAGCACGTCTTCGCCCGGATGAAGGGCTGGAAGATCCTTCGTGACTGCCGACTGAAAGGCGACGGCGTCCACCACGCCATGCTCGGCATCGCCCGCCTGCACAACCTCGCCCTTGCCGGCTGACGCAGAAACACGCAGGCCACCAGGCACGTCAAAGATCATTTACGGGACAGCCCTTAGCCTTGTCTCCGAGAGGGTGAGACGGGCGCCGTCTCGCCGGAACCGACGGACGGGCCGGAGGCGGCGAGGTCGAGGAGCGTCATCTTGTCGTGGTCCGGGCTGCCGGGCGGCGCCATGTAGATGATGAGGCGCTGGCCTTGTGCGCGGTTGAGGGACAGCCCTTCGTGCGAGAGCGTCATCGTGCCGACCTCCGGGTGTCGGAGCGTCTTCTCGCCGTCGCCGATCGTGTGCACCTCGTACCGCTCCCAGAGCCGGTTGAAGTCGGGGCTCTTGACGATTAGCTCACCTACGAGTGCGGCGAGATCCGGGGCATCCGGATCGGTGCCGGCGATCGCCCGCAACTGGGCGACGCACCCCTTGGCCTTCTGTTCCCAGTCCGCCCACAGCTCGCGGGCAGCTGGGTGCAGGAAGATGTACCGGACGGTGTTCCGCTGCCGCTCCGGCCAGTCGGCGATGCCGTGGAGCAGCCGCAGCCCGCTGGGATTGGCCGCCAGCAGGTCGTTGGTGCGGCTCACGACGTACCGGGTTGGGCCGGAGCGTCTCCAGAAGCTGCGTGACGGTCGGACGGACCCGCCGTGACGGCAGGGGACGGGGCTCGGGCGCACGCCGCGCCGCCCGCGCCGCCAGCTCGTGCAGGAAGCCGCTCTCCTCCTGGTTGAGGCGGAGCGCGTCGGCCAGCGCCTCGACCACGGAGGGGCTCGGATGGGTCTCCTTGCCGCGTTCCAGACGTATGTAGTAGTCGATGCTCACACCGGCCAGCGCCGCCACCTCCTCCCGGCGCAGACCCGGAGTACGGCGCGTGCCGGTTCCGGCGGGCAGTCCGACGTCTGCCGGGCCTACGTCGCCACGGCGAGCCCGCAGAAACTTCCCGAACTCGGTCATGTCGTCATTCTGCCAGCGTGTGATCAGGGGGCCAGCCCGGAGCCTGGCCCTGTTACACCCCCCTATGGCGCACCCCTGAAGATCACGGTCTGCCTCGCCCTCGCGCGCCTCACCAGTCTGGACGGATGACCACGCTTGAACCAGCCCGCGCGTCACAGGATGCCCGGCAACGCACGGCCGCACCGAAGCTGATCCTGGCGACCACGTTCATGGGCATCTTTCTGCTCAACCTCAACACCATGGCGATGAACGTGGCGCTGCCCGGGATCGGGCGGACCTTCGGCGGCAGCACGGCGGGACTGCAATGGATCGTGGACGCCTACACGCTGATGTTCGCCGCACTCCTGCTTTCCGCGGGCACGCTCTCCGACCGCATCGGGGCGAGCCGCGCGTTCGGCGCCGGCGTCGTGGTCTTCACGGTCGCCTCGGCGGCCTGCGGACTGGCGCCGGGGCTGGGCGAGCTTATCGCCGCCCGCCTGATCCAGGGGAGCGCGGCGGCGATCATGCTGCCCTCCTCGCTGGCCCTCGTCCGGCAGACATTCCCGGACGCGGCCGAACGGGCACGGGCCATCGCGCTGTGGACCGTTGGCGGAGCCGTCGCGGTTGCCGCCGGCCCGGTGACCGGCGGGGTGCTGTCCAGCACTCTGAGCTGGCGGGCGATCTTCGTCGTCAACCTGCCCGTCGGCATTGCCACCCTCGCGGTGTTGACCCGCGCGGAGCGCTCGCCGCGCCGTGCCACGCCGCTCGATCCGTACGGCCAGCTCACGGCGATCGTCGCGCTCGCGGCGCTCACCTTCGCGGTGATCGACGGAGGGGAGAACGGCTTCGGCGAGCCCGTGGTGCTGGGCTGCCTGGGGCTCTCCGCAGTGGCGACGGCCGCGTTCATTATGATCGAGGCACGTACCGCCGCGCCGTTGGTCCCGCTCGACCTCTTCCGTTCGCGCACGGTGACGGTTTCGGTCGTGATCGGCTTCGTCGTCAATGCCGCGTTCTACGGGCTGGTGTTCGTGCTGAGCCTGTTCTTTCAAGACGTTCTGAACCTGTCCGGCATGGCCGCGGGGCTGATGTTCCTACCGATGATGGCCGTGATCGCCGGAGCCAACCTGGCCTCGGCCAGGGCTGCGGCACGCTTTGGGCCGCGGATGCCGATCGCCATGGGACAAGCGATCTTCGCGCTGGCGATGTTCGGCCTGCTCTGGATCGACGAGGGCACCAGCAGGCCAGTGATCGCGGCGATGCTCATCCCGGTCGGCCTCGGCCTAGGTGTCTTCGTACCTTCCCTGACCGCCATCCTGCTGAACGACATCGCCGCAGATCGGGCCGGAATGGCCGCCGGGATCCTGAACTCCTTCCGGCAGACGGGCGGCGCGCTAGCCGTGGCCGTCTTCGGAGCCTTGGTCGCGGACCGGGGTGAGTTCATTGTGGGTCTGCGGGTCGCCTTGTGCGTCGCGGCTTTGATGCTGATAGCCACCACGGCCGCGGCCCTCATGCTGCCGCGCGGCCGTAGCTGACGGGACGGTGACGGGGATGTCTGGCGCGGGCCCGGTAATGAACTCAACCTGAGGGAGCCGGGCGGCGCACGTCGTGAGGGCGCTCCTCACCTCGCCTCGGCCGGGTGAGGGGCACCCCGACCTTCAGATCGGCTAGGGTCCGCCACCGTATGCCGTCTATGAGCTGCCGCCGCGTCCACACCTGCGGACGGCCTGGCTTGATGCCCTGCGGCAACAACGGCTACAGCCGGGCCCACTGGCTGTTCGTCAGATCGCCACGTCCCACAGGAAGTGATCATCAACGAACAAGATCCGCTTTCGCAACAGACCCTAGTCCGGGCGCGGCATGGGAACGAGGAACGGCCCGCCCCTGGTGAGGGTGGGCCGTCGACGGCGGAGTGGGAGTCAGGAGCTTCAGGCTGGCTGTTGAGTGGGTCGGATCAGCACGCCTTGCATGGTCATGTCTCCGTCGTCCAGGAAGAAGAGCTCCTGCCGGGAGGTCCGAAGACCGATGACGGTGTAGAGCCGATCCCCTTGCCTCGGTGCGGCCCAGGTCTGCGAGTACGTCGTCTCGAGGGCGTTAGGGATCCGGGTTAGCGCCGTGCGGACCGCATAGCCCTGCGAGAACGGGTGTGTGCCGTGTACCGGTACCCAGTCGGCGGACTCGATCACTTCGAGGAGTTCAGCACGTCGATCCTCGGGAACCAGGTTCCTGGCGGCCTCGAGGTCGATCCAGCTAGTTTGGGTGTGCCCTGACATGTGGGACCTCTCGGTTGCTGGGTTAGGGCCTGTGTGAGGTCGTGATCATTCTCGGGTTCTGGTCCCATGCGGGGGTGGGACCTGGTAGGACGCTGGGTGTGACACGTACGCAACTCAC
>NZ_JBWKIR010000073.1:0-3477 GCF_056432605.1 Streptomyces sp. NPDC045022
AAGTACATCCAGTACGAGGACTTCCGGCCGGCACGCCGAGAGCACGCACCGGACGCCGCTCCTTGACGGGCAAACGTTGCCTGCCGCGGCACTAGTGCCGCGGCAGGCAATGTTCGCCCCGTCGCGACGCCCGGCACGCTCCCCCAAGCTCTTCGAGCAGGGGGGGACCCCCACTCGCCGCACCGGCCGAAAGCCCAAGTACATCCAGTACGAGGACTTCCGGCCGGCAGAGGCCGCCGGCACCGCCCCGCCTCCGGCCGGGGGGGACCCCCAGAGCACGCACCGGACGCCGCTCCTTGACAGGCAAACGTTGCCTGCCGCGGCACTAGGCCGCTTCCCCGGCGAGCCACTCGGGAAGCGCGGCGAAGTCCTCCTGCCCCAAGGCCAAGAGCATCGCATCGGCCGGCGTCGGCTCAAAAGGCTCCCGCAGCAGAGCCATACCGGCCTCCTCCGGAGTCCGGTTCGCCTTCCGGTGATTGTCCTCCGCGCACGCGGCGACCGTATTCAGCCACGTGTCCTGCCCACCCTGCGACCGCGGCAGCACATGGTCCACGGTCGTGGCCCTGCGCCCGCAGTACGCGCACCGGTGCCGGTCCCGGACCAGCACCCCCCGCCTCGACCACGGAGCTTGTCTTCGGAACGGCACCCGTACATACCTGCACAGCCTGATCACCCGAGGTGCGGGCAGGTCCACATCGGCACCGCGCATGCGCAGTTCGGGATGGGCCTGCTCGACGACGGCCTTGTCCTGCAGCACCAGAACAACGGCGCGGTTCAGCGTCACCGTCGACAGCGGCTCGAAGCTCGCGTTCAGCACCAGCGTGTCACGCATCCAGCCCACCTCCCGTGTGCACCTGCCCACCCCCCGGCGGGCTCGGATCAACTCTGGACGGGCGCGTCGAGATGGACAACGCAATAAAAGATGCCCGCCTCTGATCACTTCCAAGACCAGAGGCGGGCAAACGTTCAATGGACGTTCGGCCGAATCCGCGCGCCGCGGTCAGCCCTTCCCGGGGTGCTCGTACTCACCGATGAGCTGGGCGCGCGCGATCGCGTGGAACCGCAGGTTGAAGCCGACCACGGCCGGAGAGGCGTCCGCGTCCGGACCGAGCTTCTCCTGGTCCACCGCGTACACCGTGAAGACGTACCGGTGCGGACCGTCCCCGGGCGGCGGGGCGGCACCGCCGAAGTCCTTCGTGCCGTAGTCGTTCCGCGCGTGCACGGCCCCCTCGGGCAGCCCCTCGAACTTTCCGCCGCCCGCGCCCGCCGGCAGCTCCGTCACCGAGGCCGGGATGTCGAACAGGACCCAGTGCCAGAACCCGCTGCCGGTCGGCGCGTCCGGGTCGTAGCAGGTCACGGCGAAGCTCTTGGTCTCCGCGGGGAAACCCTCCCACCTCAGCTGCGGCGAGGTGTTGCCCTCGGCCTGGACCTGGTCGCTCTTGAGGGTCGCGCCCTCCTCGATGTCCTCGCTCGTCACCGTGAACGACGGCACGGGCGGATGGAAGTCGTGGGGGAGCGGCCGCCGCTTGAGCTCGGTCACCTCGGTACCTCCTGGTCGATGACTGGAATCAGCAGTTCCCGAGCCTAGAACCAGTTGCGCTTGCTGCCGACCTCGGACAGCCACTGGTTGAGGTAAGCCGCCCAGTCGGTCCCCTGCCAGTCGTTCAGACCGACCTGGAAGGACCGGTAGGTGTCCGAACCCTCGCTGAACAGACCCGGCTTCTTGTCCATCTCCAGCACGACGTCCATGGCGTGCTCGTCGGCGACGAAGCTCAGCTCGACCTGGTTCAGGCCCCGGTACTGCGACGGCGGGAAGAACTCGATCTCCTGGTAGAACGGCAGCCGCTGCCGCGTACCCCGGATGTGACCGCGCTCCATGTCCGCGTTCTTGAAGCGGAAGCCCAGCTGGACGAAGGCGTCCAGGATCGCCTTCTGCGCCGGCAGCGGATGCACGTTGATGGGGTCCAGGTCACCGGAGTCGACGGCCCGGGCGATCTCCAGCTCGGTCGTCACACCGATGTTCATGCCGCGCAGCGCCTGGCCGTCGATCATCGTGACCGGCGTCTCCCAGGGGATCTCCAGACCGAACGGCACCGCGTGTACCGCACCGGCCTGCAGCTCGAAGGCACCACCGAGCCGCACCTTGGTGAACTCGATGTCCTGCTTGTACTCCTGGTCGCCGCTCTCCACCTCGACCTTGGCCTGCAGGCCCACGGACAGACCCTCGATCCGCTGGTTCACGGACCCGCCCTGGATCCGCACCTCACCCTGGACGACACCACCCGGTACGACGTTGACCTCGGTGAGCACCGTCTCGACAGAGGCCCCACCGGCCCCGAGGCTCGCGAGCAGCTTCTTGAACGCCATGACTCTCCCTTTACGAATGAACCCTCGACCCCTACAAACGCGTTCCGCCCCCGGCCGGTTCCGCCGGGACGTTGACCCGTCTGGACTACCCTCGGACGGCATGATCGCGCCCCCGGACCGTACGCCACTGCCCCGAGACTTCTTCGACCGCCCGGTCCTGGAGGTCGCCCCCGACCTCCTCGGGCGCCTCCTGGTCCGGACGACGCCCGACGGCCCGATCACACTCCGCCTCACCGAGGTGGAGGCGTACGACGGCCCGAACGACCCCGGCTCGCACGCCTACCGAGGCCGCACGGCACGCAACGCGGTGATGTTCGGACCGCCCGGACACGTGTACGTCTACTTCACCTACGGCATGTGGCACTGCATGAACCTCGTCTGCGGTCCGGAGGGGAGGGCGAGCGCCGTGCTGTTGCGAGCCGGCGAGGTCGTGGAGGGCGCCGAGCTGGCACGCAAACGGCGACTTTCGGCCCGGAACGACAAGGAACTGGCCAAGGGGCCGGCCCGTCTGGCCACGGCCCTGGAGGTCGACCGCGCGCTGGACGGCACGGACGCGTGCAGCTCCGCCGAGACACCGCTGAGGATGCTGACAGGCACTTCCGTACCCCCCGACCAGGTACGCAGCGGCCCGCGCACCGGCGTCACCGGCGATGGCGGGAGCGGCGACCTGCACCCCTGGCGCTTCTGGGTGGCCGACGATCCGACCGTCAGCCCCTATCGGGCGCATGCGCCGAGGCGCCGACGAAGTTGACGCACCCCAGCAAGGTGCGTAATGTATTCCGAGCCGCTGAACCGGGTACGGCGATCGCCTGCAGCCGGAGCGGCCAACCCACTACCTAGCTACACCCCCTCGCCGGGGTCGATTCTGGCGCGCTCGCGTGCCCGAATTCGAACTCGCGAGACTCGATTATGAGTCGCCGAGGGAATCGGCTAACGTAGTGAATGTCGAAAGGCCGACGGGCGAAAGTCCAAAGCCTCAGACATATCCCGCCGACCGGGAATCGGATGCCGAAAGGATCTGATAGAGTCGGAAACGCAAGACCGAAGGGAAGCGCCCGGAGGAAAGCCCGAGAGGGTGAGTACAAAGGAAGCGACCGTTCCTTGAGAACT
>NZ_JBWKIR010000074.1:0-3329 GCF_056432605.1 Streptomyces sp. NPDC045022
CTCGCCAACCTCACCGGCGACCACCTCGCCGATGTCGCCGACGCCACCGAACAAGGCATCCACCGCATCAACCACAACCCACAACTGCCATGGTCATTCCTCGCCCACACCGGACTCACCATCCACCCACCACAGCCACTGAACTTACGTGGTGCCACTGGTCGACCTGCACTGGCGCCGGATGCTGAGGATCCCCGGCTACCGCTTCCGGCAGTGGGCCGCCGTCCTGGTAGAGCACGGCCCCCTGGTCACCGACATGCTCACGCTGCTCATCGAGCAGGCCGACGCCACGGCCAGGCAGGGCACGCGGCTGGCGGAGCTGATCAGCCAGTCGGTGCGGCTGGACGGTGACGTCGCCCGCTGCGATCTCAGTGCGGACGGCTCGGGGTACGTCCTGGACGGGTACCGTTACCCCTCCGCCCGCGCCCTCGCCGAGGCCGCGATGGTGCTGGTGGGGGCCCTGGTGGAGCCGGCGGGGTTCTTCGATCGGCTGGCCGGGCTGCCGCCGGTGCTGCCGGTGATGTCGCTGCAGCTGACCAACGTGCTGTTCGGCCTGCTCGACACCCATCACCCCGACCGCCCGGCCGGCGCCCCGGAGAGCCCCTTCATCACCCATGTGCACTGGGGGGGGGACGGGCCATGGCGGGCTGCCCGCCCCGGCGCGGTGGCTATCTGACGCGCCGGTCCACGGTCCGCTCGCTGCGCGCGATCACCACGCCGCTGGTGCGCCGTTTCGAGCAGGCCCGTCCGGTGGCGTTCGTGCTGCTGCCCGCCCAGGTCTTCATGCTCTGCCCGCCCAGCACCTCACCGGCCGACGCCGACCTGCTCGCGGACCTGTTCAGGGCGGTCCTCGCGGCGGCGCCCGACGCCGCCCACGAGACCGCCCTGGGCTGGCTCGACGAACACCGGGAGAGGCTTTCGGCCTATCTGCGCGGCCGGTTCACGTCCGGCAGCGGCGTGCCCGCCGACGGTACGCTCCGCGATCCGGCGGTGCCCGTGGAGCCGGACGGTTTCCGTCGGCTGACCTTCCGACAGGCCAGCGCCGTCGTCGCCGCCTTCGAGGAGGTGCAGGGATGAAGCTCGTCACCGCACCCTGTGCATCCCCCTCAAGGAGCCGTTCGCCAGCAACACGGGCGTCACCACCGAGGTACGGCAGAGCGTGGTCGAGGTGGCCTGGGAGGGGCTGCGCGGATACGGCACCGCACGCGGCGCCGACCCGGCCGAGGCCGACGCCTGCGCCCTGGCGGACGTCGCCTCTCCGTACGAGCTGCGGCGCGTCCTGGGCCGGCTGGAGGAGGCGGGGATTGGTCCCGCGGCCCGGTCCGCCGTGGACATGGCACTGCACGACCTGCTCGGCAAGGCCTGCGGGCAGCCCCTGCACCGGTTGTGGGGCCTGGCCGGGCTGCCCCTGGCGCCGACGGCCCTGTCCATCGGCGCCGTTCCGGAGGAGGAACTCCTGGCGTGGGCGCTGGCCGACTGGCCGGTGCTGAAGCTGAAGTTCACCCCGGAGGACGACGGCAGCCGGGCAGGCCTGCTGCGCTCGGTCTACACCGGCCGCATCCGGGTCGACGGCAACGGCTCCTGGACCCCGGAGTAGGCACTGCGCGTGGCCCGCACCCTGCACCGGCACGGTGTCGAGTTTCTCGAGCAGCCGGTCCCGCCCGGTGACCCGGACGCGCTGCGGTACGTACACGAGCGGGCACCGCTGCCGGTGTACGCCGACGAGGACTGCGCCGGCCCCGACGACGTACTGCGGCTGCGCGGCCGGGTCAGCGGCGTCAACGTCAAGCTGGTCAAGTGCGGGGGTCTGCTCGCGGCCCGCGAGACCGTGGCGCTCGCCCGGCGCGCCGGGCTGCGGGTGATGCTCGGCTGCAAGCTGGAGAGCGCGCTCGGGGTGACGGCCATGGCCCAACTGGCGCCGCTCGCCGACGAACTGGACTTGGACGGCCATCTCGGGCTGACGGGCGACCCGTTCACCGGCGTGTCCGTCGACCGTGGTGTGATCGGCCTGCCGACGGCTCCCGGCCTCGGCGCCATCACGACCGACCCCGACTGAGGAGACAACTGACATGCGACTGCGCTGTGCCGTACTCGACGACTTCCAGGACGCCGCTCTGCACTCGGCCGACTGGAGCCCGGTCGAGGACCGCGTCGAGGTCGTCACCTTCAGCGAGCACATCGCCGACGAGAACGAACTCGCCCACCGGCTCGCCGACTTCGACATCGTCGTGACCCTGCGTGAACGGGTGCCGTTCCCCGGCACGCTGCTGGACCGCCTGCCCCGGCTCAAGCTGCTCATCGCCTCAGGCATGCGCAACTCGGTCATCGACTACGCGGCCGCCGAACGCAACGGGGTGACGGTGTGCGGCACCGCTAGCTCCTCCACCCCGCCGGTGGAACTGACCTGGGCCCTTCTGCTCGGCCTGGCCCGCAACCTCGTCACCGAGAACAACGCGTTCCGTGAGGGCGGCCCCTGGCAGTCCACCGTCGGCGCCGACCTGCACGGCCGCCGGCTCGGCCTGCTGGGCCTGGGTAAGATCGGCAGCCGGGTGGCCCAGGTGGGCCTGGCCTTCGGAATGCGGGTGAGTGCCTGGAGCCAGAACCTCACCAAGGAGCGCGCCGACGAGGTCGGCGTCGAACTGGCGCCTTCGAAGGAGGAGTTGCTGAGCAGCAGCGACTTCGTTTCCGTCCACCTCGCGCTCAGTGACCGCACCCGCGGCCTGCTCGGCCCCGCCGAAATCGCCCTCCTGAAGCCCACCGCCTACCTGGTCAACACCTCCCGCGCGGCCATCGTCGACCAGGATGCGCTGCTGGCCGCGCTGCACGAGGGCCGGATCGCCGGCGCCAGCGTCGACGTCTTCGACATCGAGCCGCTGCCCGCCGGCCACCCGGTGCGCACCGTACCCCGGCTGCTCGCCACCCCGCACCTCGGCTACGTCTCGCAGACCAACTACGCGACGTACTACAGCCACGCCGTCGAGGACATCCAGGCGTTCCTCGCGGGCGATCCGGTACGCCGTCTCGGCTGACCGGATGCGCGGCCGGCCGTCCTACCGGTGGCCGGCCGTGCGCGGGGGTGCCCCTCGATGTCCGTACCCTGCACCTTGGAGATCCACGTGAGCCCGCAACGCCGCATGATGAAGCTCGGCGCGTTCCTGCCCGCGCCGGGCCACCACGTCGCCGCCTGGCGCCACCCCAACGCCCGACCCGACGGCGGACTCGACTATGGTCACGCTTCTTGCGACCAGTCGTGGGATGCGTCCGCTCCGTCAGCGGCACCCAGCCGCACCCAGTGACGCTGGAGGTCGACCTCGGCGACCTTCACCGTG
>NZ_JBWKIR010000075.1:0-2786 GCF_056432605.1 Streptomyces sp. NPDC045022
CGCCGACGGATTCGACGCAGTGTACGACGTACGGTTCGACGGGCGGGGCGGGTTCGAGGTGCGGCCGGCGGACGACTAGCCCGGCTGAGAAGGCCCGGATCGTCGTCGCCACCCAGGTCGTCGAGCAGTCACTCGATCTGGATGCCGATATCGTCATCAGCAACCTCGCTCCGCTGTCTCTGCTGCTGCAGCGGGCCGGACGGTGCTGGCGGCACGAGAACCACTGGGCCCGGCACGGCTACCCCGACGGTCGCGGCCGACCGGCCTGGGCGAGCGGGCCGTGTCTTGTGGTGCTCGACCCGATCGGGGGCGGCGGGAAGACACCACAGCAGTGGGGCGAGGTGTATTCCGAGCACCTCCTTGCCACCACCTCCCGACCTCTCGCCGGAATCGAGGGCGGGACCATTTCGGTCCCGGGTGACGCCGTTCGGCGTCGCCGGCCGTCAGGGACAGCGCCGGCGCATACAGGTCACCGAGTCCGCCGAAGGCCTGGATGTAGAACCCGGCGACCGCCTCGTTGAACGGATCCTTCGGGTCGTACCGCGGCGGTCGAGTGGTCCAGGACGACCGAGATCGCCGGCACTACGCGGCCGCTCGCGGGCCGTGCGAGGTGGCGCCTAGGTTTATTGATCACGAGCGTTGTTGACAGTCGCCGGGCTCGGTCACCGGCCACGCGGGGCACTGTGGAGCCCTCTCAGCCGGGCTCAAAGGTCCTGGACGGCGCGCAGGGCCTGATCGACGCGGGCCATGACCGCAGTGTCGACGGGTCCGAGGAGCTTGGCGGCGTCGAACCGGCTGGTCCGCAGCTGGACGATGTTGACCGCGACGGCGGTGCACGCGATCGGGGTGTCGATCACCACTGACATGGCCGTGTCCGGGAACCGGCCGCTTTCGTGCAGCACGATCACCAGAACGGCGCCGTAGGACTCTTCCAGGCCGGTCAGGCTGATGATCAGGACGTTGCGGCCATCGGGCAGCGTCCATACCTCACCACGCCTCACAGGGTGTCGCCCTCGCCCGCCAGGTCGTCACCGAGCCCGAGCGCGGCAAGCTGCCGCCCGGCGTCCAGGGTCGCGGCCCGGCGCGCGGCACGCACCACGTACGCGTTCACACTCAGGCCGGCCTCCAAGGCGGCCGCCCTAATTGAGGGCGCGAGCTCATCGGGGATCCGCAGGGTCATCGTGGTCACAGACATGGTGGCAATCCTAGCCACCACGACCCGGTGCCGTAAGAGCAACCTGCTAGGAACAGCGTCATCGTATTGGTCGACAATGACGCCGCTGGCCGCCAGGCCGTGAAGACTGCCGGTCTCCCGCTCGCGCCGCCTCGACCACCTGCGGGGCCTCACCCCACTGCCCAGGAGTCAGGGCGAACACCAGAGGATGCTTCCTGACCGAGGCTGCCGCCGGCCGGGTCACGCACTTCCCGCTGCGCGCCGACCCGCGAGCCCTCGCAGGGACCACATCGGTTTTTCCTGCCCGCCGGGCCGGCGCCGCGCGGCTTCTGGAGATTGCCGCGCGCTCGCTCGCTCATGACGTGGGACTCCGTGGTGCCATCACGTAGGTGTTCGTACTCAGAGGGCGGCCGGACCATCCGGGTACTCCAGCGCTTATTTGTCCCTGCCGCCCCCGGCTTGGATTGACCCATGGCCTACCGCACCGTAACCGCAATCGGCGCCCTCTTTGTCCTCGTCCTCGCCCTCGGCGCCTACGGGTGTACATCGCTGGAGGGCGGCCCTGTGCGCTCGGCGAACGAGTACCGAGCGCGCGTAGACGCCACCAAGGAGGCCGGCGTCCGGACCGTCCTATCTCTCAGCCCGGCGCCCGACCTCGGCGGGCACCGGCCGGACGAGCTCGCACAGGAAGAGGGCAGCACCTCCTGTGTGGACGACTTCGGTGTCGACGACGGTGACGTCACCCGTGACCAGCCGACCTACAGCTGGGACTTGGATTTCGCCGACACCGCCGCATACCGGACCGCCCTCGACCACCTGCGGCGCACCTGGCGACAGCAGAGTCTGACCGTGGAGGACCTCCCCGCCCCCAAGCAGGGCGAGCCCGGCGCGGGCCTGCCCGGCATCACCACGACCGACAAGGACGGCATCGAACTCACCCTCCGCCCCGACTGGTACTCCGGCAAGCCGACAGTGCGAGCGGACGGCGGCTGCATACGCCACCAAGGCGCGTCCGACGACGTGGTCGGCGCCGGCGAGAACGGCTAGTGTCCTGCGCCAGAGATCCGTCGGCAGAAGTGAGCGAGGGAGTCGAGGATTTCTTCGGCTGTCTTGGTCCAGATGAACGGCTTGGGGTCCTCGTTCCAGTCCTTGACCCACGCGCGGATGTCGGCCTCAAGAGCCTGGACGTTCTTGTGTGCGCCGCGACGGATCTTCTGGTCGGCCAGGAAACCGAACCACCGCTCGACCTGGTTGATCCAGGACGAGCCGGTCGGGGTGAAGTGCATCTGGAACCGTGGGTGTCTGGCCAGCCACGTCCTGATCGCGGGGGTCTTGTGGGGGCCGTAGTTGTCGCAGATCAGGTGAATCTGGAGATGAGCCGGCACCTCCTTGTCGATCCTGATCAGGAACTTCTTGAACTCAGCCGCCCGGTGTCGGCGGTGCAGGGCGGTGATGACCTCGCCGGTGGCGACGTCGAACGCGGCGAACAAGGTGGTCAGCCCGTTGCGGACGTAGTCGTCCCGTGCACCGCCGTCGCGGTCAACATCGTCCAGCTGCGGACCGGCCGGTTCGACGGCGCCAAGCTCCTCGGCCCCGTCGACGCTGCGGTCAT
>NZ_JBWKIR010000076.1:0-1866 GCF_056432605.1 Streptomyces sp. NPDC045022
ACTCACATACAACTCACCGACCATCCCCACACCAACCGGCCGCAACCCCCCATCCAACACATACACCCGCATATTCGAGATCGGCCGGCCAATGGCGGGCTGTCCGAAACCGGTGAGCGGCTGGCTCATGGTGGCGCAGACCGTGGTCTCGGTGGGACCGTAGGCGTTGATCAGACGGCGATCGGACCAGGCGCCGGCGGTCTTCTCCGGGAGGGCCTCGCCGGCCGCGATCACTGTCCGGATCGTGCCGTGCTCGGCCGGGTCGAGCACGCCGAGCACCGCGGGCGGCAGGGTCGCGTGGGTCACCTGGTGCCGTGCGACGAACTCCGTGAGCGCCGTGCCGGGGAGCATGCCGCCGGGCCGCAGCACCAGTGAGGCGCCGGAGAGCAGAGCCATGGCGATCTCGGAGACGGACGCATCGAAGCTCAGGGACGCGAACTGCAGGACGCGGCTGGCGGCGTCCACCTGGAAGCGCTCGATCTGCGCGGCGGCGAGGCCGGCGAGGCCGGCGTGCTCCACCATGACGCCCTTGGGGACTCCGGTCGAGCCGGAGGTGAAGATGACGTACGCGAGCTGGGACGGCGTCAGCCGGCCGCCGCGTTCGTCGTCCGTGAGGTCGTCTCCCGACCGGGCCGCGACGGCCTCCTCCGTCCTCGGGTCGTCGGTCACCACGATGGCCGTTGCCGTCTCGGCGCCGCCCGGACGTATGTGGTGACCGCGTGCCGCCAGGGCCTTCTCCAGCAGAGGCGCCGACTCCGAGAGGGTGAGAACGGCGACCGGGTCGGTGTCCTGGACGAGCTGGGTGATCCTGGCCGCCGGCAGGCCCGGGTCGACCGGCAGATAGACGGCCCCCGCCTTCATCACGCCGAGCAGCGCCGCCACCGCGTCGACGGACCGAGGCAGGGCGACTGCCACGACGTCGTCGCGCCCGGCTCCCAGGGCCCTGAGGTGCCGCGCGAAACGGTTGGCCCGCTCGTTCAGCTCGGTGTAGGTGGTGTCGGTGGTCCCGCGTACGGCGATGGCCTGCGGGGCACGGTGCACCTGCTCTTCGAAGAGCACGGGCAGGGGCCGGGAGTCCACCTCCTGCCCGGTGTCGTTCCAGAGCCGTACGACGGCTTCGCGCTCGGCCCCGTCGAGCACGTCGAGGTCGGTGATCCGCCGCTCCGGAGCGCCGACGGCAGCGCGCAGCAGCCGGGTCAGCCGGACGCCGATGCCGCGGACGGTCTCCGGGTCGAAGAGGTCCGTCGCGAACTCGAGGGCGCCGTCGATGCCCGCGGGCGTTCCGTCCTCGGCCCGCCGCTCCCGGAGGTGGAAGCTGAGGTCGACCTTCGCGGTGCCGACGTCGGTCAGGTCCTCGTCGACGCGGGCGGTGAGGCGAGGGAGGTCGAGGGGCGGCCGATCGGTGCCGTCGAAGTTGAGGGCGACCTGGAACACGGGGTGATGGGAGGCGGAGCGCTCGGGGTTGACGATCTCCACCATCCGCTCGAAGGGCAGGTCCTGGTGGTCGTACGCGGCCAGGGCCGTGGTGCGGGTGAGCTGCACCAGCTCACGGAAAGTGGGGTCGCCGTCCCACTTCACCCGCAGCGGAAGCTGATTGACGAAGAAACCGACCAGCTCGTCCAGCGACTCGTCAGGACGTCCGGCCACCGGGGTGCCGACCGGAATGTCACGGGAGCCGGTCAGCCGGGACAGCAACGCCACCACGGCCGCATGGACCACCATGAACGGCGTCGCATGGGTGTCGCGGGCCAATTGGAGGAGCGCGCCGTGCAGTTCCGTGTCCCAGGAGAACTGCTCCCACGCACCGCGGTTGGTGGGCGTCGCGGGACGTACCCGGTCCAGGGGCAGTGTCAGCTCCTGCGGTGC
>NZ_JBWKIR010000077.1:0-1846 GCF_056432605.1 Streptomyces sp. NPDC045022
GATGGGTAGGGGAGCGTCGTGTGCCGGGTGAAGCAGCACCGGAAGGTAGTTGTGGACGGTTCACGAGTGAGAATGCAGGCATGAGTAGCGATACAAACGTGAGAAACGTTTGCGCCGATTGACTAAGGGTTCCTGGGTCAAGCTGATCTGCCCAGGGTAAGTCGGGACCTAAGGCGAGGCCGACAGGCGTAGTCGATGGATAACCGGTTGATATTCCGGTACCCGCTGTGAAGCGTCAAACATCGAGCATCGTGATGCTAAGGCCGTGAAGCCGTTCCGGACCCTTCGGGGAAAGGAAAGTGGTGGAGCCGCCGAACCAAGCGGTTAGTAGGTGAGTGATGGGGTGACGCAGGAAGGTAGTCCATCCCGGGCGGTGGTTGTCCCGGGGTAAGGGTGTAGGACGTCAGGTAGGTAAATCCGCCTGGCAATAGTCTGAGACCTGATGCCGAGCCGATTGTGGCGAAGTGGATGATCCTATGCTGTCGAGAAAAGCCTCTAGCGAGTTTCATGGCGGCCCGTACCCTAAACCGACTCAGGTGGTCAGGTAGAGAATACCGAGGCGTTCGGGTGAACTATGGTTAAGGAACTCGGCAAAATGCCCCCGTAACTTCGGGAGAAGGGGGGCCATCACTGGTGAGAGGACTTGCTCCTCGAGCTGGGGGTGGCCGCAGAGACCAGCGAGAAGCGACTGTTTACTAAAAACACAGGTCCGTGCGAAGCCGTAAGGCGATGTATACGGACTGACGCCTGCCCGGTGCTGGAACGTTAAGGGGACCGGTTAGTGCGCTTTCGGGCGTGCGAAGCTGAGAACTTAAGCGCCAGTAAACGGCGGTGGTAACTATAACCATCCTAAGGTAGCGAAATTCCTTGTCGGGTAAGTTCCGACCTGCACGAATGGCGTAACGACTTCTCGACTGTCTCAACCATAGGCCCGGTGAAATTGCACTACGAGTAAAGATGCTCGTTTCGCGCAGCAGGACGGAAAGACCCCGGGACCTTTACTACAGTTTGATATTGGTGTTCGGTTCGGCTTGTGTAGGATAGCTGGGAGACTGTGAAGCTTGGACGCCAGTTCAGGTGGAGTCGTCGTTGAAATACCAGTCTGGTCGTGCTGGATGTCTAACCTGGGTCCGTGATCCGGATCAGGGACAGTGTCTGATGGGTAGTTTAACTGGGGCGGTTGCCTCCTAAAGAGTAACGGAGGCGCCCAAAGGTTCCCTCAGCCTGGTTGGCAATCAGGTGTTGAGTGTAAGTGCACAAGGGAGCTTGACTGTGAGACCGACGGGTCGAGCAGGGACGAAAGTCGGGACTAGTGATCCGGCGGTGGCTTGTGGAAGCGCCGTCGCTCAACGGATAAAAGGTACCCCGGGGATAACAGGCTGATCTTCCCCAAGAGTCCATATCGACGGGATGGTTTGGCACCTCGATGTCGGCTCGTCGCATCCTGGGGCTGGAGTCGGTCCCAAGGGTTGGGCTGTTCGCCCATTAAAGCGGTACGCGAGCTGGGTTTAGAACGTCGTGAGACAGTTCGGTCCCTATCCGCTGTGCGCGTAGGAGTCTTGAGAAGGGCTGTCCCTAGTACGAGAGGACCGGGACGGACGAACCTCTGGTGTGCCAGTTGTCCTGCCAAGGGCATGGCTGGTTGGCTACGTTCGGGAGGGATAACCGCTGAAAGCATCTAAGCGGGAAGCCTGCTTCGAGATGAGGACTCCCACCCACTTGATGGGGTAAGGCTCCCAGTAGACGACTGGGTTGATAGGCCGGATCTGGAAGCCAGGTAACTGGTGGAGGTGACCGGTACTAATAGGCCGAGGGCTTGTCCTCAGTTGCTCGCGTCCACTGTGTT
>NZ_JBWKIR010000079.1:0-1700 GCF_056432605.1 Streptomyces sp. NPDC045022
TCTGTAAGGGTGTTCTCCACGGACGTGAGACGAGTTTGCAGTTGCTGGAGCGTGCGTGCTGGTGAGCCGGGTATCGGCGTGACGGGGATGCGGTGCAGGTCGAGAATTCGGTGGCCGTCCTGGAATTGGTTGGACAGGTTGGTGCGTGTGACGCTCAGCATCTGGGCCATCAGGGTGCTGGTTGCGGCCTTGCGGCGGCGCAGGAGTGCGGCAAGCAGTCGGTGGAAGTGGTCCAGGCTGCTGGTCTGCGGATGGAGGTAGCCCCGTGGGCGGTGGAAGCGACGCTGGAAGGCTGCCTCGGCCAGGGCGTCCCAGTACGGTTCCGAGACCGCCACGAGGTGTGCGAACTCTGAGCGAGCCATGCCGGTCAGCGTCGGATCGGTAAGCATCGAGGTCACGGCGGGATCGATCGGCCGACGAGTCGCCGGTGCTTCGGAAGGGCTGGGGGGATCCGGGGCCAGAGCGTAGTTCCAGTTGCCGTGGAACGCATCGGGTGTGATCGGCAGGGCGTGGAAGTCGGCGGTCGTGACGGTGGTACCGAGGGCGTAGTCGCCAGTGTCCAGCTCGGCATGGATCCTCAGCCCGGTCGCAGTGGTCGTTGCGGCGATCGTCTCGAGCACGACTTGGTAGCTGGTCAGCGGCCGACCGCGCCAATTGGCAGTGATATGGCAGAACATCCGGTGCTCGATCTTGTTCCACTTCGAAGTGCCCGGCGGAAAGTGACACACTGTAATCTTCAGTCCGCTCTCGCGGGCGAAGGTGTGCAACTGCTTCTTCCAGGTCCAGTAGCGGGGGTTGTTCGAGCCGCCGGCGTCCGCGGTGATCAGTAACCGGTCCGCGTCCGGATGGTCCACTCGCCCACGGCGGTGCCACCAGCGTCGGATGGATTCGGTGGCGAACTCGGCGGTGTCATGGTCGGTCCCGATGTTGACCCAGCCGGTGTTGGTGGCCAGGTCGTAGACCCCACAGGGAATGGCCGCCGGTTGGTCGTCATCGAAGAGGTGGGAGTGACAGTCCACCTTGATCGGGTCCTTGCCGGGGCGCCAGACACGGCCGGGCCGGTCGCGGTTGCCGATCCACTCCTTGGCCTTGGTGTCGACGCTGATCACCGGCTGGCCGTCGTCAAGGAAGGCGGTGGCGGTGGCGTTGATGTGGGCGAACTGGGCGTCGCGGTCCGGATGGCGTGCGCCTTCAGTGGTTTTGGCCGTGCCTTGCAGGCTATATCCCATCGCATGCAGCAGACGTCCGACGGTCGTGGCGCCGACCAGGTGTCCCTGCGCGGACAGGGCCCGGGCCAAGCTCCGCAGCGACAGTGTGGTCCAGCGGAGCGGGGAAACGGGATCGCCGCGGGTATGCGGCTCGATCAGCATCTCCAGAGCCGGCAGCAGACCGGTGTCGGTGGCCGTCAACGGCTTGCGCCCGCCTCCCGGAGCCCGGATACGGTGCGTCGGCGCCGCGTGCGTCTCCAGTTCGGTGATGCCGCGCGCGATGGTGGCGGTGCTTGTTCGGGAGGCGGCGGCTACCAGGGCGATTCCGCCATGACCGAGCGAGACGGCCTCGCTGGCGAGGTAAAGCCGGCGACGGCGCTCGTCGAGATGCGGCAGAGCCTGCTCGAACTTGCACTGCAACTCGGCAGGCGGAACGCGGACTTGCGAAGGCACAGTCACGTTCCAGCGTCCCACTGACGACCGTCTCGCAGG
>NZ_JBWKIR010000080.1:0-1699 GCF_056432605.1 Streptomyces sp. NPDC045022
AGGGCTTGCAGATCATCAAGGTGTTGCTTCCCGTCCCGTGGCTCGTTGATGTGGTATGCGCATCCCGGACGAGATCCGTACCCAACTCGCTGTGAAGTTCGCGGTGTTGTTCCCGCATCTGGACGAGCGGCAGCGACGGCTACTGATGGCCGCGGAGGCCCGTGTCCTGGGACACGGTGGTGTTCGGGCCGTCGCGCGGGCGGCCTCGGTGAGTGAGACCACGGTCCGCAAGGGCGTGTTCGAGCTGGAGACCGGCGAGGAGCCTCTGGGGCGGGTGCGGCGGCCAGGCGGAGGCCGCAAGAGGGTCGCAGATCTCGATCCGGGGCTGCGGCCGGCACTGCTGGCACTGGTCGAGCCGGACGAGCGCGGTGATCCGATGTCGCCACTGCGGTGGACGGTCAAGTCGACCCGCAACCTCGCGCGGGAGCTGACCCGGGCCGGGCACAAAGTCAGTGCGGACACCGTTGCCGACCTGCTGCGGGAGGAAGGCTTCAGCCTGCAGGCCAACGCCAAGACCATTGAGGGAAGCCAGCATCCGGACCGGGATGCCCAGTTCCGCTATCTCAACGAGCAGGCCCGCGATCACCGGGACACCGGCCAGCCGGTGATCAGCGTGGACACCAAGAAGAAGGAACTCGTCGGCGAGTTCAAGAACAACGGGCGCCAGTGGCGGCCTGCGGCTGATCCGGTGCCGGTGAACGTCCATGACTTCGCCGACCCGCATCTGGGCAAGGCCGTCCCGTACGGGATCTACGATCTCGCGGCAGACACCGGCTGGGTCAACGTGGGCACCGATCACGACACCGCCGCGTTCGCAGTGGAATCGATCCGCCGCTGGTGGTGCGGCCAGGGCCGGGCCGCCTACCCGCAAGCGACACGACTGCTCATCACCGCCGACGCGGGCGGCTCAAACGGCTACCGCACCCGGGCCTGGAAGCTCGAACTCGCCCGGCTCGCTGCCGAAACAGGACTGACGATCACCGTCTGCCACCTACCGCCGGGCACATCGAAGTGGAACAAGATCGAGCACCGGCTCTTCTCCCACATCACCATGAACTGGCGAGGCCGCCCGCTGACCAGCCACGAAGTCATCGTCCAGTCCATCGCCGCGACCACCACCAGCACCGGCCTGCGCGTCATGGCCGAGCTGGACACCAACACCTACCCCACCGGAGTCCAGATCGGCGACGCGGAGATGGCGGCCCTGCCACTGACCCGACACGCCTTCCACGGCGACTGGAACTATGCCGTGTATCCCCATCCGTACCCTGCCATCCCAGCACCCCGGACTCCGCAAAAGCCGGCCCCGGAGTGGGACCAAGCTCTGCTGTCCGATCCCGCCCTGACCGGCATGACCCGGCAGCAACTGAGCGAACTCACCGACATCTTGGCCGTCGATGGCGACGTCAAGCGCGGACGCCCGCCCCGACTCGCCTTCCCCGACCAGGTCCTGGCGGCCGTCCTTCACCTGCGGGTCGCCCTGGCCGCGGAACCCCTCGCCGTGCTGTTCGACAGCAGTCGCACCGCCATGCACCGCACCCTGCTCAAGATCAGGACACTGCTGAAGGCGCACAGCATCGTCATCCCACCGGCAGCCACCCCACCCTCCGCCCTCACAGCCCTCCAGGCTCGGGTTCAAGCCCTGAGTGGCGACCCCAGCAGCATGATCAAAACAACGTGTTAATGATCTGCAAGCCCT
>NZ_JBWKIR010000081.1:0-1623 GCF_056432605.1 Streptomyces sp. NPDC045022
TGGTTGGCGCGGACGTCGAGTTCGCCGTACGTCATCTCGTGGCCGTCCGAGACGAGGGCCACCGCCTCCGGAGCCCGGTCCACCCACGCCTCGAACTCGCCGAGGACGTCGTCGAAGGGGTCCACGGCCGGTGTACGGGCGTCGCCCAGGACGCTCATGGCGGGCGCCGCGGGCACGGCCAGCGGTGCGTCCGTGCGGTGCGCGAAGGCGGCCAGCAGGGTCAGGTAGTGCTCGACGAACCGCTCGCCGCTCACCGGATCGAACAGGTCCGCGTTGTAGCCGAGGGAACCCGTCAGACCGTCCGGCCCTTCCTCGAGCAGCATCTCCAGGTCGAACCGTGTCGAGTGCAACGTGACCGGCATCCGCTCGACCTGCAGGCCGGCCGGTGAGTCGGTCACCAGGGACTGGTCGAAGTCGAACCAGGTCTGGAACAGCGGGTTGACGTTCGCCTGCCGCTCGTCCGTGAGGGCGTCCACCAGGCGCTCGAAGGGCAGGTCCTGGTGGCGCAGTCCGTCCAGGCTCGCCTCCTTCGTGAGCCGCAGTAGCTCGCCCACCGTCGGGTTGCCCTCCCAGGCCAGCCGCACCGGCAGTGAGTTGATGAACAGTCCGACCATGTCCTCCAGTTCGGGCCGTGTGCGGCCGGCTGCGGGGACGCCTACGACGATGTCCGAGCGACGCACGTACACCGAGAGCAGGAACCCGTACGCGGCGAGCAGCACCATGAAGAGGGTCACGTCGTGCGACCGCGCCAGCGCCCGCAGCTCCGCCTCGATCTCCGCGGGGATGCGGAAGGTCGCCCGGCCTCCCGTACCGGACGGCGTGGCCGGCCGCGGCCGGTCGGTCGGCAGGTCGATCACGCCCGGTGCGTCCTTCAGGACGCCTTGCCAGTAGGACAGCTGCTCGGCGGCCTCGCCCGTGTCCAGCCACGCGTGCTGATGAGCTGCGTAGTCGGAGTACTGGAACGGAACGGCGGGCAGCGCACTCGGACGACCCGTCAGACGGGCGTCGTACAGGGACGAGAGCTCCCTCCACAGCACGGTGAGCGACCAGGCGTCGATGACGGAGTGGTGGAAACTCGCAAGCACACAGTGGCTGTCGGCCGCGAGGCGGAACAGTCGCGGGCGCAGCAGCGGCCCGGTGGCCAGGTCGAAGGGCCGGGTTGCCTCCTCCTGGCAAAGCTCGTGGACCCGGTCCATCGCCTCGGCGCGCGGGTGCCCGGACAGATCCGTCAGCGGTAGCCCGACGGCGGCGGGGGCATCGATGACCTGGAGCGGACCGCTCGGCGTGGTCGTGATTCGCGAGCGCAGCACCGCGTGGCGCCGCACCACCTCGGTCAGTGCCCATGCCAGCGCGGGCACGTCCAGGTCGCCGTCGATCCGCCAGAGTGCCTGGGTGTTGTAGAGCGTGGAGTCCGGGACCATCTGGTCCAGGAACCACATGCGCTGCTGCCCGAAGGACAGCAGACCCGGATCGGCCGTGGCTGCACCGGACATGCGGGCGGGGGCCGCTTCGGGCTGCGCTTCACCGGCCCATTGGGCGAGTTGGTGGATGGTGGGGTTTTCGAAGAGGGTGCGTACGGGGCAGTTGATTTTGAAGGCTGTGGTGATTCTGGTGGTGATTTGT
>NZ_JBWKIR010000082.1:0-1478 GCF_056432605.1 Streptomyces sp. NPDC045022
GAGGCGGTGGTGGGTTCCTGCCCGGGTGTGGGGCAGGCGGTGGTGTGTGTGCGTCAGGACCAGCCCGACGACCGCCGGCTCGTCGCCTACGTGACCCCGGCGCACAAGGCGTCTTCCGAGTCGGGCGCTGACGCGGTGGAACAGGTCGGTGACTGGAAGTCCGTCTTCGAGTCGTCGTACGACTCGGCGCGCGCCAGTGATTTCGGGTCGGGATTCGTCGGCTGGTACAATAGCTACGACGGTGGCCTCATCCCCGACAGCGAAATGGCGGAATGGCTCGAGGACACCGCGAACCTCATCACCGAGCTCAAGCCGAAGCGCATTCTGGAAATCGGCGTCGGCAACGGCATGGTCCTGTCCCGGCTCCTTCCGCACTGCGAGGAGTACTGGGGCACCGACATCTCCGAGACCGCCATCGAGCGGCTCGGCCGGAGTATCGAGGGAACCGAGCACGCCGACCGCGTCACCCTCCTCGCCCAGCCCGCGCACGTCGTCGACGGTCTCCCGACCGGCTTCTTCGATGTCGTCGTCATCAACTCCGTCATTCAGTACTTCCCCTCCGCCGGGTACCTCGACGACGTCCTCGCCCGCGCCGTGGACCTGACGCGCGAAAACGGCCGCGTCATCGTCGGCGACGTACGCAATCTCCGCCTCCTGCAGCAGTTCCAGACCGAGCGCGCACTGCGCGCACTCCGTGGGCCCGCCACGCCCGAGAGCGTGCGACAGGACGTGCGCGTCGCCGTCGCCGAGGAGGAGGAACTCCTCCTGGATCCGGCGTACTTCGAAAGCTTCGCCGACGCGCACCCGGCGCTCGAGGGTGCCGACATCCGGGTCAAGCCGCACGCGGCCTCCAACGAGCTGACGCGCTATCGGTACGACGTCGTGCTGCACCGGCGGGGGCACGACATCGTCGACGCCGCCTGTGCGCCGCTGGTCTCCTGGTCCGGCGACGGCTCCATTGCACTGGACGAGCTGACCGCGACCCTGGAGGCCCCGGAGGCCGGCCGCCCCGTGTGCCTGCGGGTGACCGGAGTCCCGCACGCCCGGCTCACGGTCCCGCTCGCCCTCGTCGATGCCCTGGCCCAGGCGACGGACGCGGCGGAGCTGAAGGCGGCCGTCGATGCCGCCGCCACACTCCCGGAGCCACCCGTCGTCCCCGCACGCCTCGCCGTCCTTGCCGAACGCTGCGGCTACCGAGCCCTGCTCACCTGGGCCGACGGCGACGGTGGTCCGAGCACCGCCCTGGACGTGCTGCTCGTGCGCGCCGAGATCACGGCGGACGCCGCCCTCGTCGGAACCTGGCGGTCGACGTGGCGTGCGGGGGACACGTCTGCCCTCGCCAATGTCCCGGCCCACGGACGGTCCCGGGTGAGCGCCGCCGATGTGCGGGAGTTCGTGGCGGGGGTGTTGCCGGAGTACTGCGTGCCGTCGGTGGTGGTGGTTCTGGAGTCGTTGCCGTTGACGGCGAACGGGAAGGT
>NZ_JBWKIR010000083.1:0-1436 GCF_056432605.1 Streptomyces sp. NPDC045022
CAATGCCGGTGACTTAGGTTGTGCCTTGTCGGGTGATGGTCACGGTGTTCCGTGCGGGTGGTGTCCGGTTGCGGTGCTCGGCCCGTTTGAGCGGCCAGTTGGACATCTTGCGTTTGATCACTCTGGGGCAGGTCCGATGACGGCGTGCGGGCAGCAGGCGTTCGGTGATCTCAGCCAGGGTGCGGGTCAGTGCCCGGGCGAGTCTGCCGGGGGGAAAGCGCCGCCTGGGCCGGGACCTGGCGGCGCACGATCCGCAGGGACCGGGAGAAGGAGAGGCGGTCGGGATCAAGACCCCGGCCGGTGGCGGCCTGGTGCATCAGCTGCCGGATGGCGTGGTGCACCAGGAGGAAGCCGTAGATCTCCTGCTCCACGCCCCACGGGTATCTCGAACGCAGGACGAGCTTCGGACCGCGCTGGTGGGTCTTGATCTCATCCAGCGTGGTCTCGATCTCCCACCGCTGGGCGTAGAGCGCGGCCAGTTCCTTCGCCGGTGCCTGCTCAGGATCGAGCAGAGTGGTCAGCAGCCGGTAGACGGTGGCGTCGCCGGTGCGGGCGAGGGTGTACTCGATCACGCGGACTTCCACCGGGTTGCGGCGGCTCTTGCGGTCCTTTTCGGCATGGACCGTGCTGAGGTAGGAGCCATCGGCCAGGACCTGCACCACGGGCAGAGCCGCGCTCTTTCGCATCCGCCACAGCAGGTCCGCGCCTGTTGCCCGGGCGGCCTGCCACAACTCGAACCCGTAAAAGCCCCGGTCGGCCAGCAGCAGCATCCCCGCCCGCAGCTCGCCGAACAGCTGCCGGGACAGCACCGGCTCACTGACCGACAACGGGCCCACCGCCGCACCGAACACCGCGTGGGTCCCGCACTCGGCCAGCGCCATGAGCCTGGCCTGCGGGAACGCGCCCGTTCCCCGCCCCGAGCCCGGGCGGCCGAAGAAGCTGTCGTTCTCCGCCGTGTCCGCCAGGTCCAACGTCGTGCCGTCCACCGCCACCAGGCGCCACCGCCGATACCAGGCACCCGCCGTCTCCGGCGCCGCCACCGGACGGCACACCCGCGCGAACAACACCTTCAAGGGCTCCACGCCCAGGCGCCGACGCGCCCGCCCGATCGCCGCAGTCGTCGGCACCCGCCAGGACCGCCGCACATCGGCGAGCCCGTCACTCAACAGCCGCGCGACTTCTTCATACGGCTGCCCGAAGAACAGACACATCGCCAGCACGAAGTACACGACCACCCGGGCCGGCAGCAGACGGCTGCGCAACTCGCCCCGCCCGGTCTCCGCGACCACCTCATCGATCAGCTGCGGCGGAAACGCCCCCGTCAGCACCCCGATCGCAATCCGGTCCGACAACCGCTCACCCGCAGGCGACTTGACCTGCCCCACCCTCGCCACACCACAACCAACGAGAGCAGGACAGCTAAGTCACTGGCATTG
>NZ_JBWKIR010000084.1:0-1430 GCF_056432605.1 Streptomyces sp. NPDC045022
CCTGGACTCGGAGAAGTACCAGCTCAAGCCCCGCGACTGGGCGGCCGCGGAGCGGGAGGGGCGGACCATCGCGCCGCTCATCACCCGGCTCAACGACGTCAGGCGGCGCAGTCCGGCCCTGCGGCAGCTGCGTGACCTCCACTTCCACCACACCGACCAGGACGCGGTGATCGCCTACTCGAAGCGGAGCGGACCGAACACGGTTCTCGTGGTCGCCAACCTCGATCCCCACCACACCCAGGAAGCCACGGTCTCGTTGGACATGCGGCAACTCGGCCTGGACTGGCACGAGTCCGTGCCGGTGCGCGACGAGCTCACCGGCGAGACCTACTACTGGGGCAGGGCCAACTATGTGCGCCTCGAACCGGGTCATAGGCCCGCGCATGTCTTCACCGTCCTGCGACCGTCCAACCCGCAGATCGGAGGGTCACCCACCATATGATCGTCAACGAGCCCGTCCCGGACACCTTCGAGGACACTCCCGCCAAGGACCGGAATCCGGATTGGTTCAAGACCGCCGTCTTCTACGAGGTCCTGGTCCGCTCCTTCCAGGACAGCAACGGCGACGGCGTCGGCGACCTCAAGGGCCTGACCGCCAAACTCGACTACCTGCAGTGGCTCGGTGTGGACTGCCTCTGGCTGCCGCCGTTCTTCAAGTCACCGCTGCGTGACGGCGGTTACGACGTCTCCGACTACACCGCCGTGCTGCCCGAGTTCGGTGACCTCGCCGACTTCGTGGAGTTCGTGGACGCCGCCCACCAGCGCGGCATGCGCGTGATCATCGACTTCGTCATGAACCACACCAGCGACCAGCACCCGTGGTTCCAGGAGTCGAGGCGCGACCCGGAGGGTCCGTACGGGAACTACTACGTCTGGGCCGACGACGACAAGCAGTACCAGGACGCTCGCATCATCTTCGTCGACACCGAGGCCTCCAACTGGACGTACGACCCGGTACGCAAGCAGTACTACTGGCATCGCTTCTTCTCGCACCAGCCGGATCTGAACTACGAGAACCCGGCCGTGCAGGAGGAGATGATCTCCGCGCTGAAGTTCTGGCTGGATCTCGGCATCGACGGGTTCCGGCTGGACGCGGTGCCGTACCTGTACCAGCAGGAGGGCACCAACTGCGAGAACCTGCCCGCCACCCACGAGTTCCTGCAGCGGGTCCGCAAGGAGATCGACGCCCAGTACCCGGACACCGTGCTGCTGGCGGAGGCCAACCAGTGGCCGGAGGACGTCGTCGACTACTTCGGCGACTACTCCTCCGGTGGCAACGAGTGCCACATGGCGTTCCACTTCCCCGTCATGCCGCGCATCTTCATGGCCGTACGGCGTGAGTCGCGCTACCCGGTCTCGGAGATCCTGGCCAAGACCCCGGCCATCCCCTCCAACTGCCAGTGGGGCATCTTCCTGCGCAACCACGACGA
>NZ_JBWKIR010000085.1:0-1386 GCF_056432605.1 Streptomyces sp. NPDC045022
CTAGGAGCTGTCCGGGCGATCATGTGACTGTTCCGTGCCGGACTCGTTGACGGAGACATGGGGCGGGGTGATCTGAGTGATGCCGAGTGGGAACGGCTGCGGCCGTTCCTGCCGGTCAGCAACAGGCGTTGTGGCAGGTGGCGGGATCACCGGCAGGTGATCGACGGGATTCTTCACCGGGTCCGGACCGGCGTGCAGTGGCGTGACCTGCCCGAGCGGTTCGGCCCGTGGAAGACGGTCTATGAACGACACCGGCAGTGGTCGGCTGACGGAACCTGGGAACGCCTGCTCCAGCAGGTCCAAGCCGAGGCCGATGCGGCGGGTGAGCTCGACTGGGACATCTCCGTCGACTCCACCATCGTTCGAGCGCATCAGCATGCCGCCGGCGCCCGCACCGATCCGCCGCCGGTTACCTCCTCAAAGGGGGACGCGCCAGCAGAACACCAGGTCGAGACGCCGTGGCAGAGTCTCGTCGCCCGCCTGGTGGAGGTGGTGCTGGGAGTGAGGGCCTGGGCCGCTCGCGCGGCGGGTTCACGACCAAGCTCCACCTGAGCGCGGACGGCCGCTGTCGTCCACTGTCCCTGGTAGTCACGCCGGGGCAGCGAGCGGACTGCACCCAGTTCAGGCCGGTCCTGGAGAAGATCCGCGTTCCCCGACTCGGGACGGGCAGGCCCCGCAACAAGCCGGACAGCCTCGCCGCGGACAAGGCCTACAGCAACGGACCCTGCCGCGACTACCTGCGCCGCCGCGGCATCCGGCACACCATCCCGGAGAAGGCCGACAGTCAGGCCGCCCGCCTGCGCAAAGGCTCGCGCGGCGGACGGCCGCCAGGTTTCGACGAAGAGCGGTACAAGAAACGCAACACCGTCGAACGGGCCATCAACAAGCTCAAACACGCCCGAGCTGTCGCCACCCGATACGACAAACGCGGCTACGTCTTCCTCGGCACGGCCACCGCAGCAGCCCTCGCGATTTGGCTCCGTACATGACCGCGCTTTACGGCGTCAGCTCACCGACGCGCCGGGAGCCAGCGCCAAGCCAGAGGCCGCGAGGAAGGCTTCAAGGCTGATGACTCCGCTGCCGGTGCCGTCGTCCCATTCGACCAGGAGTTCCGAGAGGCCCTCGTTCCAGGAGTCTGGTGTGTCGACGTCAGGGCCAGGATGCCGCTCGACGCAGCCTTCGCCGTGCCGGTACCGGAGGTACAAGTACTGGCCCTCCGCCGTCCAAGCATCCCACTGGGACGGGTGGGCGGAACACGTCTGCACAACCCGCACCAGCATCAGACCCTCAACTTCATCCATTCGGTGATGGTCGCGCGGCAAAGGAACTTGGGCAATCGACTTCAGAGACGCCAACAGCGACCATGATCGCCCGGACAGCTCCTAG
>NZ_JBWKIR010000086.1:0-1267 GCF_056432605.1 Streptomyces sp. NPDC045022
CCTGGACTCGGAGAAGTACCAGCTCAAGCCCCGCGACTGGGCGGCCGCGGAGCGGGAGGGGCGGACCATCGCGCCGCTCATCACCCGGCTCAACGGCATCCGCCGACAGCACCCGGCTCTCCAGCGCCTGCGGAACCTCCGTTTCCATCGGACCGACAACGACGCCGTGCTCGCCTACAGCAAGAGCACGGGTACGGACACGGTCATCGTGGTCGTGAACCTCGACCCGCATCACACCCAGGAGGCCACGGTCTCGTTGGACATGCCGCAACTCGGCCTGGACTGGAACGCCGCCCTGCCCGTGCACGACGAACTGACGGGCGAGACGTACCACTGGGGCAGGACCAACTACGTGCGCCTGACGCCCGGCCGGACGCCGGCGCACGTGCTCCACGTCGGGCGATCGACGCCCCAGATCGGAGGGCCCGCAGCGTCATGACCGTCAACGAACCCGTACTGGACACCTTCGAGGACACTCCCGCCAAGGACCGGGACCCGGAGTGGTTCAAACGCGCCGTCTTCTACGAGGTCCTCGTCCGCTCCTTCCAGGACAGCAACGGCGACGGCGTCGGCGATCTGCAGGGCCTGACCGCCAAGCTCGACTATCTGCAATGGCTCGGCGTGGACTGTCTGTGGCTGCCGCCGTTCTTCAACTCGCCCTTGCGTGACGGTGGTTACGACGTCTCCGACTACACCGCCGTGCTGCCCGAGTTCGGTGACCTCGCCGACTTCGTGGAGTTCGTGGACGCCGCCCACCAGCGCGGCATGCGCGTGATCATCGACTTCGTGATGAACCACACCAGCGACCAGCACCCGTGGTTCCAGGAGTCCCGCAAGAACCCCGACGGCCCCTACGGCGACTATTACATGTGGGCCGACGACGACAAGCAGTACGAGGACGCGCGGATCATCTTCGTCGACACCGAGGTGTCCAACTGGACCTTCGATCCGGTGCGCGGCCAGTACTACTTCCACCGCTTCTTCTCCCACCAGCCGGATCTGAACTACGAGAACCCGGCCGTGCAGGAGGAGATCCTGGCCGCGCTGAAGTTCTGGCTGGACCTCGGCATCGACGGCTACCGCCTCGACGCGGTTCCCTACCTCTACGCGGAGGAGGGCACCAACTGCGAGAACCTGCCCGCCACGCACGCCTTCCTCAGACGCGTGCGCCGGGAGATCGACGCCCAGTACCCGGACACCGTGCTGCTGGCGGAGGCCAACCAGTGGCCGGAGGACGTCGTCGACTACTTCGGCGACTACTCCTCCG
>NZ_JBWKIR010000087.1:0-1259 GCF_056432605.1 Streptomyces sp. NPDC045022
CGGTGAGTTGCGTACGTGTCACACCCAGCGTCCTACCAGGTCCCACCCCCGCATGGGACCAGAACCCGAGAATGATCACGACCTCACACAGGCCCATGTGGCCCACAGCCTCCTCGCGTACATGTGGCTCCTTGAACTCGCCTACACCGGCCACGAACCGGGGCCGCATACGGACGCGGCATCGCTCGCGTCGGCGGTCGAGCGGGACGCCCTGCTGTCCGCCCAACGCCTTGCGGCCAACTGCGTGCGAACCTGGACCAGTTCAGCGGGGGCCTATGCGAGGGCACCGCGCCCCATGCATGGTTCCCCCAGCCCCGCCCCTCACGCACCGCAGCAGCAACTCATGCGGCACGACAGCGGCCAGCGCCGGTGTTGCCGCTCATCTGAATGAACGTCGGTGGGAGGCGGAATGGCGAACCGTTCCGCCTGGACAGACGGATGTCATGAGACTTCCGCGTCTACATCGCCCCCGCACAGGGGCCACCGCGCTGCTCGCTGCCGCCGTTCCAACCGTCCTGGCCGCATCACTGGCTGGCTTCGCACCCGCCCACGCCACGACCCTGGCGGGCGCCCCCGCCGCGGCCGGGACCAGATCGCGTGCCCGCGCGGGTTCGTGTGCATCTACCCCGACATCAACTTCAACGGCAAGCCCTACGTCAAACGCGCCGTCGACGGGTCCGTGCGCCACCTGCCGGACTACATCCGCGGCAAGGGCAGTTCCATCATCAACAACAGCAGCCGCACCGCCCGGGTCTACCAGAAGGACAACTACGACCAGGAACGAGGCCGGCGCATCTACCGCCGTTTCAAAGCCCTTACCGACGCATACCGCTCGCGCCTCCAGCTCATCATCGCCGACAACGACACCGCCCCCTTGCCGGACGACACCTTCAGCACCATCGAACTCGACGACGCCCACCCCATGGTCCCCGGCGTCGCCCACCCCGGCCCCGGCCACACCACACGCACCGAAGACGAATACCAGCTGGTGTTCGGCGGCAAGCCGGTCGGCGAGGGCCTTCGAGGGCCTTCGCCGCCTGCAGGGCGGTGGTGTGGCCAGCGGCCAGCAAGGCTGAGCAGCCTGCCGCGTGCCGCCGCTCAAACCGCCAGGCGACGTATCCAAGAGTCCGCTGGCACAGACGACGAACGGTAGTTACGGGCCAGCCCTTACTGATCTTTTCGTTAGTTCAGTGGGTATGACGGGCTTGTTGGTGGGAGCCTGATGTTGTGTCTTTCAAGCCTTCGCCTGTTGTCTCCAG
>NZ_JBWKIR010000088.1:0-1133 GCF_056432605.1 Streptomyces sp. NPDC045022
AGAGGTCGTTTTCTCCCTTTGTTTTATCCCGAGATAGGCCTTTGGCTGCGTGATGTCGGGTCACGCCAGGAGATGGTGTTCTCGCCGGTGAGGCGGCGGGCCATGAGGTCGGTCATGGCGAGGTGGATCATGGCTTCGGATCGGTGCGGGTGGGTTTCGTAGTCGCGGGCCAAGCGGCGGTGGAGCATGAGCCAGCCGTAGGTCCGCTCAACCGTCCACCGCTTGGGGACAGGGGCGAATCCCCTGGTCCCGGGCGTGCGTTGAGTGATTTCCATGTCGATGCCGAGGGTTGCAGCGTGCTCGACGAGGTGCTGGCGGTAGCCGCCGTCGACCCACACCTTGCGGACGCGGGGATGTTCGGCGGCGACCCGGTCCAGGAGCTGGGTGCCGGCCACGGAATCCTGCACGCTCGCCGCGGTGACCAGCACCGCGAGGAGAAGGCCGATCGTGTCGGTGACTATGCTCCGCTTCCGCCCGACGATCTTCTTCCCGGCATCGATGCCCTGACCGGCGGCGAGCACGTTGGTGGACGTTTTCACGCTCTGCGCGTCGATCACGCAGGCCGACGGTTCAACCTCCCGCCCTTCCTTCTGTCGTAAGAGTTGCCTGAGCAAGCCGTTGAGCTGGGCGAACACACCTTCCTGCTGCCACCTGGCGAAGTAGCCGTAGACCGTGTTCCAGTGCGGAAAGTCATGCGGGAGGTAGCGCCACTGGACGCCGGTGCGGTCCACATACAAGATCGCGTCCATGATGTCGCGCAGGTCATGCTCGGGTGGCCGGCCGAAGTCCAGAGCTCTGCCACGGCGCTCGAAGCGCCAGGCAGAGAGCACCGGCTCGACCAACTCCCAGCGGGCATCGGACAGATCACTCGGGTAAGGACGTCGCGGCGACATGCTTCCGTCGTACCGCCGCGGACCGAGTGCGCCCAGGCGCACAGCGGCGACGACGGAAGCACGCAGCCATGACGACAGACGGGGCGTTCCTGGGATGAGACAGGAACAAGCAGCATCCCGCCCCACCCTTCACCCCACTCGGACCAGAAGCCCCGACCGCATCTGCCGCCTTTTCCGCACCGCCATCCGGCACTACAGAAATCCTCCGATACCAAGGCATTTAAGGTGAAAACGACCTCT
>NZ_JBWKIR010000089.1:0-1091 GCF_056432605.1 Streptomyces sp. NPDC045022
GACAAGTCGCCCGAGAGCTACCTCGCCGGCCTCCACCTCCGTGCCTCAATGATCTGGATCAACGACCTGCTGAAGGCAACTGGCTGATCACAACGCCACACAGGCCCTAGGAGCCCGACGGCAGGTGCCCGTGCGATGGACGGCCAGGCGCGCCGCAACCTCCCTGGGCTGAAACCGGGTGGACATCGCTTCACCGGGAGGTGTCCCCTGAAAGAAGGAAGTCAACGACGGAGCCAGGGCCACGGTGGCCGCGGGCGTCGGCGGCCTGACCCTCGGCATCCTGCGCGAGGTGGGGCGGGCGATGACGAAGGTCTGCCAGGCCGTGAGCCGTGATCTGGCCGGTGAGAAACAGTCCGTACCTCCTGGACTCTTCATCGAGTCATCTCTGCCCCGTCGGCCGGTAGCCCTGGCAAGGTGGATGGCACGTCGGAGGGCAAGGAACTGGGGAGCGGGCAGGCCTGGTCCCACTTCCTGTCGTGCACGCGCTTCCAGACATCGCTCCAGTCCGAGGGGCAGGGGCCCGTCGGAGTCTGCACAGCCGGCGGTGACACCGTGGCGGACCTCGTACTCGTCGGCGGCCAGTACACGGGATGGCACTCCGCTTCGTACGCGCCACCGGAGCAATCGACTTGCGACCTACCGGAACACGCGGACACGCCGCACACGACGACTGTCACGACCACTACCCCGAGGGCTCCGCCCGCCCAAGACGCACGCTTTCTCACCATGACAGCCCCTCCGTGACGGCGTGACGCTGCATTGTGGCGCAAGAACGACGGATTCGGCACTCCCCGCGTTCCGCCACGGCAGACCCCCAGGACCCAGGGTCAACTCGCACCAGAGGGGAACTCTCGCGCTGTCACTGCACCGCTGCTGACCTCGGGTATCACCCTGGCGTAAGGAGCTGCTTCATGCGCGCACTGTCCCTCGTCTGTTCCCTCAATGCCTCGCCCACGTCTTCCAGTAGTCCCCTCCTGAGCGAAACTCGGCCCCCTAAGGGCTTGCAGATCATCAAGGTGTTGCTTCCCGTCCCGTGGCTCGTTGATGTGGTATGCGCATCCCGGACGAGATCCGTACCCAACTCGCTGTGA
>NZ_JBWKIR010000090.1:0-1046 GCF_056432605.1 Streptomyces sp. NPDC045022
TCAACCACAACCCACAACTGCCATGGTCCTTCCTCGCCCACACCGGACTCACCATCCACCCACCACACCCACTGAACTTACGAAAAGATCAGTAAGAGCCATCTCATTTGGCGTGTTCGGTAGGCTGTCGGCCGTGGTGGGGATCGTTGAGCGGCTGGCGCCGGACGAATTGTGGGACCTGTTCCAACGCGTGGTGCCGGAGGCACCGACGCGGCCTCAGGGCGGTGGGCGACGGCGCCATGGTGACCGCGAAGTGCTGGCTGCCATCGTGTTCGTGGCCACCTCAGGCTGCACATGGCAGCAGCTGCCGGCAGCGTCATTCGGACCGTCCGGAGCGACGGCCCACCGGCGCTTCGCCGAGTGGACGAAGGCCAGGGTGTGGGCCAAGCTCCACCGCCTGGTCCTCGATGAGCTCGGCTCCCGCGGCGAGCTGGACTGGTCCCGCTGTGCGATCGACTCGGTGAACATGCGGGCCATGAAAAGGGGGACCTGACAGGTCCGAATCCTGTCGACCGGGGCAAGTACGGGGCGAAGATCCACTTGATCACCGAACGGACCGGTCTGCCTCTGTCCGTCTGAATCTCCGGGGCGAACCTGCACGACAGCCAGGCTCTGATCCCGTTGGTGAAGGGCATACCGCCGATCCGCTCCCGTCGAGGAAGCCGACGACGCAGGCCGGGAAAGCTTCACGCCGACAAGGGATACGACTACTCCCACCTGCGGCGATGGTTACGCGGGCGCGGTATCAGGCACCGTATCGCCCGCAAGGGTGTCGAGACCTCGCAGCGGCTGGGCCGCCACCGCTGGACCATCGAGCGCACCATGGCCTGGCTCGTCGGCTGCCGCCGCCTCCACCGACGCTACGAGCGCAAAGCCGAGCACTTCCTCGCCTTCACCAGCATCGCTTGCACACTCATCTGCTACCGCAAACTCGCCAAATGAGATGACGTTTTACTGATCTTTTCGTAAGTTCAGTGGGTGTGGTGGGTGGATGGTGAGTCCGGTGTGGGCGAGGAAGGACCATGGCAGTTGTGGGTTGTGGTTGA